>JBIIRP010000021.1:0-16036 GCA_044341475.1 Flavobacteriales bacterium | reverse complement strand
TGTAGGTCGGGGCCAATTCGTGCCGGAATTCGAGGCAGCTGCATTTGATACCCCGGTGGGGGATTTGTCGCCCGTGTTTGAGTCGGACTTCGGGTACCACTTCTTGCGGGTGACGGAGCGGCGGGGTGAGCTTTACAGCGCTTGCCACGTGCTCATGTCGCCGCGGATCGATGCAGAAGAACTCGAGCGGATGGCGGTGCAAATGGACTCCATCGGAAAGGCACTTGCGGCCGGGAGTTTGGGATTCGATGACGCCGTGGAGCGGTTTTCGACCCGGGAGGAGACCCGGAACCAGCGAGGAACGGTAGCGAACCCGTCCGACGGGGGAACGCGATGGGGCGTGGATGAGCTCGAGGCCGACGTCTACCTCGTGCTGGCAGGACTGGAGCCAAGAGGAACCAGCGCACCCGTTCAGTTGCAAGACGCCGACGGCAAGGGGTATGTGGCGGTGTTCCGGCTGGACGGACGGTATCCCGCCCACCGAGCAAATCCGAAAGACGACTACGCGCTCTTCCAGACGCTTGTCGAAAATGAGTTGTCCGCACGCCAACTGAACCGCTGGATTGATCGCCGGCTGGCCGAGGTGTATGTGCGCATCGATGCGCCCTACACCGACTGCACGTTTGAGCGGCCGTGGCATACCGCTGCGAATCAGCCCTAAAGAAATGCAAGCCGGGTCCGCGGTTACCGTCTCTGTGGTCACGGTGACCTACAATGCTGCCGACACCATCGCCGCGACCTGCGCATCCGTGGCAGCACAGCGCGATCCGTCCATCGCGATCGAACACATCGTCCTCGACGGGGCGTCCACGGATGGTACGTTGGCTGCAGTGGAGCCCTTCCGCGCGGGCATCGCCCACCTGATTTCGCAGCCGGACAAGGGGTTGTACTTCGCGATGAATGCCGGGCTGGAGCTTGCGACCGGCGAGGTCGTCGCGTTCCTGCATGCGGATGACGTGTACGCCCACCCGCGGGTGCTGGCGCAGGCGGCGGCGTGCTTGCGGGAGACCGCGGTGGATGCGGTGTACGGCGATGTGGAGGTGGTGGATGGGGACGGTCGGGTGGTGCGGGTTTGGCGCGGCGGCAGGTACCGGGACGGGGCATTTCTCCGGGGGTGGATGCCGCCGCACCCCACCTTCATTGCGCGTACGAAGGCGCTACGCTCCGCCGGCGGCTTCAACACAGATCTGCGCTATTCCGCTGATTACGAGCTTATGCTGCGCTTCATCCATGTGCAGCGCCGCCCCGTCGCCTACCTGCCTGACGTGGCCGTGCGCATGCGGGCCGGTGGACTCAGCAACGCCACGTGGACCGGCCGCCTGCGGGCCCACCGGGAAGACCGCCGGGCCTGGGCGATGAACGGCCTGCGGCCTGCGCCGTGGACGCTTCCGCTCAAGCCCTTGAGGAAAATCAGCCAATTCGTCCCGGGCGTGCGTAGCGTGGGTGCATGAACTGGGCTTACCTCCACCTCGTACTCAACCACGTTCCGATCGTGGGCTTTCCCTTTGCCCTTGTGCTTTTTGCCGCCGGTGCAGCGTTGCGCAAGCCGGATGTATAACGTGCTGGTTTAGTGGCGTTTATTGCCGTAGGTCTGGTGGGTTACGCGGCCTTCCTGACCGGGGAGTCTCCGGAAGAAGTCGCCGAAACCATCCCCGGCGTGCTGGAAACCGCGATCGAATCGCACGAAGAAACCGCGGAATGGGCCTATGCGCTCGGGTTAGGCACCGCAGTGCTCGCAGTGGTTGCCCTCGGGCGCGCTGGCCAGCTGGCACTGGTGCGCGGAGGGGTGGGCGTTTTGGCCCTCACCACGTGCATTCTGATGGGCGTAACGGGCAAAACCGGCGGTGAAATCCGCCACACGGAGTTCACAAAGGGAGGGCTTCAGGCGGCACCGGAGGAAGCCCTGCACGAGGAACACCACGACGAATGAGTGCTGTGCGAACCGGCGCATTCGCTGTCGGAGGCCTGCTGCTGTGGGCCTGCGGCGCCACAGGCCAAACCGTCCTCACCCCCACGTCATCGTCACACGGTACGAAGGCATGCACCGCTTCACAGATGCGGGATGTACCTTAGGGACGTGAAGTACGGATCGGATCAGGAGGCGCTCGGAGCGCTGCAGCAAAAGCACCGCGCGCTGGTCGCGGAGGTGGGCAAGGTGATGGTCGGCCAGGAGCAGGTCATCCGGGAAGCGACGACGGCGATTTTTGCGGGAGGCCATGTGTTGCTGGTGGGGGTGCCTGGTTTGGCAAAGACCCTGCTTGTCAACACGATTGCGCGCGCCTTGGGCCTGACGTTCAGCCGCATCCAGTTCACCCCGGACCTCATGCCCAGCGACATCGTGGGGAGCGAGATCCTCGATGAAAACCGGCAATTCCGGTTCGTCAAAGGTCCGCTGTTTGCGAACATCGTGCTGGCCGACGAAATCAACCGGACGCCGCCGAAAACCCAGTCCGCATTGCTTGAGGCGATGCAGGAGCGCGCGGTGACCGCCGGAGGAACGACTTATCCGCTGCCGGAGCCGTTCTTCGTTCTCGCAACGCAAAACCCCATCGAACAAGAAGGCACATACCCGCTGCCTGAGGCGCAGCTCGACCGCTTCATGTTCAACACCTGGGTCGATTATCCCAGCCACGCCGAGGAACTGAGCATCGTCAAAGCGACTACGGCGGACCTGCGCACGGACGTCCAACCCGTGCTCACCGGCGAGGAAATCATCGGTTTCCAGCAGCTCATCCGCCGTATGCCGGTGGCAGAAAATGTACTCGATTACGCCGTGAGCCTCGTCGGAAAAACCCGTCCGGGCCGCGAACGGGCCACCGCGGAAGTGAACGCCTACCTGAGCTGGGGCGCGGGTCCCCGGGCGTCGCAGTACCTCGTCGTGGGCGCGAAAGTGCATGCGGCGCTCTCCGGGAAGTACAGTCCGGACATTGAGGATGTGCGCGCCGTGGCGCTGCCCATCCTGCGCCACCGCATCGTGCGCAACTACAAGGCTGAGGCAGAGGGGATTGCTGTGGAGGACATCGTGCAGCGGCTGCTCTGACGGGGCCTCGCTTCGCGTGCGTACCTTGAGCGCCATGGGATTGCGAAGGTGGCTCTGTGCGGTGTGCGCGGTGGGAAGTATGCTTGCCGCAAGCGGCCAAACCGATGACACCTTCTTTTTCGTCGCTCCGGAAGTGACCGCATTGCACGGGGATGCCCCGGTGCTGCTGCGGTTTGCCACGTTCGACGTCGGCGCAACGGTCACAGTGGACCAACCCGCGAATCCGGCCTTCCCGCCGCAAACAATCGCCATCCCTCCCGCCTCTGCGGCGTCGCTGGATCTCACGCCCTGGCTGGGTTTGGTCGAAAACCAACCCTTCGATCAGGTGCTCACAAAAGGCCTACGCATCGTTTCCACTGCACCCGTCAGCGCCTACTACGAGGTCAATCCGGGGTGCGGCTGCAACCCGGATATTTTCGTGCTCAAAGGCCGCAACGCACTCGGAACGCACTTCTACATTCCGCTCCAGAACTACCTCGTCAACGCCTACGCCTCGTCGCCCGGCGGGTTCGACATCGTCGCGACCGAGGCAAATACAACGGTTACCATCACCCCCACCCAAGCCCTCATCGGCCATCCGGCGGGTGTGCCGTTCACTATCGTGCTGCCCTTCGTGGGCTCGACGTATTCTGCCCGCGCGGCCTCGACAGCGGCGGCGGCACATCCCACCGGCACGGTCGTCACCTCGACGAAGCCCGTCGCCATCACCATCCACGACGACTCCCTCAACGGTGCTCCATTCAATGGCGGGTGCCTCGATCTCACCGGGGACCAAATCGTCCCCGTGCCCATCGTGGGCCGCGAGTACGTCGCCATCCGGGGCTACCTCAACACGAACACCGACCGGCTCTTCGTCGTCGCCACCGCCCCCGGCACCCAAGTCTCCATCGGTGGAGTCCCAGTCGCCACGCTCGCCGCAGGCCAGGCCTACATGCACATCCTCGCCGCACCGGCGGCGCTCATCGAGGCAACGGCCGACGTGTACGTTTGGCACCTGACGGGCTTCGGGTGCGAGGTCGGTGGAGCGCTCCTACCGAGCACGGAGTGCACGGGTTCGGAATCGGTGGTGTTCGTGCGGTCGACCGGCGAATTTCTCGGCATCAACTTGCTCGTACCCACCGGAGCGGAAGACGCGTTTCTGTTCAACGGGGTAGCCGGCTCCATCCCCGCCTCCGCCTTTGCCCCCGTCCCGGGCTCCGGCGGCGCGTGGATGTACGCCCAAATCACTGGCACAGGCTTCGTGCCCCAGCTCGACGCCTCCCGCATCACGAACTCCGAGGACTTCTTCCACCTGGGCATCATCCACGGCGGAGCTTCAACGGGATGCCGCTACGGCTACTTCAGCGACTACGGCGAACGGTCCTACCAAGCGGCCGCCGAAGACATCGAGGTTTGTGCGGGCGATCCCCTCACCATCGAGGTGGCCCCGGTAGAAAACGGTCTCTACAACTGGACGGGCCCGGGCGGATTCACGGGGAACGGCCTGAGCCTCGCTCTGGGCAGTGCCTCGGCTGCGGATGCGGGGAGTTACGTCGTCTCCGGATGGACCGGAACGTGTCCGATTGCCAGCGACACGGTTGACGTGGTGGTTCACCCTGTCGCGACGACGGCCCTCGAGGCCGACCTCTGCGACGGCGAAACGCTGACGTTCGATGGGGCAGTGGTGTCCACCTCGGGGACCTACACGGCCGCACTTTCCACGGCCGCGGGGTGCGATTCGACGGTGGCGCTTTCTGTCACGGTCCACCCGTCGCCTACGCTGACCTTTGAGGCGTGGACCTGTCCGGAAACGCCCTACCTCTTTGAAGGCTCCACCTATGCTGCGAGCGGCACCTATACCGCGGTGTTTACGACGGCCTTCGGATGCGACAGCGTCCGGGTGCTGGAGCTTACGGTGCCGGAGCCCCTCGCGGTGGAGGTCGCTGTCGAGGCGTGCGACCAGTGGGTTTGGGCGGGGGAAGTCTATACGGCGAGCGGCGAGGTGCTCCGCACCTTCCCCGCCACGAACGGCTGCGACAGCACCGTGACCGTGCAGCTGACCGTGCATCCCTCCCTCTTTTTCGAAACCTCGGTGGCCCTGTGTCCGGGAGAGTTCCATGCCCTCCCGGACGGCACGTCGGTTACCGCGGCAGGAACGTATGTCACCACGGTGGAATCGCCGACGACGGGCTGCCCGGTGATGACGACGACCGAAGTGTCTGTTCTGCAATCCTTTGCACAGTCAGAGTCCGTGGTACTGTGCGCAGGAGATGTCCATGTGCTGCCGAACGGCCTGCCGGTATCCACCTCGGGCACCTACACGAGTGTCCTGACCTCCACACTGACCGGGTGCGATTCGGTCATCACCACCACCCTGATCGGGGCGCCCGCGCCGGCCGTCGACTTTTACTGGACTCCGATTCCCGTCGACGCGCTGGATCCCGAGGTCAGTTTCGTGAACACAACGACCGGCGCTGCGGAATGCGCGTGGACCATCGGGCAGGTCGGGGAAAGCGAGGAGTGGAGTCCGGAGTTTCGGTTTGAGGAAATGGTGACCGGCGAGCATCTGATTTGCCTCGAATGCATGTCGGATCTCGGGTGCCCTTCAACAGCATGTGCTGTGCTGGTGATCGAAGGCGAGGTGTCCTTCTTCGTGCCCACGGCATTCACACCCGACGGGGATGGGGTCAACGAAGTGCTGGCGCCAGTGCTGGTCGGAGGCCAGGCGGCCGGGTACCGATTTACGGTAGTGGACCGGTGGGGGACGGCGGTGTTCGATACGGAGGATCCTGAGGACTTTTGGAACGGCAACGTGCAGGGTGGGGAGTATTTCGCACCCGATGGAGTGTATCAGTGGCGGGCCATCGTGCCGTCCGCGTATGGGCCCGACCGGCTGGAATTCACTGGGACGGTGGTGCTGATGCGCTAAAGGCGGGGCGTACCTTGCGGCCATGGAAACCAGCGCAGGACAGGAACAGGTCCGCGAACTGTTTGAACGCTACCTCGAAGAACAAGGCCACCGCAAAACGCCAGAGCGGTTTGCCATTCTGGCCGAGGTCTATGCCTTCGAGGGGCACTTCGATATGGAGGCGTTGTATGTCCACATGAAGGGCCGCAACTACCGGGTCAGCCGGGCGACGCTTTACAATACGATGGAGTTGCTGATTGACTGCGGGCTGGTGCGTCGGCACCAGTTTGGCGACAAAACCGCTCAGTTCGAAAAGTGCTACCGCATCCGGCAACACGACCACGTCATCCTCGCAGACACGGGTGAGGTTCTGGAATTTTGCGATCCGCGCATCCAGCAGATTACGTCGACCCTTGAGGAGCTCTTCGGCATCGAGGTGCTGCACCATTCGCTGCATGTCTTTGCGCGGCGGAAGACGGCAGAAAACGGGAAAAGCACCGCCGGTCGCCCTACCTTGCACCCATGAAGGTGGACGTTCTCCTCGGCCTGCAGTGGGGCGACGAAGGCAAAGGCAAAGTGGTCGATGTGCTCACCCCCGAGTACGATGTAATCGCCCGGTTTCAAGGCGGGCCGAACGCCGGCCATACGCTGATTTTCGACGGGGTCAAACATGTTCTGCACACCATCCCGAGCGGCGTCTTCCGCCCGGAGGCGACGAACGTCGTGGGCAACGGTGTGGTCATCGACCCGGTGATTTTCAAAGCAGAAGTGGACCGGCTGATGGCCCGTGGCATCGATCCGCGGCCGAACCTCTACCTCTCCCGGCGGGCCCACCTGATCCTGCCCACCCACCGCATGCTCGACGCCGCGAGCGAACTCGCGAAAGGCAGCGCGAAGATCGGGTCGACGCTGAAGGGCATCGGGCCTACCTACATGGACAAGACGGGCCGCAACGGCCTGCGCGTGGGCGACCTGACCTCCGGACGATTCGAGGAGCGGTATGCCGCACTCAAGGCCAAACATCTCGGGCTCCTCGATGGATTCGATGGGGCCGGGTTTGATTTGGCGTCGGCTGAGGAAGAGTGGTTTGCTGCCGTGCGGGAGCTGGCCACGTTGAACCTGATCGATGCCGAACATTTCCTGAACGACGCCCTCGACCGCGGAAAGCGCATCCTCGCGGAAGGCGCGCAAGGCACCATGCTCGACATCGACTTCGGGACCTATCCCTTTGTGACTTCGTCGAATACGATTGCCGCCGGAGCGTGCACGGGCCTGGGCATCGCGCCGAACCGCATCGGAGACGTCATCGGCATCTTCAAGGCCTACTGCACCCGGGTGGGGTCGGGACCGTTTCCGACGGAGTTGCATGGCGAGGCGGGCGAGGCATTGCGGCAGGCGGGCGGGGAATATGGGGCGACGACGGGACGGCCACGGCGGTGTGGGTGGCTGGACCTTGTGCAGCTGCGGTATGCCTGCCGCGTGAACGGGGTGACCCGGCTGGCCATGATGAAGGCGGACGTGCTGGCGGATGCGGCTGAGGTTCCCGTTTGCCATGCGTACCGGCTCCCGGACGGGACGTTGACGGCGGATTTGCCGTACGGCATCGAGGCGGACGAGGTGGAGGCGGTGTACCGGCCGCACCGCGGCTGGAACTGCGATTTGACCGGGGTGCGGAGCGAGCCGGAGTTTCCGGAGGCGTTTGCGGACTACATCGCCATGGTGGAACGCGAAACCGGCGTGCCCGTGGGCATCGTGTCCGTGGGGCCGGATCGGGAAGCGACCGTCATTCGGTAAGTGGAGGTGATATGACCTTTTTTTGCGTGTTTCGACATGCGGCACGGGCGTGCCGTGGTTCCGATATTTGAGGCATGGAGGCTGCAGCCATCGACCTCGAACTCGAAAAGAACGAGATCCTGCGGAGGTACCGCGGGCTCTTGAGGGCGGCGGTGCACAGCCGGTCGGCGGCGGACCGGCGGGCGATTCGGAAGGCCTTTGATTTGGCGCTGGAAGCGCACAAAGACATGCGCCGCAAAAGCGGTGAGCCCTACATCTACCATCCCATCGGAGTCGCGCGCATCGTAGCAGAGGAGATGGGTCTCGACACCACGAGTATCGTGTGCGCCCTGCTGCACGACACGGTCGAGGACACCTATATGACGCTCGACGATGTGGGCAACCTGTTCGGGGAACGCGAACGCAACATCGTCGATGGCCTGACGAAGATGAGCGGGGTGTTCGAGCCCGGTACGAGTGCGCAGGCGGAGAACTTCCGGAAGATGCTGCTCACGCTGAGCAACGACGTGCGGGTCATCCTCATCAAGATTGCCGACCGGCTCGACAACATGCGCACGCTCGAGCACATGCGGCCGGACAAGCAGCAGAAGATTGCCTCGGAAACCTTGTTCATGTACGCGCCACTGGCGCATCGGCTGGGTTTGTACGGAATCAAGACGGAGCTGGAGGATTTGGCGCTGAAGTACAAGGAGCCGGAGGCCTACCACGACATCGAGGCGAAACTGCGCAAAACCCAGTCCGTCCGAACCCGCTTCATCAACGCCTTCACCCTGCCCATCCGGCGGGCGCTCGATGTGGCCGGCATGACGTACGAGATCCGCAGCCGCACGAAGAGCATCTTCAGCATTTGGCAGAAAATGCAGAAGCAACGCGTCTCCTTCGAAGAGGTCTACGATGTATTTGCCATCCGCATTATCCTCGATACGCCGTACGAGCGCGAAAAGGCGGACGCGTGGCGCACCTACAGCATCGTCACAGATTACTACCAGCCCAGCCCGGACCGGCTGCGCGACTGGATCAGCTTGCCGAAGGCGAACGGCTACGAATCGCTGCACACCACAGTCATGTCGCCGACGGGCAAGTGGGTCGAGGTCCAAATCCGGTCGCGGCGGATGGACGAGGTGGCCGAGAAGGGCCTGGCCGCCCATTGGCGCTACAAGAACGGCGCGCCGGTCCCTGAGACCGCTGCGCCGTCGGCGGAAAAGCGGCTCGACGGGTGGCTGGATTCCATCCGGGAAATCCTGGAAAGCGGCGAAGAAGACGCCCTGCAGTTCATCGACGAGTTTAAGCTCAACCTGTACAGCGACGAGATCTACGTCTTCACGCCGCACGGGGACCTGTTCACGCTGCCGAAAGGGGCGACGACGCTGGACTTCGCGTTTCGGGTGCACACCCACGTCGGGATGCGGTGCATCGGGGCGAAGGTGAACCACCGGCTGGTGCCGCTGTCGCATGTGCTGGCGAGCGGGGACCAGGTCGAGGTCATCACTTCGCGGAAACAAAGTCCGAAGGAGGACTGGCTGGGCTACGTGGTCACGGCGAGCGCCCGCTCCAAAATCCGACACGCCCTGCGCGAATCGGAGCGCAGCACCGCGGAAGAGGGCAAGGAGCGGCTGCGGAAATGGATGCGCCGCGAGGGCATCGACTTCATCGCCGCAAACATCGAGCAGCTCACAAAACGGCTCAAGCAAGACAGCCCACACGAGCTCTACTACCGCGTCGCGACGGACCGCATCGACCTCGACCGACTGCCGTCGTTCCGGGCGGACAAGGGCCGCATCGAATGGGAGCGGACTGAACTACCCGCGCCTGCGCCCGAACCGGCCCCTGCGCCTGCCGCACTGCCGGGCAAGGGCGACACGCTGCTCATCGGCGAGGGCCTCCAGCAGCTCGACTACAGCCTGGCAACCTGCTGCAACCCCATCCCCGGCGACGAGGTGTTCGGATTCGTGACGGTGACCGGCGGCATCAAGATCCACCGGCGGAGCTGCCCGAACGCGACGAACATGATGTCGAAGTACGCCTACCGGGTCATGAAAGCCCAGTGGGCCTCGAAGGCGGCCACCCAATTCGAAGTCACCCTGGCGTTCACAGGATTCGACGACGTGGGCCTAGTGTCCGCGATTACCCACGTGATTTCCGAAGACATGCGCGTGAACATGCGGGCCATCAGCTTCGAGTCGAAGGACGGGACGTTCTTCGGGCGGGCGGTGGTGCTGGTACACGACACGGTGCATTTGGCCGAGCTGCAGGAGAAGCTCCGGTCCGTGCCGGGCGTGCTCACGGTCGACCGGGCCGTCGAGGCCTGACCGCGCGTCAGAATGTGTCCGGCTGCCTCAGGCCGCGAAGAGCGGGAGGCCTTCCATCCGGCGGCGGACGTCGTCACCGATGCGGGTAAGTGCGGCCGGGTCTGCTGCGTGCGCGATGGCACCGTCGATCCATTCGGCGAGTTGGGCCATGTCCGCCGTGCCCAAACCGCGGGTGGTGACGGCCGGCGTGCCGACCCGGATGCCGCTGGTGACAAACGGAGACTGCGTATCGAAGGGCACCATGTTCTTGTTCACGGTGATGTGCGCGGCGCCGAGGGCGGCTTCTGCGGCTTTCCCGGTCACCCCCTTGCTCCGCAAGTCAATGAGCATCAGGTGGTTGTCCGTTCCACCACTCACTAAATCGTACCCGCGGCCCACGAGCTCCTCCGCCAGAACGACCGCGTTCGCACGGACCCGCTCCATGTAAGCCCGGAAATCCGGCTGCAACGCTTCGCCGAAGGCGACGGCCTTCGCGGCGATGACGTGTTCGAGCGGCCCGCCCTGCATGCCGGGAAATACGGCGCTGTCGAGCAGCGCGGACATCTGCCGGACGTCGCCTTTCGGGCCGGTCAGTCCCCACGGATTCGGGAAATCCTGGCCCATGAGGATGATTCCCCCGCGCGGCCCGCGCAGGGTTTTGTGCGTGGTGCTTGTGACGATGTGGCAGTGGGGAACCGGGTCGTTCAGGAGCCGGGCCGCGATGAGGCCGGCTGGGTGGGCGATATCCGCGAGGAGCAGCGCACCGACCGCGTCGGCGATGGCGCGGAACCGCGCGTAGTCCCAGTCGCGGCTGTAGGCCGAAGCGCCGCAGATGAGGAGCCGCGGCCGGACGGCAAGTGCCTTTGCCTCGACCTTGTCCATGTCGATGCGGCCGGTATCCGGTTCGACGCCATAGAAATGTGCGTCGTAGAGCTTGCCGGAGTAGTTGACCGGAGATCCATGGGTGAGGTGTCCGCCGTGGGCCAAATCAAACCCGAGAATCGCGTCCCCCGGCTTAAGGCACGCCAGCATAACGGCGGCGTTTGCCGAGGCTCCCGAGTGCGGTTGGACGTTTGCCCAGGCCGCGCCGAAGAGTTCCCGCAAGCGGTCGATGGCCAGCTGCTCGACGGCATCCACCACCTCGCACCCGCCGTAGTAGCGACGGCCTGGCAGACCCTCTGCGTACTTGTTTGTCAGGATGCTGCCCTGGGCTTCGAGCACCTGGTTGCTGACGTAGTTCTCGCTGGCGATGAGCTCGATGCCCTCGGTTTGGCGCCGGAGCTCGGCGGCGATGAGGTCGGAAACGGCGGTGTCTTTCATGTCGGGTGGCAGCGCAGGACGCGCGGGAGTGCAAAGATAGCCCGGCGCAGAACGCTCAACGCAGCACCGTCAGGATTCCGGACAGCCGCACCGGCCGGTCCAGCTCCACCTCGCTGAGGCCACTCGCATCCGCCACTCCTACCGTTCCGCCGGTCGCGGGCAGCAGCAACTCATAGAAATACGTGCCCTCTGCCGCCGACTCCAGGTCCGGCGCCCAGCCCTCGGAATTTCCGAAGTCTTCGTGCACATAAACGGCCGTCCCCCAGCGGTTGAACACGGTGCAGCGCGTGCCCGGCAGCCGGTGCAATCCGGGGACGTGGAACCGGCCATTGAACGCGTCGCCGTTCGGCGTGATCACGTTCGGGATGAGCAAATCGCAGATATCCGTCACCACCTCAAACGAACCCGCGGCGGTGAGGAAGCACGGCGCCCCGGTGGCCAGCTCCACGAAGTACACGCCGTCCCCGAAGCTCGTCAGCGCTGGCCCTGTTCCCGCCGCCTGTGGCCCGGCACCCGGCGCCGTGTACGTCCACTCTGCCGCATAGGCCGCATCGTAAAACGGCACCACGAGCTCCGCAACCTCGTCCGGACAGAGCACCACCGCCGTGGGTCCCCAATCCGCCACCGCCGCCGGCAACGGCACCACCTGCACCGTGGCCGCCGCGGGCGGCGACGTGCACCCGTCCACAGTCAGGGTCGCCGTGTAGGTCCCCGCATCCTCCGGCGTCAGGTTGTCGAGCTCAAGCTCTGGCCCGGCAGCCGCGCCGGCCGTCGGAGTCGTCCACGCCACCTCGCCCGTCCCTGAGGCCACGAGAGTCGCATCCGACCCTTCACAAAACGTCCCGCCTCCTGCAATCCCCGGTGGCGTTGGAATCGGCACCACCACAAGCAACACGCTGTCCTCGTTCATGGGACAGCCGTCCACCACCCCTCCGAGCACGTACCACCCCGCATCCGCCGCCGCCGCCGACCCGTCCGTCCATTGGGCCCCGGTCGCGGTTGACCCCGTCGGTCCCTGCCACGCCCACTGCGCGCCCGGCTCCGGCTCGGCCGCGAACACAAACGGCTCCCCGGCACACACCTCGAGCTCCCCCGCTCCCCCCACCGACGCCTGCACCGGTTCCACCACCTCCACGGCGAACTCCGTCGCCGCCGACGTGCATCCCTGCACCGCGACGGCCACCGAATACACCCCGGCATCCCCAGCCCCCATCGCCCCCACCTCCAGCACCTCCCCTCCCACCACGGCCCCATCTGGCCCGGTCCACTCGACCACCGCCCCCCCGGGTACCTCGACCGTCCACACCCCGTCCGCGCCGGCACAAACGGCGCCGGGCCCCTCGACCGCGGGCGGCGCCGGCTCCTCCAGCACCACCACCGAAGCCGAGTCCGGCAGCACCGCGCACCCCTCCACAATCCCCCCGAGCACATACCATCCGGCCTGGCCGACGGCGGCACTTGAGGACCCCACCCCATCGCCCTGCACCACCGACCCATCCGGCAGCGTCCACGTCCAGACCCCGGTTCCCAGCGCCCCCAACTCCCACGGCGTCCCCTCGCACACGACGACGTCGCCCCCGTCGAGCGCGGCCGCCGCCGTGGGCACGACGTGCACCTCCACCGAGCTCGGTGCGGAGGCGCACCCGTGATCGCTCAAGGTCAGGGTGTAGACTCCGTCTTGGGACGGACCGGCAGACGGGAAGGTCTGCACGGCCACGTTCGGGAGGTTGCCTGCCGGTCCCTGCCAGAGGTAGAACATCCCGGCCTGGGCGGCCGTCGAGACGACGAGCGATTCGCCCGCACAGATGCTGTCCGGGGCGGACAGGACCGGCGGTTCCGGGACGGCGTGCACGAGGAGCTCCATCGTGTCGGACTCGATGGGGCAGGTGCCCACGAACCCGGAAATCACGTAGGTGCCCGTGTCGGACAGCGCGAGGGCGTCGAAGGTGTAGGGGTTCGTCGAGGCCGTGAAGCCGCCGGGGCCCGTCCACGTGTAGGTTGCGCCAGGGACTGCGCTGGCCGTCAGCGAGAAAGGGTCGCCGACACAGCCCTGACCCACTGGGGTGGAGACCTGGAACCGGTTTTCGGCGTAGTCGCTGAAGTAGCCGTAGCGGCAGCCGGTGGTGTTGCCGCCGTTGACGATGCCGAGGTGGAAGAACGACGTCGTGTTGACGATGCGCGAAGCCCCGAGGACCTGGACAAAGCTGACGTTCGTGAGGTTCGCGTACTTCCAGGCCCCGTTCGTTCCGGGGACGTTGAGGAAGGCGGTGGCGGGGATTTGGTTCGGGTTGCCGTTGAATTCGAAGTCGTCTTCGCCGCCTGCAGGCACGAGGATTTTCATGCCAAAATTCTCCGACGTGGATCGCGTGAACGCCACCTCTTGCGACCCGGTGCACTGGATGGGCGGCAGCAGGGCAGCCCCCACCTCGCAGCCGAACCCCGTCACATGCCATGCATAGACCGGGGCGGAAGTGGTGTAGTAAGCTGCAGCGGTGGAGAGCTGATGGCTGTAGTTCGTTCCGGGATTGAAGGTGCCTTGGAGGTTGCCGTTCAGGAAGATCTGGGTGCCGGGCTGGGTGGGCACGAGGAAGACCCGGTCGGGGGTGTTGAGGCTGCCTTTGATGGCCACATACTCGGTGCCGACGAGGGGGAGGGGAACGATTTGGTCGCCCAAAATGTCCCAACACTGCTCCAGGCCCACCGAATCGTCGGTCACGGTCACCGCGATGGGCTTATCGCTCGTGATCAGGGTACCCGATGGATGCTCGGTCGCCGCGGCCGACAGCGCGCGGCCGGACCACGTCGAGCCGACCTGCGGCAGCACGACCGTGAAGGCCACGCCCGCCGGATGGCCGACCAGGGCCTTCGTCGGGGTGATGGTGACGGTGGTGTTCGGTTCCGTGGCGACGATATCGAAGCCGGAGGTGGTGCTGAATCCGTTCGCAAAAACGGTCTGGAAGGGGGTGCGGAACGTCGTGCCGAGGGCGTTTTCGCCCTTCAACGTGAAGATGTCCGGATTGCAGCTGCACGACGGGTTCACCTCGTAATAGGCTGAAATGCTGGCTGTTGCGTGGATTCGCAGGCCCTTGTTCAGCACGGTGTTCACCGGCTGGTTCTCGATGGCGGCGAGCCAATTCGCGAGGTTCAGGGAAGTGACTGCGTTTGCGGAGATGTTCAGGGTTTGGGCGGGGAAGGCGGGATTCGCTGGCGCCGTCACCGTCACGACAGCGGGCGATCCGAAGGTCGCGAAGCGCAGGAAGACGGGCGAGTCTCCGTGGGAAGCCGCAACCGACGGCGCCACGAACCAAAACAAGGTATCCACCTGTGCCCGACCCGCCGCCGCCGCCGCAAACACAAACAGCCACACACTGAAAATTTTCCGCCCCATACCGCGAATGTAACCCGCACCACCACCGAACCGACCGGGCGTCGGCTGTAGCTTTGCCGCCGACACACAATCCCTCTCTCCATGAACAAGATCCTTTTCGGCGCTGGCACCCTCGTCATCGCAGCAGGTTTGGCCGCGGCCGTTGCCTTCAACGCACCGGCGCCTTCCTACGAGTACATGACCTTCACCACCATCGAATCCATCATCCCCGCGGGCCTCGGCCGCAGCCGCATCCTCGTCGACAACGCAGGGACCATGCAGGAAGTGAAGATCGAGAACTTCTACAGCGCGGTCGGTATTAACATGGAGAACATCTACGCGAACGACAAGACGGTCACGGCAAAGCTGAACGAACTCTCCCAAGAAGGATGGGAGCTGACGTTCATCAATACGGGTGTCCAAAGCCCGACCGACGGCGGCAAAGCCGGTATCTACTGCACGCGCTACATCCTGCGCCGCGCGAAGTAATCCCCACGTGTACTTTCGGGCCCGGTCCATCCGCACCACGCGGGTCGGCCGGGCCTCTCTTTTGCCATGAATCTGCTCGCGCACGAATCCAGTCTGTACCTGCGGCAGCACGCGGCGAACCCGGTCGATTGGGTGCCGTGGGGCGATGCGGCTTGGCAGCGTGCCCGCGACGAATCGCGGCTGGTCATCGTCAGCATCGGGTTCAGCGCGTGCCACTGGTGCCATGTGATGGAGCGCGAATCCTTCGAGGATCCAGACATCGCCGCCTTCATGAACCGGCACTTCGTCTGCATCAAGGTGGACCGCGAAGAGCGGCCCGACGTCGACCGGGTCTACCTCGCGGCCATCCACGCGCTGACCGGGATGAACGGTTGGCCACTGCACGCCATCTGCTTGCCCGACGGCAGGCCCATCGCCGGCGGCACGTACTTCCCGCCTCGCCGCTGGCTCTCCCTCCTCCTCACCACCCTCACCTCCCCCCCGCCCCCGCCCCCGCCCTCAACCTCAACCTCAACCTCCTCCCTCCTCGACCCGGTCCACGGCGGCCTATTCGGCGCCCCGAAGTTTCCCCTCGCTCCTTTTTGGCGCATGATGCTTCAAGAAGCGCGAGCAACGTCGGGCAGTGTGCCTGAAGCACTGCGGACCACCTTGAACTGCATGCTCGCCGGTGGCATCCACGACCGACTCGGCGGAGGAATCTGCCGGTATGCGGTGGATGAAGCTTGGCGGTTTCCGCACTTCGAGAAAATGCTGTCGGACCAAGCCTGCATGCTCGACCTGCTTGCCCGGGCCGTAGCCGCAGCCGGAGCGGACGATGCATATACAATACGGTGGCGGATGGCTGCAGAGGG
>JBIIRP010000131.1:0-4770 GCA_044341475.1 Flavobacteriales bacterium | reverse complement strand
CGTACCCGGTTGCGCAAGCTCATGGCAGACATCCAGCCGCCAGGTTTCGGGGTCATCGTGCGCACCGTAGCCGAGTCGAAAGGCACGTCCGAACTCAAAGCCGATCTCGAAGATTTGGTCGCTCGGTGGGCAGAGCTCCACAAGCGCTTGCGCCAGGCCAAACCGGGCAAGCGCGTCCTCGGGGAACTGGACAAAACGAGCACCGTCTTGCGCGATGTGCTCACACCGGATTGCACGAGCATCCGGGTGAACGAAGCGCGTTTGGCGGACGACGTCCGCGCCTACCTCCACAGCATCGCCCCGGAAAAAGAAAGCGTACTGAAGCTCAGCAAGGAGCGCGACTTGTTCGATGCGTTGTCGATCCACCGCCAAATCAAAGCGGCCTTCGCAAAGCAGGTCGTCCTGAAAAGCGGTGCCTACCTCATCATCGAGCAAACCGAGGCCATGCACGTCATCGACGTGAACAGCGGCGGCCGCAAGTCGGGGGCAAAGGACCAGGAGGAAAACGCCCTGATGACGAACCTCGAAGTGGTTGATGAAGTGGCCCGCATCCTGCGCCTGCGGGATTTGGGCGGCATCATTTGCATCGACTTCATCGATATGGCGAAGCGGGAGCACAACAAGCAGCTCACCGACGCACTCAAGGCCGCCATGAAGGCGGACAAAGCGAAGCACAACATCCTGCCGCCCAGCCGCTTCGGGGTGGTCGAGATGACCCGCCAGCGCGTGCGCCCGGTGGCGGACATCGCTACGACGGAAGCCTGCCCTTCCTGCAACGGAACCGGCACAGTGGGCGCCTCCATCCTCATCACCGATCTCATCGAGAGCAGCATCGGGTACCTCACGTCGGCCGAGGGCCAGCGCAACCTGACCCTCATGGTGCACCCCATGGTCGAATCCTACATCCTGCGGGGATGGTGGAATTCGATGCTCCGCGGATGGAAAAAGAAGTACAAGACGTCCATCCGGGTGGAATCGAACTCGTCCATGGAGCTCATGGAGTACAAGCTGTTCAATCAGCTCGGCGAGGAACTCATCACCTGAGTTCCTTCGGATAACACAGGAAATGCCGGACCACAGGCCGGCGGATGGCCTCCCGATCGAAGGCATCCGTAGCGTCTGCATAGTCGAGCAAACGCCCGTCTTTGAAGAGGATGTGGATGCCGCCCGGCACGTAGGTCGTGTTGTCCACGACGCCACCGAAGACCACATACCGCGATTCGTCTTCGCTGAGGCCGAGCGCGCTTCGGGCGGAAGCCCGCCAGTACGCTGCTTCCTCGGCATCAAACGGTTCCGGGCGCAGCTCGATGCGGAAGAGCTCCCGTGAGAGCAGCCGCCTCGCGAGCAACGCGAGCACGGGATCGTTGTGTTCCTTCCACACCTTCATCGAGGCCAGGATGTCGCTGTCGTCCAGGGAGCAGAAGGCTTCCAGTACTTCGGGGTCAGCAAACCATTGAGCATGATCGCGGTTGCCAGAGAGAAACCCCGAAAGGGCAGGAGTAGCGAAGACCTGCTCGCCGGCCCGGGTCAAGGTCGTTGCACGGCGCAGTAGGTGCATCAGCATATGCTCTGCACTGAGAACGGTGCGGTGCAGGTACACCTGCCAGTACATCAGCCGGCGCGCGACGAGGAATTTCTCGATGGAGTAGATGCCCTTTTCTTCGATGACCAGCCGGTTGTCGACCACATGCAGCATCTTGATGATGCGCTCGCTCCCCACCTTGCCTTCGGCGACCCCGGAGTAGAAGCTGTCGCGGGCGAGGTAATCCAGCCGGTCCATGTCAAGCTGGGAGGAGACGAGGTCGTGCAGAAAGCGGCGTGGATGGTGGTCGTTGAAGATGGCGATGGCCAAATCCAGTGCCCCGCCGAAGTCCTCATTCAGACGCGCCATGATCACGGCCGACAGGTCCTCGTGGTGGACGCCGGACACGATGCTGTGTTCGAGGGCATGGCTGAACGGGCCGTGTCCGACGTCGTGCAGCAGAATGGCCATGCACGCAGCCTCGTCCTCTTCGGGCGAGATGTCGATGCCCTTGCTCCGCAGCACGTCGATGGCCTCCTGCATCAGGTGCATCGCGCCCACGGCGTGGTGAAAGCGGTTGTGGACCGCGCCCGGGTACACCACATGCGATAGGCCCAGTTGCGTGATGCGGCGCAGGCGCTGGACGTACGGATGGTCCATCAGCCGGATGGCCAAAGGATGGCGCAGGGCAATGAATCCGTAGACCGGATCGTTGATGATTTTGGGCGAGCGGGCGGTTCCCATCCGGGGCGTGTTCAGGGTGCAAGATACCGGTGCCCGCCCGCCCGCCGCACGCTACCTTGCAGCCGATTCACTTTGCTTTACCGATGAACCGCTCTCCACACATCCTTTGGGCCGACGACGAAATTGATCTGCTCAAACCGCACATCCTGTTTTTGGAGGCCAAAGGCTACACGGTCACCGGCGTGAACAGCGGCGTGGAGGCCGTCAGCGAAGTACAATCCAGCCACCTGTTTGATATCGTCTTCCTCGACGAGCAGATGCCGGGACTCGGCGGACTGGAAACCCTGCAACGCATCAAAGCGGTCCGGCCCCACCTGCCGGTGGTCATGATTACGAAGAGCGAAGAGGAGCATGTTATGGAGCAGGCCATCGGCTCGAAGATCAGCGATTATCTGATTAAACCGGTGAATCCGAATCAGTTGCTGCTCGCGCTCAAGAAGCACCTCGACGAGCGGCGGCTTGTGTCGGAGAAAACGATGGCGTCCTACCAGCAGGCGTTTCGGGAGTTGGGCGTGCGGTTAGGAAGCCGGCTCGATGCCGACGAGTGGATTGCGCTGTACGGCGAACTCATCGGGTGGCGACTTGAGCTTGAAGGATCAGAGGATACCGGCATGCGGGAGGTGCTCGACATGCAGTTTGCCGAGGCAGACCGGCAGTTTGTGAGGTTCATCGAGTCCGGCTATGCAGACTGGATGGCCCACCCGAATGCGGATTCGCCGGTCCTTTCGCACCGCGTATTGCCCGAGCGGTTGCCCCGCACATGGGCCGAGGCAGACGGCAGACCGGTCTACCTCGTCGTGGTGGACAACCTGCGCTGGGACCAGTGGCGCATGATGGAGCCGCTGCTCGCCGACAAGTTTCGGGTGACCCGGAGTGCGCCCTATTTCTCTATCCTCCCGACGGCAACGCAATATGCTCGGAATGCGCTGTTTGCGGGCATGACCCCGGCGGACATCGCGCGGGTGTATCCGGAGTTGTGGGTGGATGAGGACGCCGAGGGGAGCAAAAATGCCCACGAGGGTGCCTTGTTCGAGCGGTTGGTCAAGCGGCTCGATCTGCCGGGGAAGCAGGGCTACCACAAGGTGGCAAACCAGCAGGCGGGCAGGCGGCTTTTGGAACAATTCCATCAGACCAAATCCAACGCCATCACCGCCATCGTCTACAATTTCGTCGATATGCTCTCCCATGCGCGCACGGACATGGAGGTCATCCGGGAGCTGGCGTCGGACGAGGCGGCCTACCGCTCGCTCACGCTTTCGTGGTTCAACCACAGTTCGTTGAAGGAACTTTTCGATGCGATTGCTGCGACCGGCGCGCGCGTCATCGTGACGACCGACCACGGCACCGTCCCGGTGGATCAGCCGGTGGTGGTCCGCGGGGAACGCGAAACGAACCCGAACCTCCGGTACAAGGTGGGCCGCAACCTCGGCTATTCCGCCAGCGAGGTCTTCGAGGTGCGCCACCCGGAACGGATGGGCCTGCCGAAGCCGCACGTTAGCAGCACGTACATTTTTGCCCGGGGGAGTGATTTTTTGGTCTACCCAAACAACCAAAACCACTTCGTCCAACTCTACCGCAACACCTTCCAGCACGGCGGCATTTCCCTGCCGGAAGTCATCGTCCCGTGGGTCGAATTGGATCCGCGATGAGGGTGCATTGGCAGCGCGAAGGCATCCGGGAAGTCCGGTTGCAAGAGGCGGCTGCGGAGCTTGCGGAGGTCCTGCGCGGGGTGCGGCCCCACGGCGGGGTGGTGGTGCTCGACGGGGACATGGGCGCGGGGAAGACCACAACCGTGCGCGCCCTCGGCGCGGCTTTCGGCATCCTCGACGAGGTGTCGAGTCCCACCTTTGCGCTCGTGCACGAATACGCCACCCGGATGGGAACCCCGGTGATTCACATGGACTTGTACCGGATTGAGGGAGAGGCGGAAGCCGCTGAGGCCGGGGTGGGGGAGTACTATGCGGGGCCCGGTTGGTGCTTCGTTGAATGGGCGGACCGGGCTGCGGGCCTGCTGCCGCCCGATGCGCTGCGGTTGCGCATCACCGCAGGGCCGGAGGACGACCGCCTTTGGGAACTTCGGGTTCCGTAGGCTGTCCCGCAGGTCGGATTGTGTATTTTCGGCTGCGATGGAGGAATCCCGGATTCGGTCTCTTGCGCGGGAGGCCTCGTTGCTCCCGGCGGAACAGCTGCTGCAGGTGCCCATTCGAGGCAGTGAGCTCGTTATCGGGATTCCGAAGGAGCACAGTTTGCAGGAAAAGCGGGTGGCCCTGGTCCCAGAAGCGGTGGCTTTGCTCGTGGCCCGCGGCCACCAGGTGCTCGTGGAGACCGGAGCAGGAAATTCGTCGCACTACACGGACGCGGATTACAGTGAGGCCGGTGCGCGCATTGTGTACGACCGGAAGCAGATTTTCACGACCGGGATTGTCATCAAGGTCGAGCCGCCTTCGCTCGATGAGGTGGAGTTGATGGGCATGCGCCAAACCCTCATCAGCGCCCTCCAGCTC
>JBIIRP010000130.1:0-4778 GCA_044341475.1 Flavobacteriales bacterium | reverse complement strand
AGCCTGAATGGTCCTGTTCGACGATGCGCCCACTGAGCAAGAAGCTATGCAAGCGAGCTTCAGCTACGTCGTCTCCATGGCGGCCGTCGCCGTCGGGCTCCCGCTTCCCATCATCAACCTCGTGGCTTCAGTGATTTTTGCGCTCGGGAGCCGCAGGGCGGCACCTTTCGCCCGTTGGCATGCGACCCAGGCCCTCCTTTCCCAACTCCTGCTGTTCATCGTCAACGCCAGCCTGATGGCGTGGACCGTGCGGTGCTACCTTGCTGACGCGGATTTCCCGACGCTTTATTTCGTGGGCGCTGGGGCCGTCGTGCTCCTGAACGCCGCCGAGTTCATCGGCACGATTCAGGCCGCGATCCGGACCCGACGGGGAGAACACGTGCGCTTCCCCCTGATTGCACGCATCACCGACACCTTGCTTGAACCCTCTGCCCCGTGAAAAAACTCCTCCTCCTCGCTGCTGCCGTTCTCCTCGTGGGCATCCTCGGCCTGTGGTGGGCCATTCGGGCCATCCCGTGGGATGAAATCCTGCAGTTGCCCGAATCCGTCGAAACGTCGCTCGGAGATGCGTACTGGGAGAGCTATGCCGCGACCGCCACGGTGGTCGAGGAGGCTGCCATCACGGTTCCGGTGCAGGACCTGGTCGACCGTCTCGTCGAGGCGAACGGGTTGACGCCTCCGCAGGTCCACATCGTCGAAAGTCCCGAGGTGAATGCCTTCGCCCTGCCCGGTAACCGGCTGGTTTTGCACACGGCGTTGCTGGCAGACGCGTCGTCCTCGGATGAGGTGGCCGGGGTGATTGCGCACGAGTTAGGCCACCTGGCCGAAGGCCACGTGACCCAAAAGCTGATCAAGGAAATCGGCCTTGCCGCCGTCGTCACGCTCTTCCTCGATGGCGGCGCCTCAGGAGGCCTCCTCGTGGAAGCCGCGCGCACCGCCGTCGCCACGGCCTTCGACCGCGACATGGAACGCGAGGCGGACGCCCGGGCCGTCGACTACCTCCTCGCCGCGGGAATCTCAGTGGACGGATTGGCCGCCTTCTTCGACCGGTTGGCCGCCGGCGAGCCGGTGACGTGGGACGGCATGAGCACCCACCCGGATTCCGCGGAGCGGGCCGCCGCCGTGCGCGAACGCGGTGCGGCCGCAGCGGGACCCTTCACCCCGGCCTTGCCCGAGCCGGCATGGGCCGGACTGCGCTCCGCCCTGCCTACTTAATCCACGACGGGCTGGCCGTACTTGCCTGCGAATTTGCGGTAGAGCTCCCGTTGGCGGTTGTCGAGGTCGATTTCCCGGCCGCCGATGAAGGCATGCATCACGCGGTTTGTGCGCACGTCGAGGGCATCCCCAGCGGACAGGAACAGCGTCGCATCCTTGCCGGTCTCGATGCTTCCGAGGCGGGCATCCACCCCGAGGATCCGAGCAGCACTCAACGTGATGGAGCGCACCGCCTGCTCGTAGGTCAACCCGTAGGCGTGGGCAGTGCCCGCGTAGAAGGGCAGGTTGCGGGCGGACATGGCTTCCATGTTGCCGCTGCCCTCGAGGGCATAGAGCACGCCCTCGTCTTCGAGGAGCTTCGGGAGGGTGAACGGCCGGTCGACGGGATCGTCCTCGAAACGGGGGAGGCTGTGGAGCCGGGCGATGAGCACCGAGACGCTGTTGTCGCGCAGCAGGTCGGCGACCAGGGGGGCATCTGAGCCGCCGACGAGCACGAGGCGCGGGATGGAGAATTCACGTTTGAAGTGGACCGCGGCCGTGATTTGGCGCACGTCGTCGGCGTGCACGTAGAGCGCGAGGTCGCCCGAGAAGATGCCCCGCATGGCTTCGAAGCGGACGTCGACCGGATCCGGGCGGGCGACGCGTGCGTACGCGGCGGCTTCCGAGAAGAACCGGCGCACCTCGTGGAGCTCCTGGTCGTACGTCTTGCGCCGGCGCACCTCGACCTTCTCGCCCTCGCGGTGGCGGTGGTGCATGCCCGGCCAATTCACGTGGATGCCGTCCACCTCGCGGATGACCGCGTCCTCCCAGTTCCAGGCGTCAAACTGGACGATGCCGCTCGAGCCGCTGACGGTGCCGCCGCGGGGCGTGATTTGGCCGACGAGCACGCCGTTGCTGCGCACAGTCGGCGTGACCTCGCTGTCCGTGTTGTAGGCGATGACCGAGCGCACGTTCGGGCGGAAGGTGCCGACTTCGAAGGCGTCGACCGAGGCCCGCACGGCTTCGATTTCGACGAGACCCAGCGTGCTGTTCGCCGCGATGAACCCCGGATAGAGGTGCAGGCCCGTGGCATCGATGACCCGGTCGTACGTCCGGGGAACCGTCTCGGCGCTGCCCACGTAGTCGATGCGGCCATCGCGGAAGCCGACGCCCGAATTCGCGACGACATCGCCGGTGCCGAGGTGCGCCGTCGCATGGAGGATGAGCACCGAGCCGCGTTGCGGAGGAGCAGGAGTGGGCTGGGCCCACAGGGAACTGGCGGCGAGCAGACCTGCCGCGGCACAGCTCGTTAGCGTGCGGATGTTCATCGGTTTTCGTCCATCAAGGTGTCACAGTGGTAGTGGCGGGGGACTTTTTCGGACGGCGTGCGCTCGCCCGCGCCCTTGCGCTCGGCCATCGCACGCACCAAACGCGCCCGTTCCGCCACCATCGCCTCGCGGGCCGCCGCATCCTCGGCGCGGTCGAAGTACCGGATGCCGTCCACAAAGGTGGCGTCCGCGCGCGCCGCCATGCTCAGCGGGTGGTCGCTCCAAATCACCACGTCCGCGTCCTTGCCCACCGCCAGCGATCCCGTGCGGTGGTCCACATGGAGCAGGATGGCCGGGTTGATGGTCACGAACTTCAGGGCTTCCTCTTCCGAAACCCCGCCGTACTTCACGGCTTTTGCGGCTTCTTGGTTCAGACGGCGGGCCATCTCGGCGTCGTCCGAATTGAACGCCGTCACGACCCCTTGGCGGTGCAGGACCGCCCCGTTGTGGGGGATGGCGTCCTTCACCTCGTACTTGTAGGCCCACCAATCACTAAAGCTCGACCCCCCGGCACCGTGTTCCGCCATCTTGTCGGCCACCTTGTAGCCTTCGAGGATGTGGGTGAAGGTGTTCACCCGGAAGCCCATCGAGTCGGCTACGTGCATGAGCATGTTGATCTCGTCCTGGCGGTAGCTGTGGCAGGTGATGAAGCGTTCTCCGCGCAGGATTTCTGCGAGGGCCTCGAGCTCGAGGTCGCGCCGGGGCGGACCTACCGGGGCGGCCGCGCGCCGGCCCCGTCGCGGGGTTCCAGCCCGCCACGCCTGCCACGCTGCATCGTACTCCCGGGCCCGGATGAAGTGGTCGTAGTAGACCTGCTCGACCCCCATCCGCGACTGCGGGAAGCGCGTCCGCGCGTCGTCGCCCCAGTTGCTTTGCTTGACATTCTCGCCGAGGGCAAACTTGATGAACGGGGGGGCCGCGTCGAAGAGGAGGGCCTCGGGCGCCGCGCCCCAGCGGAGTTTGATGACGGCGCTTTGGCCGCCGATGGGGTTCGCGGAGCCGTGTAAGAGCTGGGCGGCCGTGACCCCGCCGGCGAGTTGGCGGTAGATGTCGATGTCTTCGCTGTCCAACGCGCTGGCGATGCGGACTTCGGCGCTGCTGGCCTGGGTGCCCTCGTTGATGCCCCGAGCGACCGCGATGTGGCTGTGCTCGTCGATGATGCCGGGGGTGACGTGGCGCCCCGACGCGTCGATTTGGCGAAGAGGGGGGATGTCCTTGCCAAACACAGCAGCCGGATTCAGGTTGCGGCCGATGGCCGCAATCCGGCCGCCGTGCAGCAGGACGTCTGCCCCCTGCAGCACGCCCGCCGAATCGCACGTCCACACCGTGGCATTCCGGATCCACACGCTTTCCTGCGTGGGGCGCTGGGGCCGGCCGTAGGGCTTGAAGGGATAGACCACGGCGCCCTTCGCGGGGAGGGCGGCCTCGGGGGCGGGGGCGGGATCTGTGGGGGCGGGTTCGTCGGTTTGGCGCAGCGCGCTCCAGCCCACCATCTTCCCGTCCGACAGCACCGCCGTGCCTTCCCAAATCCGGCTGTCCATCCACACCTCGCCCGTCAGCCGCACCGTTCCCGGGAAGCCGAGTGAATCGCCCGGGAACTGCAGGCTCACCGTGCGTCCCTCGCGGCGCAGCGTCACCGCCACCTTCCCGGCGCTGTCCGCCGGCAGGCCAGGCAGCCGCAACCGGGCCTTCGGGGCAATCGCGGTCCCGGTCACCTCGAGCCGCACGGGCGTCCCGGACAGCACCACGTCGTATGCCCCGCGCAGGTCGGGAGCCGTCCGGTCGTGCATCACCTGCGCCTGGCCCTGCACCCAGGTCTCAAACCAGGTCGTCCCCTCGCCGAACACCGGACCGTCCGTCACGATGAAGTTCGCCCACCGACCCGGCCGCAGCGACCCCAGTACACCGTCCACCCCGGCGAGCGCGGCGGGAACTTCCGTCAGGGCCTCGAGCGCAGCGCGGTCCGAGAGCCCGTGCCGCATGGCCTCGCGCACCGCACCCCGCAGGTCTTCCGGCTTCGCCAGGCCCGACGCGGTCAGTGCCAGGCGTACCCCGGCCGCATGCACCCGGGCCGGGTTCTCCGGCGCGAGCTCCCAGTGCTTGAGTTCATCGAGCCCGATGAGGCGCGCCAGGTACGGATCCGACACGTCGAACGCGGCCGGGAAGTTCAGCGGCACCACACACGCCAGGCCTGCGGCCTTGACCTCGTCGAGCCGTTGGTAGTGGTCGAGACCGCCGACTGCGACGAACGGCGGT
>JBIIRP010000129.1:0-4782 GCA_044341475.1 Flavobacteriales bacterium | reverse complement strand
GGGCGGGAGGCAGGCATGGGGGGAGGGGGCGAGCTCGAGGGTGGCTGAGACCGTGTAGCCCTCCGCGGACCAGGTGTCGATGTGCAGGCCCAGGGTGACGTCGCCGCGCAGGAGGGGAGCGTAGTCCGAGAGGTCCGCTTCCCAGGTGACCGAGTCGGCCCAGTGCGGCACGTAGGCCGGACGCAGCGCAGCGGTTTTCGGGTGGTCGCTGAAGTGGCCCACGCCGAAGGGTGTGATGAAGCGGAGCAGTTCGACGGCCGGGCTGCCGTCGGCGGGCAGGAGGAAGAGCGTGCCCAGTTTGTCCCACGGGTCGCCCGCGCTGCGCAGCGTGATGCGCGCGGTGGCCTGCACGTGCCGGTCGCTCGCGGGCAGGTGCAGGGTGCGGAGCAGGACCCGGCCGTGGTCCAGGATTTGGCCTGCAGGCGGGGCGGGAGGAGGCGAGTCCGGGGAAAACCGGATGGACTGGTTGTCGGCCACGGTCACCACCGTATCGGCCCACAGCAGGCCGGCCACCACAAGGCACATCATCGGTTCGCAACGACGATGTACGCGTTCAACGAGGTGGCGACCGTAAGCCAAACCACGTACGGCACCGCTCCCAGCACGGCCCCGCCGCTCGCCGCGCGCCCGGTCCACGCCATCCCGCCGATGAGCACCAACAGCGCCGCGATGTCGACGAGCGCCCAACCCGTCCGGTGCGCCGTGAAAAACAGGGGATTCCACGCCACATTGAGCACCCACGACAGGGCATAGGCCGCCACGTACACCCGCCGGTTCGGCCCCGGGCCCGTCACCGCTGCCATAAACCACGTGAAGCCCAGCATGACGACGGTCCAGGCGGCGCCGAACACCCACCCCGGCGGCGTCCACGGCGCCTTCGCCAGTCCCGCATACCACGTCGACCCCACGCCCGCAGCCGTAAAACGGCCCCCGACGGCCAGCGCTCCGAAGTTGAGCACCGCAAACAGCACCATGCGTCCGATCATACCGGCCAAACTACGCACTCACCCCTTGAGGTGGTGCGGACACCCCCCGCCCGACTGCGGCTTCATGTAGAAGAAGTTTGTGTGCGCCACCACTTCGTCGTCGAACGCGCGGTGGAACACCGGCGAGAGCGCCCCGCTGATGGGCGGTGTCAGCCACGCCCAATCCCCGGTGACCCGCCGCCCGGCGACTTCTTCCGCCGCACAGAATCCGTCAAACGCCGCCGACAGCCGGTGGTGGTCTCCGATCCGCACCCCCTCCCGATCGAAGCTGTGCAGGACCGCCCGGTTCAGTTCCACCACCGCCCGGTCCCTCCACAGGCTCCGCTCATCGTCGGTCCGCAGGCCCAGAGCGGCTGCCACGCGCGGCAGCACATCGTACCGGTCGCGGTCCGCCAGGTTCCGCGCCCCGATCTCCGTTCCCATGTAGTAGCCATTGAACGGCGCGCAGGGGTAGACGATGCCGCCGATCACCAGCGCCATGTCCGCGAGGAACGGCACCGCATACCACCGCAGTCCGAGGGCCTCCACCTCCGGCACCTCGGGATGCGCCAGCCGCACCTCGTGCAGCAGGTCTGGTCGTCGCGCGCACACATCGTCCGGCGCCTGCACCTGCCCGTCGAGCTCGAGCACCCACGGCAGGGGCGTGAACGCATCGCGTCGCTCCGGGGCCCAACCGAGCGTCAGGCACTCGTCCGTGAACGCGCGGCTGTGCGGGTCTCCCACCACGCCCGAGCCGTCTGCAAATCCGGCGTAGCGGATGAGTTGGTGGTTCCTCAGGCGCACCGGGTCGGGCGTTCCGGGCACGGTCGGCCGCGGCGCAAACACCGTAATCGCGCTGCGGATGTCGCCGCCGTTGAAGGCGAACGCGACGTGGTCCTCGAGGGCCGCCGTGACCTCGTCCGGTCGCCGAAGTGTGCGGGCATCGAAGACATGCAGGGTACGCCACAGGTGCCGGCCGATGCAGCGGTTGCTGTTGCGCCACGCGAGCCGCGCCCCGTAGGTGAGCTCCTCTGCGGTGTGCGTGTAGGTCCCGGTCCGCGCGATTTCGTCGTCGATTTCTGCCTGCCGGTGGCGCCTGCGCTCCGGCTCGGGCAGGGCGGCGAGCAGCGCCGCGGCCGCTTCAGACAATTTCATGACAGAAGTACTCGGTTTTTCGGAATTCATGCTTAAGTTGCGCTGTACCAAATCGTTTCCGCGCCTAACTCCCGAACACCATGCGTCGAATTTCTTCCATTTTCACTGTCCTCGGGACGATTTGCTTTGGAATTCCGTCCCTCGCTCAACCTGACGAGCAAGCCTACCATTTGGCCCAACACCAGGACCACGCCTTTGTTCACCGGCCTTCAAGTTGGGGAGGCGATCGGCTCGTGGGCAGCACGCTGTACAGCAATCCCACGGCTGCATCCGGCAGTTCGAACTTCTACCTGCAGCGGCAGGCCGCGGATGGCACGGTGATCTGGGAGCGGGAGTACCACTACGACCACTTCGATTTGCTCGGGCATGCGGAGGTCAACGCGAGCGGGACAGAAATCGTGGCGGTAGGCTCCGCGGAAAGCTCTCAGCTTCCCGGCGAAAAGGCGTTCGCGCTGCGCATCAACTCGGCCACGGGGGCTGTGCTCGGCAGCACGATGTGGGTGGCAAACAACGAGGACGTTCGGTTGCTCCATGTGGCCTACGTGGCTTCCGGGATGGGCAACCAGCCCATGTGGGTCGCGGCGGGCTGGAGCGGCCACGACAACAGCAAGGGTGCAGTAAAGCAGGGGTGGGTGGTCGCGTTTTCCACCACACTCGGCAACCTGTGGCAGCGTACGACCGATTCCCCGAGCTACAGCACCGCCGTGCCGCCCCACGACTGGGACATGGCGAACCACGTGCTGTCCGTGCCCGGGACGGGGATGCTGATTTCCGGTTCGAGCAACGGGGCCCAAAACGACGCAAACCCGGATCAGGCGGGCCTTGCCTACATGGTGGATGTGAACGGAAACTTGAAGTGGAAGCACGCAACGCATCTGGAAACCACGGCGTTGAATGCGCGGATGGTTACCGCCGGTGGCCACGTGCAGGGAAGCTCCATCGTGCAAATCGCGAACGAGCTCGGTCCCCAGTGCTTCGCCGTGCGCACCCTGAATCCTGCCACCGGCGCCCAAACGTCGGGCTACCGCGTCGACGTGGGCGGCGGCTCTGCGGCCGTTCCGAAAGCCTTCGACACGCAGATCTTCGGCACCGGCTTCGTCGTAGGCGGCTACCTGAACGACTACACGTGGACCGTAACCACGCCGAACGGCTCGTTCCAAAAAACAGCAAACCAGCCGTTTCACCTGCAGTTCACTTCTGGCCAAACAGGCGGAATCACCCCAGCAGCAAACATGATCGTGCATCGGGTTGAGCCGGTGACGGCCGCGGGGGAGCTGGTGACGAACGACTTTTTGGCCGCGTTGCGGCCGACCGAACAACCCTACATCTTCCACCCGCGCATGCTCGAGCTTTCGGGCGATACGGGCGTGGTGCTCACCGCGTGGCGCGACCGCTACCTGCCGGCCTCGCACGACCTCGAGTGGGTCATCTCGAATTTCGCCGGCACACAAGGCACCTGCGATGCGGCCCCGCTGCCAGTGGTGACCGCGACGATGAACTGGGTGGTGAAGACCGGACCGACCATCGGCGATGCGTTCCTGCTGAATTCAAACGTCGGGCCTACCGTCACCACCCCGGTGGCCGAGATCATTCCCTGCGGCGAAATCGGCTACCCCGAGTGCAATCCGGCCTATGCGCCGACCTACACCACGGATTGCGATCCGCGTGAGGCCACCTTCACGGCCACGGCTTCCGGCAGTCCGGTTACACCGCTGTCGGACATGGTGTTCGAATGGGACTTCGGGGATGGCTCCACGGGTACGGGCGCCACGGTCACCCACGCCTATGCTGCCGACGGAACCTACACGGTGACCCTGACGGCCTACTGCGTTTGGGATCCGTCCACGGCCGTTTCGTCGGTGTTCACGGTGACCTTCACCTGCGCGGAGGACTGTGTGCTTCCGCTCCTAGGACCGCTGGCCACGGAATGGGTTCACAGTTGCGGCGAAACGCCGGAGTTGCGGGCCATCGGGATGCTCATTCCTTCTCCATTCGGTTCGAGCGGATTCTGCTCCGGCTGGGAAATCGATGGGACAGCCGTCGACGGCGAGGGAATCGAGCACTTCGTCCTCGCTGCCGGCGAGCACACGGTCTGTCGGACGGTTTGGTGCTGCGACGATCCCACAAACCGCCGTGAGCGCTGCGTGGATGTGGTGGCGAGCCCGTGCCCGGCTCTTGAAAACCTCGATTTCACGGTGGTCAACCTCACCGGCGGCGAGTGCGCGGGTTGCCTGAAGGGCCTGTCGATCACGTGGGATGGCGGGCCGCTCGAGGACTGCCAAAACCTGGAATGGGACTTTAGTTGGACGGCCGAAGATCCGGTTGCCTCTGTTTATCAGTCGATTACTGCGTGCGTCCCGCCTCTTCCTTTCGGACATACGGTTTGCTTGCGCCAAACCTGCCCCATCACCGGCGAGGTCATCCAGGAAATCTGCAAATCGGTCACCTGCTGGAAACTCCTGCCCGGATTGCCCTTCGACAACCTCTCCTTCTTCAGCGGCTGGTGGCTCGTACCGGAAATCGCAACGGGTCCCTGCAGTCTTTCCGCCGACATCGGCACCTACGAAGATGACCTGATCGCCCACGGCTTCCACGGCACCTACGACGGTCCCTTCCTCACGCCGGGCTCCACCGACGACGGCGTGAGGAAGGGACCGTCGTA
>JBIIRP010000020.1:0-16368 GCA_044341475.1 Flavobacteriales bacterium | reverse complement strand
GTGGTGTCGTTCAAACCCATGAAAACGAAGCAATTCAACCCGTCTAATCCATGACTCAACTCAACCTGGTGGACTCCTTCCGGGAGTTCAAAGAGTTCAAAAACATTGACCGCGAGGTCATGATGGGCATCCTCGAAGACGTGTTCCGGTCCATGATCGAAAAGCGTTACGGGGACGACTCGAACTTCGACATCATCATCAACCCGGAAAAGGGCGATTTGGAAATTTGGCGCAACCGCGAAATCGTCGAAGACGGCGAGGTCGAGGACCCAAACAAGCAGGTCGGACTCGCGGAGGCGAAGCGCATCGAAGCGGACTTTGAGGTCGGCGAGGAGGTGTCCGAGGAGATCAAGCTCGAGGAATTCGGTCGCCGCAACGTCCTGGCGCTTCGGCAGAATTTGGCCGGCCGCATCATGGAGCTCGAAAAGGACGCGATTTACCAGAAGTACAAGGGCCGCGTGGGCGAAGTGATGAGCGCTGAGGTGTACCAAATCTGGAAGCGGGAAGTCCTGCTCATCGACGACGAAGACAACGAAGTCGTCATGCCGAAGGAACACCAAATCCCCGGCGACTTCTACAAAAAAGGCGACACCATCCGTGCGGTGGTCTATGCAGTGGAAATGCGCAACGGCAGCCCACGGATCATCCTGTCCCGGACGGCTCCAGAGTTCCTGGAGAAGCTGTTCGAGATGGAAGTGCCCGAGATTTTCGACGGCCTCATCACCATCAAAAAGGTGGTCCGCTCCCCGGGCGAGCGCGCAAAGGTGGCGGTCGAGTCGTACGACGAGCGCGTGGACCCGGTGGGCGCATGCGTCGGCATGAAGGGCTCGCGCATCCACAGCATCGTGCGTGAGCTGAAGAACGAGAACATCGACGTCATCAACTGGACGGAGAACGAGCAGTTGCTGATGCAGCGTGCCCTCAGCCCAGCGAAGATTACGTCCATCGAGTTGGTGCCCGGGCAGGCCCGGGCCAAAGTCTTCCTCAAGCCGGACCAGGTCAGTTTGGCCATCGGCAAAGGCGGAAACAACATCAAGCTCGCGGGCGCACTGACCGGCTACGAAATTGACGTCTACCGCGACGAAGAGGAGGCCTCCGACGACGTCGAATTGCGCGAATTCGCGGACGAAATCGACGAGTGGATCTTGAACGAGTTCATTCGCATCGGCCTGGACACGGCACGCTCGGTCCTCGCCCTGAACGAGGAAGAACTCGCCCGCAGAACGGACCTCGAAGTCGAGACCATCCGGGAAGTGGTGAAAATCCTGAAAGAAGAACTTGCTTGACGTGTTGAACTGCCTGATTCCTGCTACCTTTCCGTTGCCCCAAACCCGCTCATGACTGACGAAAGCAAAACGGTCCGAATGAACAAAATTGCCCGGGAATTCAACCTGGGCATCACCACCATCGTTGAGTTTCTCGCCAGCAAGGGAATTGCCGTCGACAACAACTCGAATGCGAAGGTGGATGCAGAGGCGTATGCCCTGTTGCGCGCGAATTTCCAAGGGGAAAAAGAGGCAAAAGAGAAGGCGATCAGCTCGACCCGTGCGCTTGCTGGAAGGGAAAGTGTGACCATCGATTCGTCGCGCCGTCGTGGGGACGACTCCGGCAGCGGGATGATCGACTTGTCGATCTTCCAAAAAAGCGCTCAACAACCTGTAGTCGAGCGAATTACATCCGCATCAGCTCCGACGCCTCCTCCGGTCGAAGCGGCGGCTCCCCCTGCACCAGCCCCAGAACCGACTCCGAAGCCGACTCCTGCCCCGGCTGCAGAAGTTCCCAAGCCCGCGCCCGCGCCCGCCGCGGCTGCGGAACCCGCCGCACCGGCGCCCGCACCTGTCGAGGCCCCTGCCGCACCCGTGGCCGAGGCTCCGGTTGCTGAACCGGCTGTGCCCGAGTCCCGGGTGAAGGTGGTCGGTAAGGTAGACCTGGCGGATTTGGCCCCAAAAAAGAAGGCTGCCAAACCCACTCCGTCCCCAACCTCGTCCCCAACCCCAACCCCAACCCCAACCTCAACCTCAACCTCAACCTCAACCTCGTCCTCAACCCCAACCTCGTCCCCAACCTCGTCCCCAACCCCACCCCCAACTCCCCCCTCCACCCCGCCCGCACCCGAATTCATGCGGGCCCAGGTGGAGAAGCTCAGCGGTCCGACGGTGGTCGGCCGCATCGAGTTGCCGGTCGAGCGGAAGCGGACGCCGGGGGGTCAGTCGGCAGAGGAGAAGCGGAAGCGGAAGCGGATCACGAAGGTGGATGTGGACAAGACAGCTGCGGCTGCAGGAGGCGGAGGTGTGGCGTCAACGAACACGGCGGGTCCGGGCGCAAACCGTCCAGGAGGTGGTGGTGGCCAGGGAAATCGTCCCGGCCAAGCGCCGCGGAGGAACGAGCCGCGCCGGGAGGTGACCCAAGCGGACATCCAAAAAGAAATCAAGGACACGTTGGCGCGTTTGAGCGGCGGCGGATCCAAGTCGAAGGCGTCGAAACTGCGCCGTGCAAAACGAAGCGCGTTTGCAGAGCGAAACGAACGGGAACTCGCACGCCAACAGGCCGCTGAGAGCACGCTGCAGTTGACGGAATTCGTGACGGTAGCCGAGTTGGCGAACATGATGCACGTCGGCGTCAACGAGGTCATCTCCGCGTGTATGTCGCTCGGCATGATGGTGTCCATCAACCAGCGCCTGGATTCGGAGACCATTACGGTTATCTCGGAGGAATTCGGGTTCGAGGTCGAGTTCGTAAGCGCGGAGGTGCAGGAGTCCATCGAGGTGGAAGAGGATGCCGAGGAGGATTTGGTCCCCCGGCCGCCGATTGTGACGGTGATGGGCCACGTCGACCACGGCAAAACGTCGTTGCTGGACTTCGTCCGTAAGGCGAACGTCATCGCCGGTGAAGCCGGGGGCATCACCCAGCACATCGGAGCCTACAGCGTCACACTGCCGACGGGCGGACACATCACGTTCCTCGATACCCCTGGTCACGAGGCGTTTACGGCTATGCGAGCCCGCGGTGCGCAGGTCACGGATTTGGCGATTATCGTCGTCGCGGCAGACGATGCGGTGATGCCGCAGACGCGCGAGGCGATTAACCACGCCCAAGCGGCGGGCATCCCGATGATTTTCGCCATCAACAAAATCGACCGCGAAGGCGCGAATCCCGAACGGATCAAGCAGCAACTCGCCGAGATGAACATCCTGGTCGAGGACTGGGGCGGGAAGTTCCAGTCGCAGGAGATCTCTGCGAAGCAAGGTCTGAACGTCGAAGCTCTGCTCGAAAAGGTATTGCTTGAAGCGGAATTGCTTGATTTGAAGGCAAATCCGAAGAAGCGTGCCCTCGGAACGGTCATCGAAAGTTCGCTCGACAAGGGCCGGGGTTACGTGACCACGCTGCTCGTCGAATCCGGCACCATGCGCATCGGCGACGCCATCCTCGCGGGACAGTATTCGGGCCGCATCAAAGCCATGTTCAACGAGCGCGGAAGCCGCGTGGACGAGGCGGGTCCGTCGACCCCTGTTTCGGTTCTCGGCTTCGACGGTGCACCGGCGGCAGGGGACAAGTTCAACGTCTTCGAGGACGAAAAGGAAGCGCGCGCCATCGCGACGAAGCGGCAGCAGCTGCAGCGTGAGCAAGGGGTCCGGGCTCAGCGGTCGGTTACCCTTGAGGAGTTGGGCCGCCGGATTGCAGTGGGCGAATTCAAGGAACTGAACCTCATCGTCAAAGGCGACGTGGACGGTTCGATCGAGGCGTTGAGCGACTCGTTGCTCAAGCTGTCGACCGAGAAGGTCCAGGTGAACATCATCCACAAAGCGGTGGGCCAAGTGTCCGAATCGGACATCCTGCTCGCTTCGGCTTCGGACGCGATCATCATCGGTTTCCAGGTCCGGCCCTCGGCGTCGGCGCGCAAGCTCGCAGAAAAGGAGCAGGTGGAAATCCGCTTGTACTCCATCATTTACAATGCGATCGAGGAGATGAAAGAGGCCATGGAGGGCCTTTTGTCTGCCAAAATCGAGGAACAGGTCACCGGCTCAGCCGAGATCCGCGAGACCTTCAAGATTTCGAAAGTGGGCACGATCGCCGGGTGCTTCGTCACCGACGGCACCATCAAGCGGAACACAAAAATCCGCCTCATCCGCAACGGGGTCGTTGTGTATACAGGCGAGTTGGGCTCGCTCAAGCGCTTCAAGGACGACGTCAAAGAGGTATCCCGTGGGTTTGAATGCGGCTTGAACATCGAGCGCTTCAACGACCTGAAAGTGGGTGACGTCATTGAGGCCTTCGAAGAGGTCGCGGTGAAGCAGACCCTCGAGAGCTAAACGACTGCTGTGGGGAAGGGGAGCGGCTCAGTCCGACTCCCCTTCCGCTCCAGGCAGCGCGGGTGGAGCGATGGGGGAGGGGATGACTGTTGCCGTGGGATACGCTGCAAGCCAAGAGCGACGCTCAAACTCTGCGGACCACCGGTCTCGAAAATCGCCGATGCAGACCCGGTAGTTCGGCGTTAAGTCCAGCACGTAGACCGGTAGTGCAACTGTTTTCCGAAGGTCTGCGCGGAGCTGGCGGGCGGATTGTAGGTCGCCGAGGTAGAGTTGGACCCGGTACCCGTCGGCGGGAATGGGGTTTGCACGCGCGGCCGAATCCCAGACCGCGACTTCGTCGGGCAGGACGATGCGCGGGGGGCGGGCTTCAGCGGCCGTTTGGCCCACGATTGCCCCCGACGCAAAGGCCCACGCCGCGCCTGTGAGCGCCGCTGAACGGGTTGACCTGCGCAGCATCTTTTTGAACTTGAGCACCATGCCGGTGCGAAGGTAGTCGGAGCCAATTCAGAACGATTCTGAATAAGCGACGGTCTCAGGTTTCGGGAGGTTCAGCAGGCCGATTGTGGGCGCGAGGCATTACTTTTGCCCGCGAATTGAGTGGGTACCTAATCGACATGCGAAACGTGAAAGTCCACGCCTATAGGTCCGGCCACGGCGCGCTGCGCAGCTTCCTCGCCTTGTCTTTCCTTTTGGTCGTCAGTGCATTGCGTGCTGGAATTTGGGACGGAGGCGACGTGGAAAAAGGCAAGGCGCTGTTCAATGCGAACTGTGCCTCGTGCCACAAGGTGACGAACGAAGTGCTCGCCGCACCGGGCCTTGCAGGCATTAAAGACCGCTGGTCAGGCGGCGACGAGCTGCTGGTCAAATGGATTCAGAATCCGCAAGCGGCCGCAGCTACGGGCGATCCGTACATCAAGTCCATCGTCGAGCGGTATGTGCCGACCTACAGCTGGATGAGCGCACAGGCCGTCTCCGCAGACGACGTGAAGCACATCATGGCGTACGTGCAGGCGCCGCCGGATGCAGGCGCTGCAGCCGGTGGAGCGGCGGCGACGGATTGCGTCACGATCGACGAGCTCCCGGCGGTTGAAGAGGACAACTCTGCGTCGGTGTGGTTCCTCGTACTGCTGGTCCTGTTCCTCATCGTCGCGCTGAGTGCAGCCGGTGTCAGCCGCACCTTGAGCAATGCCATGCGCGAGGAGCGCGGGGAAGCGCCGCTGCCGGACATGACCTACCTGCAGCGCATCGGCCACTGGCTGTGGGAGAACAAGGTGTTCGCCTCGCTGGTGGGTCTGTTTCTCGTGGCCTATGGGGCGGTGGTTGCGTACCAAACGCTCATGGGCGTGGCGGTGGTGGAGGGCTACAAGCCGGACCAGCCGATCAAATTCATCCACAGCGTCCACGTGTGCGAGAACGAGGTGGATTGCAAGTACTGCCACCACAGCGCCTACGAGTCGAAGCACGCGGGCATTCCTTCCACGAACGTCTGCATGAACTGCCACAAGGCGGTGAAGAAGGGCCGGCGCTACGGAGAGACGGAAATCGGCAAGATCTACGAAGCCATCGGCTTCGACCCGGTCACCGGATCGTACCTCGACGGCGACGGCAAGAACGGCTACACCTCCCCGCAAGCTTCGTTTGAAGGCGAGCCCATCGCCTGGAACAAGGTGCACAACCTGCCGGACCACGTCTACTTCAACCACCAGCAACACGTGGTGGTCGGTGGACTCCAGTGCCAGAATTGCCACGGCGATGTGGAGACCTACACCGTGGGTCGCGTTGCCCAAGTGGAGGACATCAATGCCCTCCGCGACAAGTACCCGGGCATCATCGAATTGTCCAAGCCCACCCTCACGATGGGCTGGTGCATCGAGTGCCACAACAAAGCAGAGGTGGACCTCGCGAGCACGGGGTACTACGAAGAAATGCACGCACGCCTTGAGAAGCACCTGCGCGGCAACGAAGAACTCCACATGTACCTCGAGGACGACAAGATTACCGTGAAGGAGTTGGGAGGTTGGGAATGCTCGAAGTGCCACTACTGAACCAGACGACGAACCGCAGCCCCATGGCATCGAATACACGCTACTGGACGGGCCTCGACGAGCTCGACGCCACAGAGTCCTACCGCGAACAGGCGGCACAGGAGTTTCCGGCCGTTCAGTCCACCGAGGAGTTCCTCGCGGACGAACGTCTGAACTCCACCCACACGGGTCGCCGGGATTTCTTGAAGTTTATGGGCTTCAGCGTGACGGCCGCTACGTTAGCCGCCTGCGAAGCCCCGGTCATCAAGTCGATTCCGTACACCATCAAGCCGGAGGAAATCACTCCCGGTGTCGCGAACTACTACGCTTCCACCTTCTACAACGGCCAGGACTACGGAAACATCCTGGTCAAGACGCGTGAGGGCCGCCCCATCTTCGTCAAGTCGAACACGGCGGCGGGCACAGGCAAGGTCGGTGTGCGGGTGAATGCCTCCGTGCTGGGTCTCTACGACAGCGCACGGTTGCAAGGACCGCGCAAGGCCGGCGAGGCCATCGAGTGGTCCGCACTCGACGGTGCCGTTACGGCAGCCCTGGCCGGAACCGGTCGGAAGGTGGTGCTCACCCACACGGTGGTGAGCCCGAGCCTGCGCCGGGCCATTGCGGCATTCTGCGCCGCGCGCGGTGCCGAGCACATCCAGTACGATGCAGTGAGCTACCAAGGCATCCGGGAGGCCCACCGCAAGGTGTTTGGCATCGACGCGGTTCCGACGTATACGCTCTCTGCTGCACGCACAGTGGTGACCATCGGGGCGGACTTCCTGAACGCATGGGGCGATGTCCCCGGCATGACGGCGGGATGGGCCGCAGGGCGTCGTCCGGAATCGGGTACGATGTCGCGGATGCACGCCTTCGAATCGGTGATGACCGTGACGGGCTCGAACGCGGACGTCCGCACCATGGTCCGCCCTTCGGATGCGGGCAAGGTTGCGGCAGCACTGCTCGCGGCAGTGGGCGGCGGCGTTTCAGCACCGGCCTTGGAAGAGGGAATCGCCGCAGGCGTAAAGCGGGCAGCAGCGGACCTGAAGGCTTCGGGCGCAGCATCGGTTGTGGTGTGCGGTTCAAACGACCCGAACGTCCAGGAGCTGGTTGCGGCCATCAACGCCACCCTGGGGGCATACGGCACGACGGTGGACATTGCGCGTCCGTGGGCACTCGGGCGCGGCGACGACCGCGCGATGGCAGCCCTGGTGAAGGACATGGCCGCCGGAAAAGTCGACGTCTTGATTGTGCACGGGGCGAATCCGGCGTACAGCTACGGAGGAGGGGCGGCATTTGCAGATGCCCTTCCGAAGGTGAAAGCGAGCGTGAGCACGGCGTTGTTCGCCGATGAGACGGCCTCGGCGTGCACGTTCATCGCGCCCGACCACCACTACCTCGAGTCTTGGGGGGATGCCCAGCGCACCGCAGACCGCATCGACCTGCAGCAGCCGACCATCGCTCCGCTGTACGCCACACGAGCTGCAGGGGAGAGTTTCTTGCGGTGGACGGGGGATGCGGCGACGGATTGGTACACCTATGTGCGGGCGACGCACAACGCGGGCTACACACCGGCCGCGATGTATACGGACAGCACGTGGAATGTGGCCCTGCACAACGGCCATTTCCCCGCGGCTCCGGTGGCTGTCCCCGCAGCGGCTCCGGCGGCGAACCTCGGCGGGGTGGCGGCGGCAGTGTCTGCGGTGGCTGGGGTGAAAGGAGGGGCGTTTGAGCTTGCGCTCTACCAAAAGCAGACCATCGGACAAGGCGACCAGGCGGCAAACCCCATGCTGCAGGAGACGCCGGATCCGCTGACAAAAATCACGTGGGACAACTACGTGACCATGGCGCGGGTGGACATGGAGGCCCTCGGTCTGAACCTGTACATCGGTCAGGAGAAGCCAGCCAGCGTGGTGAAGCTGACAGCTGGTGAAGTCATGGTGGAGGCTCCGGCGATTCTGTTGCCAGGTCAGAAGCCCGGCACGGTCGGTTTGGCCCTCGGCTTCGGCCGAGGCGCAAAAGGCGAAGCCATCGGAAAAGCGGCGTTCAGCGTAGGCGAAGACGGCGCATTCCTCACGCGGGAAGACGGTACGCCGGTGCCCATCGGGGTGAATGCGTTCCCCTTCGTGCAGCTCGCCGACGGAATCCAGCAGTACCACGCCTTGGAGGTAGCGGTGGAAGCGACGGGCAGAACCTTCCCCATCGCCTGCACCCAAATCCAGGCCACGGACATGGACCGGACGTCGATCGTGAAGGAGACGACGTTCGACAGCTATTTGGCGGAAAAGGGCGCAAAGAAGGGCCAGGCTTCCTGGAACAAGCTTATCACGCTTGCCGTTCACGAGGATGTCAACGGCGATGGCAAAATCAACGCCCAAGACAGCAAAGCGACGTCCGCCTTCGACCTGTGGCACGAGCATCCCGTCGAGAACGTCGGACACCGCTGGGGCATGACCATCGACCTCACCACGTGCACGGGGTGCAGTGCGTGTGTCACGGCTTGCCACATCGAGAACAACGTTCCGGTGGTCGGGAAGGATGAAGTCCGGCGCCACCGGGATATGCACTGGATGCGGATCGACCGGTTCTTCGCATCGGACTACAGCCTGGAGCGCGGAGAGGAAGAGGGGGTGGGCAAAATCGGGTCGTACCGCCGCATGGAGGATCCCTCGGAGAATCCGGCCACGGTGCACATGCCCATGATGTGCCAGCACTGCAACCACGCCCCGTGCGAAACGGTGTGTCCGGTGGTGGCGACGACCCACAGCAACGAAGGCTTGAACCAAATGACCTACAACCGCTGCATCGGCACGCGGTACTGTGCGAACAACTGCCCCTACAAGGTGCGCCGGTTCAACTGGTTCAACTACCCGGGCTACAAGAAGTTCTCGCAGTTCAACCCGGCTGCAGATGCCATCACGCGGATGGTGCTCAACCCGGATGTCACGGTGCGAAGCCGCGGCGTGATGGAGAAGTGTAGCATGTGTGTGCAGCGGATCCAGGCGGGCAAGCTCGAGGCGAAAAAGAACGGGACGCCGGTGGTGGACGGTGCGGTGGTGACCGCCTGCGCCGAAGCGTGTCCGACCCAGGCCATTTCGTTTGGCGACCTGAACGACACCGGGGCACAGGTGCGGGCCATTTCCGAAACGAACCGGGCGTACCACGCGCTCGAGGAAATCGGAGTGAAGCCGAACATCTTCTACATGACCAAGGTGCGCAACACCGAATCGAACCCAGTCTGATCTGCGATGCAACGAGAAGCAGCCATTCGGGAGCCCCTGATTTTAGGGCACAAGACCTACAAGGACATCACCGACGATGTCGTAGGACCGATCCAAGGTCCCGCGCCCAAGGCGTGGAAGATCATGATCACCATCTCGAGCATCATCGCGGTGTACGGGGTCGGATGCATCCTCTACTTGCTGGGGACGGGCATCGGCGTGTGGGGTCTGAACAAAACGGTCGGGTGGTCCTGGGACATTACGAACTTCGTGTGGTGGGTGGGAATCGGCCACGCAGGAACGCTGATTTCTGCGGTGCTGTTGCTCTTCCGCCAAAAGTGGCGGATGGCCATCAACCGCTCGGCCGAAGCGATGACCATTTTCGCCGTCATCATGGCAGCCACGTTCCCGGGCATTCACATGGGGCGGATTTGGGTGAGCTACTGGGTGCTTCCCTTGCCGAACCAGTTCGGGTCGCTCTGGGTGAACTTCAACTCGCCGCTGCTGTGGGACGTGTTCGCCATCTCGACCTACTTCTCGGTTTCGCTCGTGTTCTGGTACATCGGTTTGATTCCAGATTTTGCGACCATCCGCGACCGTATGGTGAAGCCGTTGCCGAAGAAGATCTACGGCATCCTCGCGTTCGGCTGGAGCGGTCGCGCCAAACATTGGACACGGTTTGAAGAGGTCTCTCTCGTCCTGGCCGGCATCGCCACCCCGCTCGTGTTTTCGGTGCACTCCATCGTTTCGATGGACTTCGCCACATCCGTGATTCCGGGCTGGCACACGACGATCTTCCCGCCGTACTTCGTTTCCGGCGCCGTGTTCTCCGGCTTTGCCATGGTGCAGACCCTGCTGCTCATCATGCGGAAGGGCATGAACCTCGAGGCCTACATCCACACGAAGCATGTGGAGTACATGAACATCGTCATCATCGTGACGGGGTCCATCGTCGGTGTGGCCTACCTGACGGAACTCTTTATCTCGTGGTACTCTGGCGTGGAGTACGAAAGCTATGCCTTCATCAACCGCTTCAGCGGCCCGTATTCGTGGTCGTACTGGATCATGATGACGTGCAACGTGATCAGCCCGCAGCTGTTTTGGTTCAAGAAAATCCGCCGGAGTCTGATTGCGACCTTCGTCCTGTCCATCGTGGTGAACATCGGCATGTGGTTCGAGCGCTACGTGATTATCGTCACGTCTATCCACCGCGATTACGATCCGTCGAGCTGGGGGGAATTCCATCCCACCGCCTTTGATATCGGCATCTTCATCGGCACCCTCGGGATCTTCTTCACCCTGTTCCTCGCCTTTGCCCGGTTCTTCCCGGTACTGGCACTGAACGAGTTGAAGACGATTCTGAAGTCCAGCGGTGAGAGCTACAAGAACAACCCCGACAAACACTGACCCGGTGAACAAGGTCTTCCACGTCATGTACGACGACGACGACACGCTGAAAGCGGCCGCGTCGCAGCTGGTTGCCCAGGGCATCCGCATCAAGGAGGTGTTCAGCCCGTTCCCGGTGCACGGAATTGATCCGATCATCGGAATCAAGCGGACACGGCTCGCCATCACTGCCTTCATGTACGCGTCCACAGGAACGGCCCTCGCGCTGCTCGGCATGTGGTACTTCATGATCCACGACTGGCCCATGAACATCGGGGGCAAGCCGAGCTTTTCCCTCATCGAGAACCTCCCGGCCTTTATCCCGGTGACGTTTGAATTTTCGGTCCTCTGCGGCGCGCACGGGATGGCGATCACCTACCTGCTGCGCAACGGGACGCTCCCGGGGCTCCCGGCAACGAACCCGGATCCGCGCACGACGGACGACCGCTTTGTGATGGAAATCCGCACGCAAGACAACGCGCTCGACGCGGATGCCCTCGAGGCCGCCATCCAGGCGACGCCCATGGTTGAACTCAGCACGAAAGTCTACGGGTGATGAGGAAGTTAGAAGTAGCGCTGTGGGGGGCGGTTGTCGCCTTCGCAGCGGGATGTACCACGGACCCGAACAGCCCTGGCGTGGAGTACATGCCGGACATGTACCGGTCGCCCGCCATCGAGGCGTATGTTGACTATGGTCAGGACCCCTACGACGTCGGAGCGGATGTGGCAGAGGCCCAGCGCATGACGCAATCTGCGCGTATCCCGGTGGCAGGGACCATACCGTACGCACCGGATCGGATGGCCTTTGTGCTGCCTTACGCCTACCCGAACACTCCGGAAGGCTATGAAGCGGCGGGACTGTTGCTCCGTTCGCCCATCGATTCGGTGACGGCGGAGCAGGTCGAACTCGGCAAGCAGATTTACGTCCAGATGTGCACCCAGTGCCATGGGGAGCAAGGCAAGGGCGATGGAGCGTTGAGCCGCAACGGCCACATCCAGGGCATTCCGAGCTACAGCGACAAACTCAAGGACCTGCCGGAAGGCAAGATGTTCCACACCTTGACCTACGGAAAGGGCTTGATGGGTTCGCACGCTTCGCAGCTGTCGCAGCGCGACCGCTGGCTTGTAATCGAGTACATCAAGGTTCTCCAGCAAGGCGGCTCCCTGCCGTCTGCTTCACCCGCGGATTCCACGGCCACGGCCGCGGCACCCGCCCAGCCGATGAACAGCTGACCATGGAATTCAAGTTTGAAGGCCGGGCCCGGACGCTTTCCTGGGTCCTCATGGGAGTCGGAGCCATAGCGCTCGTCGGGGGATTCCTGACGGACCACACGGACCACCACCAGCGTTGGTGGGCGAACCTGTTGGTGAACAGCTTCTTCTGGTTCAGCATTTCGCTCGCGGGATTGTTCTTCTATGCGTTGAATTACGCCGTAGAAGCGGCGTGGTCGGCCATCATCAAGCGCATTTTCGAAGCGGTCTGGCACTTCTTGCCGATCGGGGGTGCACTGATCGTGATCATCCTCCTCGCGGGCCAAGCCCATCTGCACCACCTCTACCACTGGATGGACCACACCCTGTACCATCCGTACATGGTGGAAGAAGGAGGGGCAGTGAGTTACGTCGACGAGGCTGTGGCAGGGGCCGTGGAGAACCCGAACTACGACCACATCATCGCGAAGAAAGCGGCGTATTTCGCAGCTCCGTTCTTCTGGTTCCGGACCCTGGCCTACCTGGCGACGTTCTTCATCTTCGCACGGCTGTTCCGCAAGTGGTCGCTTGAGGAGGACCGCGCACCGAGTTTGGACCTGCATTACAAGCAGTTCCGCCGGGGAGCGCTGTTCCTGGTGTTTTTCGCGGTGTTCAGCTCGACCTTGTCGTGGGACTGGATCATGTCCATCGATACCCACTGGTTCAGCACGCTCTTCGGCTGGTATGTTTTCAGCGGGATGTGGGTGAGTCTCATGATTTTCACGAACGTGCTGCTCATTTGGCTTCGCTCAAAAGGCTACTACAAGGAGGTGACCGATAGCCACATGCACGATTTGGCCAAATGGATGTTCGCCATTTCCATGCTCTGGAGCTACCTCTGGGTGAGCCAATTCCTGCTCATCTGGTACTCGAACATCCCGGAGGAAGTGACCTACTACGTGACCCGCTTCTTCACGGATTACAAGTGGCCGTTCATCACGATGTTCTTCGTGAATTTCGCCATCCCCTTCTACACGCTCATCGCCCGAGACACGAAGCGGAACGCGAAGTTTGTTGTGCCTGTAGCGATCCTGATCTTCCTGGGGCACTTCGTGGATGTGTATCTGCTAGTCATTCCCGGAACCCTGTTTGACCACAATGAATTCGGCATCTTTGAGGTGGGATTGTTCCTTGGATTCTTCGGCCTCTTTCTGCACGTGGTCTTGCGTGCTCTGGCAAAAGCGCCGCTCATCCCTGTGAACCACCCGATGCTGCAAGAATCGAAGGACCTCCACTACTGATGAAACTGCTCATTCTCCTGGTTGTCATCCTAGGTTTGGTGGCAATCGTGCAGCTGGCTAAGGTGTACCAGCTGTCTTCTTCTCTCCGCGCGAAGCGGGAGGAGGACATTTCGGAGGCAGACAACCGGCTCAATGGGGGACTGTTCGTCCTCTTCATGGTCCTGTTTTACGGCTTCGTGGTGTGGAGTTTCGTGAAGTACGGCGACTACCTCCCACCGGCTGCCTCGGTGCACGGGGAGGCCGTGGACCGGTTGATGAACTTCAACCTGATCATTATCACGCTGGTATTCTTCCTGGTGAACACGTTGCTCTTTGTGTTCGCAGCGAAATACTACCACAGGAAAGGGAGGAAGGCGAAGTTCTTCGCGCACGACAACCGACTTGAGCTCGTGTGGACGGTTATCCCGTCCATCGTGCTTGCCGTCATCATCGCCTACGGTTTGAAAACCTGGAACGACATGACGGGCGAGGCCTCAGAAGATGCCATTCGGGTGGAGTTGTATTCCAAACAGTTCGACTGGACGGCCCGCTACCCCGGTGTCGACGGAGAATTCGGGCTCTCGAACTTCAACCTGATTTCTGCTGAAAACCCGCTGGGTCTGGTTACTTCTGACGGGGTAGACGCGATGTTGGCATCGTTAGATTCGCTCATCCTCGCGGCGGAATCGGAGTTGGCTCACGAAAAGGGCCACCTGCTCGCAGAGCGCTCCGCAGTCCAGAAGGAATTGCACGGCGGCGATCACCACGGGGGTCACGGCGACCATGCTCCTGCACCGGAGCGCGCGGCAGCTCTCGAGACGCGTCTGAAGGAAATTGACGCCATGCTGGCGTCTGACCGCGTGGTGATTTTGTCCGAAGCGGCCTACGAAGCGAAGGAAGAGAAGCTGGACAACCTGCGCCGCCACCGCCAGCGTGTGGCGGAGATCAAGTCTTTCCGCTACGAAGGCGGCCAGTCCGCTTGGGAGGCAGGATTCGATGACCAAATCGTCAAAGGCGAGTTCCACCTGCCCGTCGGCAAGGAAGTGGAGTTCGTGTTCCGCAGTCGTGACGTGATCCACTCGGCGTACATGCCGCATTTCCGTGCTCAAATGAATACGGTCCCGGGCGTTCCGACGCGCTTCAAGTTCACGCCGACGATTACCACGGACTCGATGCGGACCATCACGAACAATCCGGAATTCGATTACGTGCTGTTGTGCAACAAGGTGTGCGGAGCCGCGCACTTCAACATGCAGATGAAAATTGTCGTCGAGTCGGAGGCCGACTACCAGGCGTGGCTTGCGGGCCAAAACACCTTCATTCCGAAGGATGAGCCCGCGGCTGCTGATTCGACCGCTGCACCTGCAGACACCGCTGCCGCGGCTCTGCCCGCCACACCTACGGCGGCGCGCAAGCCGGTCCGCACTTCTTCCCCGAAAATCACAGCATCCCTCTGAACATGGGCGCCCACGCACACCACCACGAGGAGAGCTTCGTCTCGAAGTACGTCTTCTCGCAGGACCACAAGATGATTTCCAAGCAGTTCCTCATCACGGCGATCGCGATGGGAATTGTGGCGGTCATGCTGTCGGTGTTCTTCCGTTTGCAACTCGGTTGGCCTGGCCAATCGTTCGCCATCCTCGAGACCTTCCTCGGGAAGTGGGCCCCGGGCGGTGTGCTCGATCGGAATGCTTACCTCGCACTTGTGACGATTCACGGGACCATCATGGTCTTCTTCGTGCTGACCGGGGGCTTGTCTGGAACGTTCTCGAACCTGCTCATTCCGCTCCAAATCGGCGCGCGGGACATGGCTTCGGGCTTCCTCAACATGCTGAGCTACTGGTTCTTCTTCTTTTCGAGCGTCATCATGCTGTTTTCGCTCTTCGTCGAGGGCGGAGCAGCGTCGGGAGGCTGGACGGTGTATCCACCCTTGAGCGCTTTGCCACAGGCGATGCCTGGGTCAGGTATGGGCATGACGCTGTGGCTGATTTCCATGGTGATGTTCGTGGTCTCTTCGCTGCTCGGCGGATTGAACTACATCGTGACCATCATCAACCTTCGGACGAAGGGCATGAAGATGACGCGGTTGCCGCTCACGATTTGGGCCTTCTTCGTCACGGCCATCCTCGGGGTGTTGAGCTTCCCAGTCCTGGTTTCTGCTGTTGTGCTGCTGCTGATGGACCGGTCCATGGGAACGGCGTTCTACCTGAGCGACATCCACATCGGAGGCGAAGCACTTGACGTAACCGGGGGTAGCCCCATCCTGTACCAGCACCTGTTCTGGTTCCTCGGTCACCCGGAGGTGTACATCGTGTTGTTGCCGGCACTGGGCATCAGCTCGGAGGTCATCGCCACGAATGCGCGCAAGCCCATCTTCGGGTACAAAGCCATGGTCGGCTCCATTCTGGGCATCGGCTTCCTGAGCTTCATCGTCTGGGGACACCACATGTTCGTGACCGGCATGAATCCGTTCATCGGGTCGGTCTTCGTGTTCACGACGCTTCTGATTGCCATCCCGTCCGCGGTGAAGGCCTTCAACTACATCACCACATTGTGGAAGGGCAACATCCGCTTCACGCCGGCCATGCTGTTCAGCGTCGGACTTGTGAGCACCTTCGTGACCGGCGGATTGACGGGCATCATCCTTGCGGACTCTGCGCTGGACGTGAACGTGCACGACACCTACTTCGTGGTCGCGCACTTCCACATCGTGATGGGCATGAGTGCCATCTTCGGCATGTTAGCCGGGATCTACCACTGGTTCCCGAAGATGTTCGGTCGCATGATGAACTCGAAGCTCGGGTTTGTGCACTTCTGGATCACCTTGATCGCGGGATACGGGGTGTTCTTCCCCATGCACTTCGTGGGCATTGCTGGAGCGCCGCGCCGGTACTATGACTACTCGGAGTTTCCCTTCCTCGATGCGGTGATGGACCTGCAACCGCTGATTTCGACGTTC
>JBIIRP010000128.1:0-4865 GCA_044341475.1 Flavobacteriales bacterium | reverse complement strand
GCCCGCGTATCGCACCACACGACATAAATCCTCCCCGAGCTGGGATCGGCCACGGTGACGGGCATCCCATTCGCGCGCCCGATGCCCGGAATCGTCAGATTCCACCCGCCGACCAGGTCCGCAACGCGCGTCTCCCTCGGCAGCCACGTCCGCCCGCCGTCCTCGCTCCGGTTGAACCAAATCGCTTCGTCCCGCCCCCACGCCACGACAACCGTTCCGTCGGGCAACACCGCAGGCACCGAGCCTTCGACGGTAGCGTCACCGTCGCGGCAATCGCCGGCCACCGCGCTGACCCGCACCGGCTCTGTCCAGCGGACCGCGCGCCGGCCCGCGGAACTGCACAGAATCACGGTGCTGTCGCCGGGCTCCGTGCTGTCGTACCGGTCGAATTGCGTCCAGCAGGCGTGGATGCGGCCATCGGGGGCGACGGCGGCCCATTCCTTGTCTTGGTCTTTCGTACCATTCAAGCCGATGCCGGCGCCGCGCGACCAGGTCCGCCCGCCGTTGACGCTGCGTTGGACCACGATGCGGTCGAGCAGCGACGGATGTGCCCACCCCTTCCCAGAAGGGTCCGAAAGGTGGAAGTAGTAGAAGTCGCCCCGATCGTTCGCGACGATGCACGGGTCGCCGTAGACGCCGTGGCGTGAACGCAGCCGGTCCACCGTCCAGGTGCGGCCGCCGTCGTCCGAGTGGTAGACGTCGTCGAGGACCGACCCGGCCACGAGGCGCCGCGGATCGGTGGGGTCGACGGCGATGGAAGGCTCGCAGGGGAAGGACCGGCCGTCCTGTGCGTGGATGCGGACGTTGAGGGGGATGGTTTGGGGCACGGCGCCATCGGCGGCCGCTGCCCAAACCCCCACTGCCAGCCCGACTGCGCGGAATGTGCTCATCGGTTGCGCGCGGCCTGCACCTCCGTGAGGTCGGCCTCCATCGCCTTCAACTGCGCAAGGAATTCCTCCTGGATGGCCAAATGTTCGGCATCCGAGAGGCCCTCGACCGGCGCGGCATGGTGGTGGTGGTCGTGCTCGCCCTCCCCGTGAGCGTGGTCGTGGTCGTGCTCCTCGCCGGGCAGGCCGGTGACCGTCGCCGAGAATTCATGGAAGCGGGTGTCGAGGTTCGCGAGGGCTTCAGCGGCGAGGTTCCAGGCGAGGATGGCCGTCGAGTCGCCGGATGCGGCCGAGGCCGTGCGTAGGGAATCCACCGCAGAGATTTCTGCGGCGATGCCGTCGTGGAGGGTGCCGCTCAGGGCGATGACTTGAGCGTGGACGTCGCGGGCTTTTGCGAGTTCCGGGCTGTCCGGGGCGGTGCCGCAGGCCGTAAGCAAGGCGAATGCGGCAGCAACGAGGGTGAGGTGCTTCATGGGAGAAAGTTCAGGAGGATTTCGTCGATTTCCGCGGGGGGACCGGGTCGTGGCCGTGGCCGCCCCACGGGTGGCAACGGCTGATGCGCCGCGCGGTGAGCAGTCCGCCCCGCCACGCGCCGTGGAGGCGGATGGCTTCGATGCCGTAGGCGCTGCAGGTGGGCACGAAGCGGCAGCTGGCGCCGAGGAGGGGGCTGAGGAGGATTTGGTAGAGCCGGATGCCTCCGACCAGCACCCGGCCCATCATCCCCATGGCCAGCGCTCGAGCATGAGGATAACGGCAGGGCCCGCTGCGGCGCCGCACAGAAACAGCGTGCGCGAACGGGTGGGGACGCCCCAGCGTTCCGCGAGGAAAGCCGCGCCGAGGAGGGCGGTGAGGATGAGGATTTGGCCGGCTTCCACGCCGAGGTTGAACCGCAGCAGCGAGGCCACGATGCTCTCTCCCGGGTCGGAGGCGATGCGGAAGTAGGTGGAAAAGCCGAGGCCGTGCACCAGCCCGAACGCCGCCGTCACGCCGTACGTCAGGCCCGTCGGACCCGTGGCCGCCGACGGACGGGCATGGGCCACCGCCGTCACCGCGATGCTCAGCGGAATGAGGAACTCGATCCAGGTAGGATCCGGCCGCAGGATGTCCAGTCCCGCCAGCACCAGCGTCAGCGAATGGCCCACCGTGAACGCCGTCGCGAGCAGAGCCAGCCGGCTCCAGTGGCGCCATTCTGCCCACGCCATGAGCGCCAGCAGGTAAAGCATGTGGTCGTACCCTTCCGGATCCGTGATGTGGCGTAGGCCCAGCAGAATGTCTTCCATGGTCAGCGGATGCGGTCGTAGCGGCAGATGCGGAACGGGTGCGGGTGGCGCCCGTCCCCGGCGTGGCTCAGTAGCTCCACACAGGTCCAGCCTTCCGGGCTCCACACGGGAAAGTGCGTGTCGCCCTCGGGTTCGGCGTCGACGTGCGTGAGGTACATGCGGTCGAGGCCTTCCGCCGCGAGGGCCGTGGCGTAGAGCTCGCCGCCGCCGATGACGAAGGCCTCCTCGGCGCCGTGCGCCGCGGCCCGGGCGACCGCCTCATCGTAGCCCGGAACGACTTCAGCGCCCGGGGCGGCATACGACGGGTTGCGGGTGACGACGAGGTTCAGGCGGCCGGGCAAGGGCCGGACCGATTCCGGCAGCGATTCGTAGTTGCGGCGGCCCGTGATGACCGGCGCGCCGAGCGTGGTGGTTTTGAAAAACTTCAGGTCTTCCGGTAGGTGCCAAACGAGACCGTTGTCCCGACCGATCACCCTGTTGCGGGCGACCGCGGCGATGAGCGAGAGGCGCATCATACGGCGACCGGCGCGGCGATGTGCGGGTGCGGGTCGTAGTTGTGCACGGCGATGTCCTCGAAGCTGAAGCCGAAGAGGTCCATGACGTCCGGGTTGAGCGCGAGCTGGGGCAGCGGGCGCGGCTCCCGCGACAGCTGTTCGCGGGCCTGGTCGAGGTGGTTTGTGTAGAGGTGCACGTCGCCGAAGGTGTGCACAAACTCCCCGGGCTCGAGGCCTACGACCTGGGCGACCATGTGGGTGAGCAGCGCGTAGCTGGCGATGTTGAATGGCACCCCGAGGAACACGTCGGCGGAGCGCTGGTAGAGCTGGCAATTCAGGCGGCCGCGGCCCACGTGGAATTGGAACAGGCAGTGGCACGGCGGGAGCGCCATGTCCGCCACGCAGGACGGATTCCACGCGCTGATGACGTGGCGACGGGAGTACGGCTGCGTACGCAGGGCGTGGATGAGGGACGAGATTTGGTCGGTGGACGTGCCGTCGGGATTCGGCCAGCTGCGCCATTGGTAGCCGTACACCGGACCGAGGTCGCCCGCTTCGTCGGCCCATTCGTCCCAAATCCGCACCCCGTTCTCCTGCAGGTAGGCGATGTTCGTGTCGCCCTTGAGGAACCACAGGAGCTCGTGGACGATGGACTTCAGGTGGAGCTTTTTCGTGGTGAGCAGCGGGAAACCCGCTGCCAAATCCACCCGCAACTGGTACCCGAAACACCCCAGCGTCCCGACGCCTGTCCGGTCTTCCCGGTGCTCGCCGTGGTCGAGCACATGCTGCAGCAGGTCGTGGTAGGCCTTCATGCCCCCGAAGTTACAACGGACCCCACTTGCGCACGGCGGCGTTCACCAGCACGAGGTGGGCGATGAGCGCGGCGTGCAGCGGCGCGAGGTACAGCGGCCAGCCCCATTCGGCGCGGACGAGCGGGTTGTTCACCTTCGGCGCCTCCCACACGTACATGTAGTTCGCTGACACGGTGTGCGGCCAGGCGGTGTTGATCCCCCAATTCACGGCGAGCACCGCACACGACAGGACCGCCGCGGCGCCATAGGTCCAGCGCCATCCGCCCCGCGGAATCCGCATACCGTACTCGCGCATCATCAGGAGCGGAACGAAAACGATGGCGCCATGTTTGGCACAATACTCCACCAGCACGAAGGGCGCATCCCCCAGCGTCAACTGGGGCGTCAGGAAGGAATGCACCCCGCCGATGATGCCCAGGAAAAAAGAAAACGTGAAGAGCTGCGGGTTGCGGAAGTAGCAGTTCACCGCGACGATCAGGTAGTTCAGCCCGCAGAAATGCAGCGGCAGCGAACGGTGAATCGAAAACGGCGGCGTTCCTGTAACGAGCTGATACACTGGTAGAACCAAATTCCCCGCCAAAAGAACTGCACCTAACACGTGCAACGCCCGGTCGCGGCCCGGCCCCGAACGCGGCACCCAGCGGCGCCACACGTACAGCAAGGCCAGTCCTCCGAGCAGCGTCAGGCCCCACATCGCCCAGTACCGGGGCTCGTCGGGATGGATCGTGATGTCGTAGCGTACCATGAAGGCGCCGAATATCGCCGAAATATCTTTGCCGCATGCGCAACGACCTCGCCTTCGGTCCCTCGCTCCGCTTCGGCGTGCTCGGCGGTGGCCAACTCGGACGGATGATGATCCAGTCGGCCATCGATTGGGACCTGCGGGTCGAGGTCATGGATCCGGACCCGGATGCCCCCTGCCGGCACCTCACCCACCGCTTCGTCGAAGGACACCTCGACGACGCCGACGCGGTCGAGGCCTTCGGCCGGGGCCTCGACGTGCTGACCATCGAAATCGAGCACGTCAGCGTCCCCGGCCTCCGGCGCCTCGCCGCCGCCGGCGTGGCCGTCCGCCCCTCCCCCGACACCATCGCCCTCATCCAAGACAAGGGCACCCAAAAGCACTTCCTGACCGCCCACGGATTCCCGACGGCGGACTTCTCCCTCATCGACTCCGCGGCCGAGGCCGGAAGCCGGGGCTACCCCACCGTCGCGAAGCTCCGGCGCGGGGGCTACGACGGCAAGGGCGTCCGGGTGCTGCGCGACGCCAGCACGGAACCCTTCGACGCGCCGTGCGTCCTCGAGGACCTCGTCGACATCGCCCTCGAGCTCAGCGTCATCGTCGCGCGCAACCCGTCGGGCGAAGTCGCCACCTTCCCGGTGGTCGAGGCG
>JBIIRP010000088.1:0-6662 GCA_044341475.1 Flavobacteriales bacterium | reverse complement strand
GGTATCACGGCGATCGCTGATGCCACCGCTCCTGACTTCGGCCTCGCGCCTAACCCGGCCCACGACGCGGTAACGCTCGCAAACGGTGCCGCTGCGAGCGACCTGCGCATCTTCGATCCGACGGGCCGCTGTGTGAGCACCCTCGTGCTGCAGCCCGGCGAGCGCCGCGTGCTCGATGTCGCAGGGTTTGCACCCGGCGTCTACCTCGTGCACAGCGCGACGGGCACTGCCCGCCGGCTCGTCATCGAGTGAGCCGCTGACGGATCAGCGGACGAGCAGCCGGGTGCGCACGCTCCCGGAGGACTTCGCCGCCTCGACCACGTAACAGCCGGAAGCCAGTCCGGTGAGGTCAAGCACGACCTCCGCCCGGCCCCGCAGGTCTTCTTCGTGGACGACGCGCCCGGAAGCATCACGCAGCCGCAGCACCCCGCCCGTCGGGTCGGCGTGGGTCCAGCGCACGGTTACTTGGTCGCCCGCTGGGTTCGGGAACACGGCCAAAACCGACTCGGCGATGCTCTCGCCCACGGACAGTGCCGGTGCCATACCGAAGGTGAACACCCCGCTTCCCACGAACGGAACGGTGGCCGTCCAGTAACTTCCTGACCACGCGAGTGGGTAGAAGGCCGGGGATGAACCCGGCATGAAATCATCGCCTTCCGACACGATGACACCGGGAACGGAAGGGCTAGGACCGAGGTCGGCAAAGGCGCCGCCGTCGTCCACGCGGAGTTCCACGCTCCCCGGTTCGCCGGTGGCTTCGTAGCCGTAGGTCCGGGCGACGCGCGGGGTGAGGAAGGGATACGGCTGAGCAGCTTCGAGGCCTGCGCCGTCGTGGCCCCACAGGAGGAATTCGCCGGCGTCGAGGTCGGAGGCGTTCAGGATGCGGACGATGCCCGTGCCCTGGGCGTCGAGGTGGGCGTCGAAGTCGGACATCCGGCCGATGCCGGCGACTTCTTCGGGCTGGGCCGAGCGGAAGTACCGCTGCACGCTGCCGAGCGGAAGGCCATAGCGCGAGGCGACGTAGTTCGACACGATGGTGCGGTGCGATTCCATCAGACGGCGGGTGTACACCATTTCCTCGGCAATCCAACCGGAGCCGTGGCGGTCGTCGTAATCCCACCCGAAGCGGACCTCCACTGGGGTGTCGTCGGTCCGCGCGCCCAAGCCGGGATCGGGGAAGGGGATGCGCTGGTCGTTGATGACCGTGTACATCGCTTGGTCCCAATCGGTTTGGTCATAAATCAACCCATAAAACTGGGGCAAACCGGCATCTACAATCCAAAACGGCGTCGCCTCCGCATAGTGTCCCGCCGTGTCGATGACCACCGACGAGTACATGCTCGAGGCCTTCCACGGATGCAGGATGTAGCCGTTGTTGCCGCGCGCAGAGGCAATCCAGCCGTGGTCATTCCATTCGACAGCGTCTCCCGCCGCTACGGCAAACGCGGAAATCGCGCGGTCGAGCGGCACTTCAGCAGCCACAAGGGCATCGTCTTCCCCGTCAAACCGCACGGCAGGCTGGCCACCGAGTCCGGTGGCATCCCACTGCGGCCGGCGGGCAGACTCCGACTGCTCGGCAGCCGCTCCGTTGCCCGAAAGCACATCGTTCCACACGGCGACCTGGGTTCCCTCGATGCCGGCGTCCGCCCGCAGCCAAAGCGCCAGCGAAGCCGCATCCCCTACCCCACCCGGTCCGAGGTGGCCCAGCGGCTCCGGCACGGAACGGTACACGAGGAGCAGGCTGTCCGAGGGCGCGTTCGGCGTGGTGCCGTCTTCCAGCAGCACGGCAGCCCCCGCAGGCACGTGCAGCACCACCGGGCCGTAGACTTCCGGATCGATATCGACCGCATAGGTCGACGTTCCGACTTGCTCCAGGCCGGTTACCGTGCCGCCGAGGACGGTCAAGTCGTCGGAGGTGAATTCGAGCACCGGGGCATCGGCGAGGTTGCGCCGGAACCGGACCTGGACCTGGAAGGGACCGTAGACCGAGGTTTCGCCGTCGTCCGTGCCGATCCACGCCACCGGCGGCATGGCCTGGAGCGCGCCGTAGCGGTCCGACTCCCACATGCCGCGGCCGTAGGTTCCGGCGCGCAGGCGGGGTGGGTCGGACGGGCCAGTGCCGGGATACAGTTCGACCTCCGTCACCCGGACGGTGAGCGGAAGCCCAGCCGAGAAGTCCACCCAATCCGCCATGCTGTCCGCCCGGAAATAGATCCCGCGGTCCGTGCCCGCATACAGGCCAGCCCCATCGGGATCATAGCACAGCGAGTTCACACGCACATCCGGCAGGGTGCCGGAGATGTCCGTCCAGCTCAATCCGAGGTCATCCGACCGCCAGACCTTGCTGTTAAAGCCGAGGTAGACCAGGGAATCGGACCCCGGCACCGTCTCGAGGGCGGTGACCGGTTGCGACGAGAGCGGTAGGTTGTCGCTCAGGTCGTCCCAGGCCACCTCCGCCAAGGGGGCGAGGGCGTTCACGGACCGGTAGAGCCGACGCGAGGCTTTGGCCACGAACACCACATTCGTGTCGGCCTTCGACCGGTGGAGAGTATGCAGGGCCAGCGGGCTGGCGCCCAAATCCGTCGTCAGCTGTTCCCACACGATGGAATCGCGCACGGCGGTTTTGATGTTGCGCGAGCGCCACACGTTGACGAGTCCCACGAAAAGCGTGTTCGGGTCCTCCCGGTCGAGTGCGAACGGCGTGGACCACGCGCCTTCCTCGGTGATGCCGAGCTCGCCAGGGGCCACGATGGGCTGGTTTTGGATGCCCGGGCCGGTGCGGTAGAGGCGGCCGTTTTGGGAACTCGTAAAGAACCACGCCGGGTCCGTTACATCGTAGGCACTCTCGAACCCGTCGCCGCCCGTTCGCCGGCTCCATTCCACCCCGTCAAAGGCGTAGGTGCCGTTGTCCTGGTAGCCGTTCATGGCGTCGGTGCCTGCGAACGGGCTTTGGCCGATCTTGTAAATCTGCCCGGTCACGATGCCGGTCGACATGTCCACCCACTGCGCGCCGTCCGCGAGGCGGTAGATGCCCCCGTCGTTTGCCAGCCAAACCTCGTGGGTGTGCGGGTTTGCCACGAGGGCATGCTGGTCGACGTGCAAGAAGCTGTCCTGCAGATCGATCCACGTGGCGCCGCCGTCGTCCGAGCGCTTCATGCGGATGCCCCCGACGTACACCCGGTCCACGACCAGCGGGTCCGCCGTCAGGCAGAGGTCGTACCAGGCCTGGCCCCCTTCTTGGTCGCCGCTGGCACTCCAGGCCATGATGTTCGGGCTGTCGCTCATCTCCGTGAAATTCAGTCCGCTATCTGTCGAGCGGAAGAAGGCGCGGAACTCGTAGGTACCGGTCGAGCAGACGTAGACGTTGTCCGGCGCAGCGGGGGTCACCGCGATGACCATGCGCGTGCTGGGGTCGATGCCCTCGTTGATGTACGTAAACGACAGGCCTCCGTCTGCGCTGCGCCAAAACCGACCCTGACCGGTCGCATACACGATGGACGGGTCGGTCGGGTGCCAGGCGATGTCCTTGTAATTCTGGGTGTTTGCCGACACGAGCTCCCACGTCGCTGCGGCATCGTCCGACCGGAAAACGCCCCCGCTCGTGGCCGCGAGCAGCACCCCCGGCTGGGTAGGATGGGCCAGCAAATCCCCGACCACGCGGTTGCCGAGGCCTTCTGTGGAAAACACAAACGTCTCTCCCCCATCGACCGACTTCATCACGCCGAGGCCCGGGCTATCCGCGGCATCCCGGTCGCCGGTGCCGATGTACACGACGTCGGGGTTGAACGGGTCGAAGCAGATGCTGCTCACGCCCAGCGAGGGGAAGTCGTCGGTGTTCGTGGTCCAACTCAGGCCCCCGTCGTACGAGCGCCACAGCCCGCCCGACGGCGCCCCGGCGAAGACGGTGTTCGGATCCGTCGGATGGAAGGCGATGGCGTTCATGCGACCGACCCCGCGGATGTCGTTACGGTCCGTGACCTCGTCGAGGGTCGGACCACAGACCGTCCAGGTGCCGGCGGTGCTGCGCGACATGTGGAACGCCGCGACGTCGTCTGCCATACCGAGGGCTTCGCGGGCGCCCCAAACCGCCCCGTCGGCGTCCGTCCGGCCCTCTGCCTGGTGGAGCCAGCGCTCGACCTGCTTCCATCCGCCGCCCTGAGGGCGCGTGCGGCCGGACCACCAGGCGTCGTGCAGGGCCCGAACCGAGTCGGGATGCATACCGGGCGTTTGCATGAGGACGGACCAGTCGGGAGCGTCGGTTTGGGCAAGGCCGGTCGTGGTGGCGGACAGCGCGAGGGCGCAGGCCGCGAGGTGCAGGCGGTAGTGCATGCGCGCAAGATACCGCGCCGAGGCCGCGCTGTCAGCCCGATGGGACAGAATGGCAGACCGGGGGGCATGAAGTGCGTTTGGCATCCGGCTTGCCGGAAGCAAGCCAAACCACAATTCGCCATGCAGACCGGAAGCATCAACGTCCAGACGGAGAACATTTTCCCCATTATCAAGAAATTCCTCTACAGTGACCACGAGATTTTTCTTCGCGAACTCGTCTCGAACGCGGTAGATGCGACCCAAAAGCGGCGCACCCTCGCGGCGCTCGGCGAACTCCCGGCCATCGACGGGGAAACGGCCGTCGAAATCCTCCTCGATGCCGACGCCCGCACCCTCACGATCCGCGATCGCGGCATCGGGATGACGGCGGAAGAAATCGACCGCTACATCAACCAAATCGCCTTCTCCGGCGCTTCCGAATTTCTCGAGAAATACTCCGGGGAACAGGCGAAGACCGCCATCATCGGCCACTTCGGTCTCGGTTTCTACAGCGCCTTCATGGTCGCTTCATCGGTCGAAATCCACAGCCTGAGCCAGCGCCCGGGTAGCGAGGCGGTCGTGTGGACCTGCGACGGTTCACCGAACTACACCCTCGATGCCGGCACGAAGGCGGAAGCCGGCACGGACATCGTCCTGCATATTGCCGAAGACAGCGCGGAGTTCCTCGAAACGGACCGCATCCGGGGCATCCTGAACACGTACTGCAAGTTCATGCCGGTGGAAATCGTCTTCGGCACGCGGTCGACGTGGGTCGACGATCCCAGCGGCGACACGAACGAGGACGGCACGGCGAAGCAGGTGCAGATCGAGGTGCCGGATGTGGTGAACACGACGGACCCGATTTGGACGAAGGCGCCGGCGGAGCTCGGCGACGAGGAGTACGCGGCCTTCTACCGCGACCTCTACCCGATGAACTTCGAGGAGCCGCTCTTCCACATCCACCTGAACGTCGATTATCCGTTCAATCTGACCGGCATCCTCTACTTCCCGCAGCTGCGCAAAGAACTGGAGCTCAGGAAGAACAAGATTCATCTCTACTCGAATCAGGTCTTCATCACGGACAACGTCGAGAACATCGTCCCCGACTTCCTGACTCTGCTGCACGGCGTCATCGACTCGCCGGATATCCCGCTGAATGTCAGCCGGTCATACCTGCAAGAGGACGGCAATGTGAAGAAAATCAGCGGCCACATCACGAAGAAGGTCGCCGACAAGCTCGCCGCGATGTTCAAGAACGACCGCGCGAAGTTTGAGGCGCAGTGGGACGACCTGCGCATCTTCATCGAGTACGGCATGCTGACGGACGAAAAGTTCGCGGAACGCGCCGAGAAGTTCTTCTTGTTCAAGGATGTCAACGGAACGTGCCGGACGTACGAGGAGCTTGTGGAGGCCGTCTCCGCGGCCCAAAAGGACAAAAACGGCAAAATCGTGCTGCCCTACTGCGCCGATGCGGATGCCCAACACGCCTTCGTGCAGCCCGCCCTCGAGCGGGGCTACACGGTGCTCGTGATGAACGGTCCGCTGGCCTCCCACATGGTCGGCAAGCTCGAAGAAAAGCACGGCGACATCCAGTTCAAGCGGGTCGACTCCGAGGTCATCGACGCCCTCATCGACACGGGCGACGCCCCCGTGAGCGCCCTCGACGACGCCCAACAGGAGCAACTCCGCCCGGTCCTCGAGTCTGCCTTCCCGACGGGCGGCGCCTACCGCGTGAAGTTCGCGGCCATGTCGCCCACGGCGGCTCCGCTGACCATCACGCGGTCTGAGTGGATGCGGCGCATGAAGGAGCAGCAGGCGGTGGGCGGCGGTGGGTTCCAAATGTTTGGCGCCCTTCCCGACAGCTACGATGTGACGGTGAACGCAAACCACCCCCTCGCGGCCCGGTTGCTGGCGGCGGACGACGACGACGCGCGTGCGGCGGCGCGGAAGGCGGCGGATCTCGCTCGCCTCTCGCAGGGCTTGCTGACGGGCGAGGAACTCACGCGGTTCATTGAGGCCGGCTACGCCGACCTCGCGTGAGCCGCTTCATCCCCTGGATCGGCGGGGCGGTAGGTTGGGCGCTCGGCGGCCCCATCGGCGGGGTGCTGGGTTTTGCGTTCGGCAAGATGTTCACCGACTCCTCGCTGAGCGTGGACACGGCACCCGGCGGTGCGCGGAAGCGCAGGCCCGCCACTGGGGATACCCGGCCGGGTGATTTTGCAGCGGCTCTCCTCGTCCTGAGTGCGGCCGTGATGCGCGCGGACAACCGGGTGATGAAGTCGGAGCTGGGCTACGTCCGTGAATTTCTCGTGCGCAACTACGGACCCGCCCAGGCCGAATCCCTCGTCCTGGCG
>JBIIRP010000084.1:0-6911 GCA_044341475.1 Flavobacteriales bacterium | reverse complement strand
GAGGTCGCCGAGCAGGTCCGACACCACATGGAGCACGCGAAGCGGCTCCTGCTGTTGCAGTACCTGTACGGCATCGCGGCGGCAGACGGCGACATCGACCCCCGCGAACTCGACGAGGTCCGCCGGATTGCGGGCTACCTCGGCATCAGCAGCCGCGACCGGGACAGCATCGAAGCCCGGTTTCGCGGGGCGGGGGGAGGGCGACCGGCGGATTTGGCCTCGGCCTACACCGTGCTCGAACTCGATGCCGCCTGCAGCGATGCCGACATCAAAAAGGCCTACCGGCGGCTCGCGGTCAAGTTCCACCCGGACAAGGTGCAGGACCTCGGGCCGGAACACGTCGAAGCTGCTCAGGCCCAATTCGTCGCAGTCCAGCAGGCCTACGAGCAGCTCAAAGCAGCGCGCGGATTCAAGTAAACCCGCGGAATCCGTCGGGAAGCGGAATTCACCGGGAAGCGCGAACTTCGCCGGGAAGCGCGAACTTCGCCCCCCATGTTCGTATCCGGGTTCACCTTCATCCGCAACGCTGTCCGGTACGACTACCCCATCCTCGAAGCCATCCGTTCCATCCTTCCGCTGTGCGACGAGGTCGTCGTGGCGGTGGGCCGGAGCGAAGACGGGACGCGAGAGCTCATCGAAGGTCTGGGTGACCCGCGCATCCGCATCGTCGACACGGTGTGGGACGACAGCCTCCGCGAAGGAGGTCGGGTGCTGGCCGTCGAAACGAACAAGGCGCTGGCGGCGGTGGCTCCGCAGAGCGATTGGTGCGTGTACATCCAAGGCGATGAAGTCCTGCACGAGGGCGGCCTGCCAGCGGTCCGGGAAGCGATGCGCACGGCCGACGACCGGGCAGACGGGTTGCTGTTTGCGTACAAGCACTTCTACGGTTCGTACGATTATGTGGGGGCCAGTGCCGGCTGGTACCGGCACGAAATCCGGGCCATCCGTCCGGGTCGTGGCATTTTCTCGTACCGGGATGCCCAAGGCTTCCGCAAGGCGCCTGACCGCCCGCTCAACGTGGTGCGGGTGGGCGCTACCGTCCATCATTATGGTTGGGTCAAGGAGCCGGCCGCCATGCAGCGCAAGCAGGAGAGCTTCCACCGCATGTGGCACGACGATGCCTGGGTGGCGCAGCATGTCGTGCCGGCAGAAGCCTTCGACTACGGTCGTGAACTGCGGCATTTGGCCCGGTTCACCGGGACCCATCCGGCCGTGATGGCCGAGCGCATCGCCCGCCGCAACTGGACCTTTGAAACCGACATCTCGGTCGATCGGCGCACGCTGAAGGACCGCGTCAAGCTGTTTTGCGCCGAACGCCTCGGATGGGAGCTCGGCTACACGAATTACAGGTTAATCCGATAATCTGCTGGAAACCATGGCTATGATCGAAGAATTTGAGCGTACAGGAAACCTGCTGTTCCGCGGACGCTCCTACTTTCCCCTCGCCCTCTACGTGGCGCTTGCGGCGCTCATCGGGTTCGGGGCCATCGCCTACTCGCCGTTCGATACGGCCAGTGCAGTTGCCTGCCTCGCCGTGTCGCTGTTCGGCCAACTCATCCGCGCACTGACCATCGGATACACGCCCCGCGGCACGTCTGGCCGCAACACGAAAGCGGGCCAAGTCGCCGAACAACTGAACACCCGCGGCATGTACAGCCTGGTGCGCCACCCGCTCTACCTCGGCAACTTCTTCATGTGGCTCGGCATCATCCTGTACGCCGGCAGTCCGTGGTTTACGCTGGTCTGTTGCTTAGCGTATTGGATTTACTACGAGCGGATTATGTTCGCAGAAGAGGCCTTCCTGCGGCGGTCGTTCGGCGAACCGTACCTCGTGTGGTCGGAGCAGGTGCCGGCCTTCTTCCCGAAAAAACTGGGCTGGATGGCACCCGGCGTGGAGTTCTCGTTGCGCAACGTACTCAAGCGCGAATACAACGGCTTTTTCGCTGTGTTCCTGAGCCTTGCGCTCGTCGATGTCGGTCGCAATGCGGCCCATGCGCCGGAAGCGTGGACGACGTGGTTGCACCCGTTTTGGCAGGGCGCGCTGCTGGCTTCATTTGCCATCTTCCTGACGCTCAGGAGCTTGAAGCGATACACGCGCATTCTGCACGTGGAAGGCCGCTAGCGCCCTCCCACGGCCAAACGTACCCGCCCCGCCCCCACTCCCTCGACGACATACACCCCCGGCGCCCACGCCCCGGTCTCGAGCACCACAGCGGTTCCGCCCGCCGTCGTCCGCAGGATCTCGCGGCCCGCAGCATCCCACACACGCACAAGCGCTCCGGGCACGCAGCCCAGCACCTGGACCGGACCGCTGGCGGGGTTCGGGACGACCTGCAGGGCCGGCCGGTCGACTGAGCCGGCCACTCCGGATGCGGCCTCGAATTCCGGCAAGACCACGAAGTCGACCCATGCGGCATCCGCGCCGTCCGAGATGATTTCGTCCTTCGCGTACCTCCACTCGAAGGTGTGCTCTCCGCCGAAGACCACGTACGACACCTCTTCCCACGGCTCCTCCCCGCTCCAGCTGTCCACGAGGTTGCCGTCGATCCGGAATTCGAGGAAGTCGTATCCCGCCTCGCTCGACACCTTACGCGCGAACCGGATTTCGCCCCAGTTCGGGAGGTCCAGGGTAAGGGATGTGACGGACGTTGCGCCGTCGCCGATGTCGCCGCTGCGCAAGGAGTGGGTCCCTTCGTACACCTCGTCGTCCGTGATGAACCACGGGGCGAGGCCGGCGGAGGCCCAGGGGAAGCCCGCGCCGCCAGTTTCCCAGTCCTCCACAGTGAGGGCGAGTTCGAGCGTGCATCCGCCGGTGGTGCCGTACGGGCCAGAGGTGACGGTGGCGCTGGGGGTCAGGAGGTCGCCGGCCTCGGCCGTGCCGGCAATGGTCACGGCGATTTCGAGGGTGGCGGTGGACCCCGGTGCCACGTCTCCGAGGGCGGACTGGGCGAGGGTGAGGGTGGCGGGGCCGCTCGGCGTGCCCAGGGCCGCCTCGGTGCTCCAGGCCGTCGCTGAGCCGGTATTCGCCACGTGCAGCAGGACCGTGCCGGATTCGCCGGCGTCGAAGCGGCCGTTGCCGCCGTCGTCCAAGACCGTGCAGCCGGTGACGGCGAGGACCGGGGCGGAGACCACGAGGGAGAAGCTGCCCCACCAGGTGGTACCGTTCGCCGCCGTGAATAGGACGGTAAAGGGGATGGCGGTGCCGTCGGGGAAGGCGAGCGGACTGAACGCCACGCCGAATCCGTCCTGCGGCACAGCGGTGGCCCCGGGGGCGATGTCGCCGTAGGTGGCCGTCGGGTCGGTGATGAGGACTCCGAAATAGCTGCAGCTCAGGGTGCCGACGACGGCCAGGGCGTCCTCCGTGCCGACGTTCGTGGCGAGCACGTCGACCTCCGCCGACTCGCCCGACTCCGGAACGCCATTGCCCCCGGGACCTTCGAGCCAGGTGGCGCCATCTTCCACGACGTAAGGTCCGGCGGCAGGCACGGCCGCGATGAGGCCTTGGTAGGGAATCGTGTTGAAGTGGGTGGCCGTCACCGTCAGCATCCCCGGTGCATTCAGGGGGACGGTGAAGGGCACCACTGCAAAACCGCCGGAGACCGCCGCGCGACCGAGGATGATCCCGTCCTGGGTGATGGCCACTAAAGCGCCCTCGGTGCTGCATTCCACGATACACTCGGTGACCCCGAGCATGAGTTCGTCCGGGTGGGAAGCCACGAGCGCCGTGGGCATGGCCGTCCGCAACACAAGGGTGGGGTCGCCAAACAAACACCACGTATCCATCATCTCCTCCCCCGCCCCGCCGTAGGCCTCCACCATCGAAGCCCCGCCGTGGAATAGGATGCCGCCGAGCGAGTGCCGGATGGTGCCCTCGCCCTGCTCGGCGATGAGCAGATTCATTTCGTCCTGGCCTTCCATGGGCGGAGCCCAGCTTTGGAGCACACTCGAAAACGCCCCTCCGATGCCGCCGACCGCCTCGCCCGCAGCATTCACCGCCTTGCTGAACCCCTCGCCGAAGCAGTCGCCGCTCCCTTCTTCCTCGTCGAAATCGCCCACGCAGCATCCCACGATGATGAAGAACGGCCAGGCGTGCGTATTCGACAGCGCTGGCAGGTTCGACAGCTGGAATCCGGTCGTGGAAATGCCTGAATGCCAGCCGTGTCCGGTGTAGTTGAGCAGCGACACCCCGGCGTTGATCCTTCCGACGAGGTTGTTCGCCGTCGGGTTGCCGGCCGCGTCGGCCGTGGCGCCGCCGGTGGGCGAGGCCGCCGTTTGGTTGCCGTCGTAGAGCTCATGAACCGCCGTGTACGTGAAGCCGACGAGGTCGGATTTGATGCCGTTCATGTGCTGCCAGTCGCTCTGGCCCTCATCGCCTGAACCAGCGCCTTCGCTCGAGCCGATGCCCGCTGCCCGAGAGAACCAGTCGTCCGACGTGTTGGGGTTTTTCTCGTAGGCCAAAGCCCGCTGCACCACGCTCGCCATCTCGGCATCCGTGTGCGCTAAGAACCGCCCCACCAGGGCCTCGGGCAGGTGATCGCTCCCTTGCAAATACCCGTAGCACGGGTCGCAGTACCCCGATCCTCCCCCATTCTGCACCAGTTCCGTCGCGACCTGGTCTTCGTCGCCGGCCAGCAGGATGTAGCTGTACGGTTCCGCTGCCCACGCCTCGGCGACCTGAGCGCGCAGGGTCTGCCACGACGTGCCGGGCGCCACCTCGAGCACATCCGTCCGCAACCCCCGCTCGCGCTTCCACTGGATCCACGGGGCCAGCTCGTCGAGGTACATGTGGGGTGCCAGGACGAGGATGCTCCCCCACTCGTCTACCACCTCGTAGCGGTCCTCGCCGCTCCAGTCGCCGGCAAACAGCCGGTTGCCGAGGTCGCGCATCGCGGGGTCCCACGAAGGCACAGCGCCGTCAGGCAGGGGGTTCGCTCCGATCACACCGCTCGGGCTGAACCGCAAGGTGATGGACCGGAGGAAGTGGACTTGGCCGCGGGCCGCGTCGTAGGAAGCGGGGTGCAGGAGTGCGGTTTGGCCGCGGACCCCGCGGAGCAGGAAGGGATCGCGCAGTGCCACAGGCTGCTCTGGCCACCTGCCCGGCTCGCTGTACGCCCGCCCGGCCGGACGCGGGGCCGCAGCAGGATCCACATCCCGGTAGAGATTGCCCGGCGAAGGGGCCACCGTCCAGCGGCTCACCTCGACCTCCGAGGCGACCACTTCCCACGCGAGCGCCTCCTCGCCGATCCGCAGCGTCAACGGGAACCCCGGCACGTCCGGCGCCCCGGCCTCCAGCAGCGGCACGCACCCCGGAATGCGGAGCGCGACCCCGCCCGACCCCACCGGCACGGCAGTGAAGTCCGGAAACTCCACCCGGACGACCGTGGTCCCTGGGGCAGACGGCAAAAACGTCACCCGCGGCTCAGCAGCGGATAGGGAACACGCGGACGCCAGGAGGACCGCAACGGAAAGGAAACGCATCATCGGAGAGCGATTTTCAAGGTAGAGGGGCCGGAAGGCAGCCAGCAGGTGAGCAGGTAAATCCCTGCAGGACCGTGCGGTCCGGCAAGCGCGTTCGCCAGGCCGTCAGCGCGCGTACGCGCCACGCAGCGGCCCGCGACATCGCGGAGTTCGATGGGGGTGCCGGACGGGAGCCCGGTCAGGTGGATCACACCATCGGCAACCCGGCACGTCCAAACGGGAAGAGGCGCAGCCACGCCGAGCGCACCGGCCGTGCTGAAGACGATATGCAGGTCCTGCCCGAGGTCGAATGCTCCTTCCGGATGTACGTAGAGGTGGGCGGACCCGGACCCTTCGGTGCCGGGCGAAGTGAGGATGAGCTTGAGAAAGCCCGTCCCGCCCGGCGCGATGGGCGGGAAGTCTGCGCCGATGGGCACCCCGCCGTAGCACTCGCCCGTGTCGCAGGCGTCGCAGGTCCATCCGGCGGGCACGTCGAGGGCGATGCGCCGCCACACCAGGAAGGCCGTATCCTCGAACGCGGTGAAGGTGAATGTGGGTTCGGCGACCGTGCCGTCGAGCGGAACCACGGCCGTGAGGAGGGTGTCCGGGGCGATGGTCCACGGGGTTTGGGCCGCGCACGGCGCGGCGACCGCAGCCCCGAAAAGCCACATGCCCATTCCTGCAGGCCGGAACATGTGGTGAATGTACATAATTTGGCCGCCACATTGCTCTCCATGCGCATTTCCGCCCTCCTCCTGTGCGGCTTTTTAGCTGCCTGTGCTTCGCCCGCCCTCGCCCAGCGCGGGCGGTCCAAAAAAACCGACACGCCCGCCCCGGAAAAGAAGAAAACGGAGCTCAAAACCGTCGCGGAAGTGACGAAAAGCTGCATCTCCTTTCCCGGTCTGTTCACCCTCTACCAGGACACCGCAAAGGGCACGGTCTACCTCGCCTTGCCGGACAGCATGCTGGGCCGCGAGTTCATCTACTTCTCGCACATCGCGGACGGCGTGGCGTCGGCCGGGCTCGTGCGCGGCAACTACCAGGGCTCGAAGGTCATCACCTTCCACCGCCACTTCGAGCGGGTCGAGGTCCGCGGCGAGAACACGAACTACCACTTCGACCCGGCGAATCCCATCAGCCGCGCGTCAGAGGCGAACATCAACACGCCGATTCTCGCGAGCCTCAAGCTGGAGGCGGCAGAGCCGGGCCTCGTGCTGGTGTCTGGGGATGCCCTCTTCCTGGCGGAAGAGTTCCAAATGGTGAAGCCCCCCTCCCGCCGGCCCGAAGACGGCGTCCTCGGCAAGCTGTCCACCGAGCGCACCCGCCTGACCGGCATCAACAACTACCCGGCAAACACCGAAGTGGCCGTGCGCTATGTCTACGAAAACCGCAATCCCACGCGGGCCGGTGCGGACATCGAGGACGCCCGGTTCATTTCCATCGGCTACCAGCAC
>JBIIRP010000005.1:0-35492 GCA_044341475.1 Flavobacteriales bacterium | reverse complement strand
CCGCGACGCGACGACCACCGCATCGGGTACTTCAGCACGCAAGTCGAGGACATGACGTCCACCGAATCCACCCCGTGGCGCGACATGATCCACCGCTGGCGCCTCGAGAAGGCAGATCCCACGGCGGCTATCTCGGAACCGGTCACACCCATCACGTGGTGGATCGAAAACACGACGCCCCACGAATTCCGCGACTACATCCGCGAAGGAGTCGAACGCTGGAATCTCGCCTTCGAGCCCCTCGGATTCCGCAACGCCGTCGTGGTCAAAGAACAGCCGGACACGGCCACCTGGGATGCGGGCGATGTCCGCTACAACGTGCTGCGCTGGACCTCATCTCCGAACCCGGCCTTCAGCGGCTACGGGCCCAGCTTCGTCAACCCCCGCACGGGCGAAATCCTCGGGGCAGACATCATGCTCGAGTGGTCCGGGATGACGGGTCGGCTCTGGCGCGAGGAGGTCTTCCGGCTCGCCGGACTCGACGCCGCTGCCCCCTGGGAGGAAGAGCGCGATAGCCGCGCGGCCTTCGCGGAGGCCCTTCACCGCTGCGACGCCGGAAGTGTGCAGGCCCGGTCGACCTTGTTTGCTGCGGCGGCCATGCAGGCCCGCAGCTTTACCGACGAGGAGCGCCAGCAGTTCATCCGCGAAACGCTGCAGCGCCTGGTCCTGCACGAAGTGGGTCACACGCTCGGGCTGACGCACAACATGGCGGCGTCGACCTTGCATGCCCCAGAGGTGCTGCACGACCCGGCCCGCGTGCGGGCCGAGGGTTTGGCGGCCAGTGTGATGGACTACCCGGCCATCCACTTCCCGCTGAACCCTGCCCACCGCGGGTCGAAGTTCTTCGACGACACCCCCGGGCCGTACGACTTCTGGGCCATTTCCTACGGCTATTCGGTGGCGGAACCCGATGCAAATCAGGAAGATGCACGGCTCGAACAGCTGCTTTCCCGGTCGCTTGAACCGGCCCTTCGCTTCGGAAACGACGCCGACGACATGCGCAGCCCGGGCGGCGGCATGAACCCAGACGTGAACATCTACGACCTGTCCTCCGATCCGGTCGCCTACGCCGCGGAACGGTGCGCGCTCGTGCGCGAACTCTACCCCGAGGTGCTCAAGGAATACCGGGGGGAGGACCAAACCAGCTACCACGAGGTACGCCGGGCCTTCCTGACCCTCTCCTCCGAGTACGCCACCCAACTTGCCATCATGGCCCGCCCCATCGGCGGTGTGCGCTACCTCCGCGGAACCCCGGAACAGCTGGGCACCACCGCCCCCCTCCTGCCCGTGCCCGCCGCCGAGCAGCAAGCCGCCATGCGTGCCCTCGTTCGCTATGCCTTCGCACCGGACGCCTTCGATGCCGAACTCTCGTCGTACGCGTACCTCCAGAGCCAGCGGCGCGGGTTCGGTTTCTTCGGCGAACCCGAAGACCCGAAAATCCACGCCCGCATCCTCGCCGCCCAAACGGCTGCATTCGACCACCTGATGCATCCCCGCGTGCTGCAGCGCATCACCGACTCGGGCCGGTACGGCAACACCTATTCCATCGACGCGTTGTTCACGGAACTCACGTCTGGGGTGTTTGCTGCGGACCTGAAGACCTCGGTTTCCACGGTGCGCCAACAGCTCCAGCTCGCCTACACCGACCGCCTCATCGAAGGCATAGGAGCCGAAAGCCGCTGGGATCCCATCGCCCGGTCGATGGCGTTGTCCACGCTGCGCCGCATCGAACGGGAACAGAAGGCCGCTGCGTCTCCGGATGGGTTGACGCGGGCCCACCGGGAACACCTCCTGCTGAAGATCGACAAGGCCCTAAACCGCTGACCCCCGGTCAGAGCGGCCGGGTGCCCGGAAAGAGGGCCTGCAGCGCCTCGGTCCGGTAGGCAAAGATGGAGCGCACCTTGCTGTGCACGAAGAGCGCACCTGCAAGCGCGCCGAGCGGTCCGAGCGGCAGGCGGTAGTGCAGCACATCGTCCATGCGCACGCCACCGTCCTCCGGAGTAAACCGGTGGAGATGGTGCCAAAACGCGTACGGCCCGAACCGCTGCTCGTCTACGAAGTACTCGCCCTCGACCACGTGGGAAATCTCCGTCACCCACGATGTCGGGATTCCGGCGACGGGTGAGACGCGGTAGACGATGATTTGGCCCGCATGCGTGCGCATGCCGCCGCCCGAGCGGATGCGGAAGTCCATTTCCGGGGGCGTAATCCGACCTAGGTTTTCCGGGACACTGAAAAATTCCCAAGCCGCTTCGCGCGTCAAGGGCAACCACAGGGAAGTCGTCAAACGGTGCATGCGGGAATAACCCTTCCTTGCAGCGGAAGTTCGCCGGCGACGGGCAATGAAAATGGGACACCCGCCGTTGCAGATGTCCCATTGCGATTCACAACTGGGTCCTCCATGCGGGCATTTCGCCCTTGACCCACGGGGAATATACGAAATTTATACTAATTCATGCGTGTTTATATAGGTTTAATCCAAATTTCTTCCGGTAGAGAAGGTTGCCGTTCGCGCAGTACTTTCGCCGCGTGACGCGATTCGTGTTGTGGGCCGTGTGCAGCGTGCTGGCCGGGGCAGCGTGGTCCCAGCCGGATGTGGACCAGTGGAAGGTCCTCGTCGACGACCGCTGTGCGTTTCCGGATTTCAGGTTATTCCGGATCGCCTACCCCCAGCTGTTGCGTCCGCTTGCCGAGCCGGAAATTGCAGACCGCATGCCGGCCCCCGACGCCTTGGAACAGGCCTTTGCGCCGTGGGAATCGTTGCGGTCGTTTGAACAGGCAGCGATGGAAGCCCACCGCGAGCGGGGCATGCAGCGTTGGCAGTGGATCACGGCGTTAGATGACCTGTATGGACCGGACATTCGAGCGCTCCTGCGCAAGGAAGGCCTTCCGGAGTCCTTCGGGTTTCTCCCGCTCCTTCTCACCGGATATGACCCATCGTTTGTAGGCCAAGGGGAACGGGCCGGATTGTGGGCCCAGTCCTACATCGACGCCCGTGCCGCTGGCTTGCGGGTAGATACCGATGTGGACGAACGCATGGTCCCCGAACGTGCAACCCGAGCGGCCATCGCCCAACTCAAGAACCTGCGCAGCCTTTTCCCCGGTGAGGACCACCGCGTGGCCGTGGCCTATGTGAAGGGGGTGCCGTATGCGCGTTCGTGGTCGGGCCTGCCGGGGGCGGATCCTACGCTCGATGCCTGGATTGCGCTCTACCGCGTGGCCGTGCGGATGCAGTACAATTTGGCCCACCCCTCCGTCCGCTTTGCGTGGATGGAGTTTCTCGCGGAGTGGCAGGCGATTCCGTGCGGGACAGGGACAGTCCGGCGGGAGGCCCTCGAGGCCGTACTGGGCATGGACCGGCGAAACCAACGCACGTTCTTCCCGTGGTGGGTCGGAGAGTCGCTGGACTGTGCGATGCTCACGTCCTACCCGACGCGATTGCCTGACCTGTTTTCGCAGCGGTGGGCCGTCAGTTGGGACTCGCTTGCCGCCTGGGCGCCCCGGGCTCTGCCTACGCCGTCGGCTCGCCCGGTGCCCATGCACACCGTCCGGAAAGGCGACGTGTTGAGTACCATCGCACGCAAATACGGCGTCACGGTCGCCGAACTCAAGCGGTGGAACGGCCTGCGCAGCGACCGGATCGACATCGGCGACCGGTTGAAGGTCGGGCCACCTCGCCTGGACGCCCCGACTGCAAAGCCCGCCGCCCCCGCCGCAGGTCCGGTGAATCGTCCCGGAAGTGGCAGTTTGCATGTGGTCAAGCCCGGCGAAACCGTCTACGGCATCGCCCGCCTCTACCCCGGGGTGACCCCGGAAGCCCTGCTGCAGCTCAACGGACTGACCGGGACCATCTTCCCGGGCCAAAAATTGCGCATCCCCTCGAGCCCGCGCACCCCATGAATCCGGACGAGCGACCGCATTCCCGGGGCAAGACCTTGGCCTTCCTGCTCGCCGTAGCCGGATGCGGCGCGGCCTTAGTCTTTTCTGCTCCGGACGATGGCTGGGAATGGAAGGTGGATGGAATTTCTGTTTGGCACTTTCCCGGACGGACGGCGTGGGAAGAGGACTCTACAGCCCTCGCATCCGAAGACGTCGACGACTTACTGGCAGGCTACGCCGCTTCGGAAATCGTGCCCGACGGCCCGGAGCGCCCCCCGGATTCCCTGCTCTGGGGTTCGGTCATGCAGTATGCACCACCTCCTGCACCTGCACTGGGCTGTGCGGACATCGGAGCCACCGCCTCGCTCCCGCACCAGCTGCATCCGAACCTGAGGATCCTCGGTTCTCCAGAAGCCCTGGAGCGCCTGCACCGCTTCTTCGAACGGGCCACGGCGGGCGGCAGCGACGCCGTGCACGTTTGGCACTTCGGCGATTCCCAAATCGAATCCGACCGGATCACCGACGTCCTGCGGACCGGTTGGCAAGAGCGCTGGGGAGGAACGGGCCCGGGCTATTTGCCTGCCGTTCCGCTGGCCCCAGCTCCCGTAGATATCCGGCCCGGGCCCGGCTGGGTGCGCCACACGGGATATGCCGGTCTTTCGAAACAGCTGGGTCACCGCCGCTACGGGGCGCTGGCTACCGTTGCGACCTGGTCGGGTGGCGGTAAGACCTACCTGGAATTCCGTCCGCGCCGCACGGGATCGCCCCGGCAGAGGCAATGGGAAGTCGCCGAGGTGCTCTTCGGCCGCACTGCGCCAGGCACGGCAGTCCGCTGCTTCCTGGACACGACGCTCGTCGGGGTGTCCGTGCTGCGGGGAGATTCCGTCGAACAGGCGGTCCGGTTCGCGCTTCCGGCGACGCAAGGCCAGGTGCGGATCGAGCTTGAGGGGGGGCCGGCGGAGGTGTGCGCCGTGGGTTTGGGGAGCGTGGGCGGCATCTGGGTGCACAACGTCCCCTTACGCGGGAGCAGCGGCACCTTTTTCAAGCAACTCGATGGCGCCCAGCTCTCCCGCCAAATGCAGCACCACCCCCCCGCCCTGCTCTTCCTGCAATTCGGGGGCAATTCGGTCCCTCACCTGAAGGACGACGCGGGTGCCCGCCGCTTCGGCGCCTGGTTCGGCAGCCAAATCGACTACCTCCGCCAGCTTTTCCCCGACGCCGCGCTGGTGGTCATCGGTCCCTCCGACATGTCGCAGCAGCGCGGCACGAGCTACGTCAGCTACCCCTACCTCAGTGCCGTGCGGGATGCCATGCGCGACGAATCCGTGGCGCGCGGAGCCCTGTTCTTCGACCTTTTCGCGGTGATGGGGGGCGAAAACTCCATGCACGCCTGGACCACGACCTCGCCGCCGCTCGCTGGACCGGACCACATCCACTTCACGCCCGCCGGGGCGCGCAAGGTGGGCAAGCTCCTGCTGCAGTCTCTCGATGCCGAATGGCACGCGTGGTGTCTCTCAACCACGTCGGCCCCATGAGACGCCTGCTCCCCCTCCTCGCCGCCGTCTGCCTGTTCAGTTGTACAACCGGTCTGCTCGCCCAGGGCCTGGAGGCCCGCAAATCGGACAGCCTGCTCCGGGCGGTCGGTGCCCAGCGACTTCCGGTGGAGTTCCCGAACGGCGTAGGAACCTTCTCTGATTTCTATGCAGCCCTCGATGCCGTCATCCGCCGGGGCGAAGGCAAAATCGACATCGTGCATTGTGGCGGAAGCCACGTCCAAGCGGGCGCCTACGGCCAGGCCATGCGCCACTCCTTCGAAAGCTATGCCCCGAGCGTGCTGCGCGAGCGGGGACTCGTCGTGCCCTGGGAAGCGGCCGGCACCCACGCAAGCCAGGGGGCGGAGTTTTTCAGCGACATCCCGTGGCACGGAGGACGGATTGCCGTCGCCCACCACGAGGGACCCTTCGGCGGAACAGGCATGCGCGGTACTGCCACGGTGGCCGGGGACTTCGGTTGGTCCGCCCTGCACCCCACGGGCAGCCCGTTCACGTGCGACCGCATCCTCCTTTTGGGTGAATCCGAAGGCTGGCAACCGGTGTGGGCGGGCCCACCCTCGGCCTGTCCTTCCTCCGAATACAAACCCGGAGTCGGCTGGGAATTCACGCTGTGCGAGCCCGTCCGCGAGGTGCGCTTCACGTTGGTTGCAGACACCCTCGGAGGCCCGGATAGCTCCGTCACGCGCAATGCGTTCCACCTCCACGGGGCCATCCTCGGATCCACGGGCCAGCACGGCGTGGTGTGGCACGAACTCGGAGTAAATGGCGCCAGCACCGCGGGCTTCCTGCGGGCTGAGGGGTTCGAACCGACCCTTGCAGAGCTCGGACCGGAGCTCGTCATCTTCGGGCTCGGCATCAACGATGCACATGGTCCGGCCTCGGGATTCGACGCTTACGCTTTCGAAAAGCGGTACGATCAACTCATCGCCAGCGTCAAAACCGCTGCACCCCGGTCCGCCATTCTGTTGCTCACGAATACGGACAGCGCGTACAAGGGGCGGTCGAATCCGAACGCAGAAGCTGTGCGGGATGCCATGTTCCGGCTCGGGGAACGGCACGGCGTGGCCGTGTTTGACCAGTACCGGTCGATGGGCGGAAGTGGCAGCATACACCGCTGGAAGTCCATCGGCCTGGCCCAAACCGATTTGGTCCACTTCACCTCCGAAGGGTACCGGGTTCTGGCCCGTCTCCTGTTCGACGCCCTGCTGGCCGGGTGGGGCGACTCTGTATCTCCAAGTGTTCCGGAACGATGACGTTTTTGCAGGGTGAGTTTTGGGCATTTTTTGCCGCGGTGCTGGCCGGCATATGGGCCATCGAACGGGCGTTTGGCGACGGCAGAAAGGGCATTGTACGGCGCAACGCCTTCCTCGCGGCGGTGAGCCTCTACTTCTACTTCACCACAAGTGGATGGTTTGTCGGCCTGTTGCTGTTTACGACGCTTTCGGATTGGGCCATTGCGCAACGCATTGACCGCAGCGAAGGCCGGCGGCGAAAGTCTTGGCTTGCACTGAGCATGGTCCTGAATTTGGGGATCCTCGGAACCTTCAAATACGCCTATTTCTTTGCCGACAACCTGAGTGCGTGGTCCGACCTGATCGGAGGCGGATTTGCAGCCACGACCCATGCCTTCCGAGATTCCATCGCGGACCGCATCGCCTTGCCCGTCGGAATCAGCTTCTACACGTTCCAAACCCTCTCCTACTCCATCGATGTCTACCGCAGGGAATTGCCTCCCGTGCGCAACCCGTTGGATTTCACCTTTTACGTGAGCTTCTTTCCCCAACTCGTTGCGGGTCCCATCGTCCGGGCAAAGGAGTTTATTCCGCAGGTAATGGCCCCGGCGGAAGTCACCCGACTCGGCTACGGTTTGGGGATCTTTTGGATCGTCAACGGGCTTCTCAAGAAGGTCTGGGTCGCGGATTTCCTTGCCACCCGCTTCGTGGATGGTGTATTTCTCGCACCCGAATCGTTCACGGGTCTAGAGGTGCTCTTCGCCCTGTATGCGTACAGTTTGCAGGTGTATGCAGACTTCAGCGGGTACACCGACATGGCCATCGGCGTGGCCCTCCTGACCGGCTTCCGTCTGCCCCAAAACTTCAACAGCCCGTACAAGGCGACGAATCCCGCCGAGTTTTGGCGGCGATGGCACATGAGCCTTTCGACCTGGTTACGCGACTACGTCTACATCCCCATGGGAGGCAATCGGGGTCTGAGCCGCGGCACCTGGATCGCAGGGGCGGTTACCGCCTCGTTCGTGGTGTTTATGCTGCCCGCGGGCACCGCCCGCTGGATTGCCGTCGGGGTACTTGCCTTCGGCGGGGTACTTCTGGCCACGGTGCCGCGTCTGCGCCGAGCCGCGACCACAAATGCCCACATGATGCTCACCATGCTCGTCGGGGGCCTGTGGCACGGGGCGAGCTGGAACTTCGTATTGTGGGGTGGGATGAACGGGCTCGGGCTAGCCTTGTGGAAAGGGCTGTCGGTCTTCTACCAGCGGATCGGGGTGAACACGAGCGCCCTGGTTTGGCGGATCGCCGGGGTGATTGCCACCTTCCACTTCATCACCTTCACCCGAATTTGGTTCCGCGCGGGCAGCAAAACGACGTGGGACTCCATCGGCACCACGCACGACCTCAGTGCAGAATGGGCCACCGCAACCATCGTGCTCGAACGGCTGTCACGGGTCTTTGACCCTGCCCCGGTGGCTGCCCTTGCACACGGCTACCGGGACGTCCTTGTGGTTCTCGCCATCGGTTTCACCATCCACTTCCTCCCGGAGGAATGGAAAATAGAATACCGCAACCGATTCGCTCGAGCTCCCTGGCCCGTGCACCTCGTTGCGGTACTTTGTGCAGTCGGCCTGGCGTGGAATGCCATGGCCCACGGACTTCAACCGTTTATCTACTTCCAGTTCTGATTCGAACCGGTTGCAGTTTACTCGGTGATTTCAGCAGGCTGTTCCGTGGACTGGTAGGCACTGCAGGAACCCTGTGACGTCATGCAACCGGTTACCAAAACCGACAGAACGACCACAGCAGCAAGGAGTTGAATGAAGTTTTTCATGGCAGATAAGGTTTCTTTCAAAACTAACGCAGAATAGAACGTACTTGCATGTCTAAGTAGTGTCTTATCCACAGTGGTATTTGAACATGAACACCTCCCGCACGGCTCCCGTCATCGTCCCGCTGATCGCACTTGCCCTGCTCTTGCAGGCGGGATACTGGCTCCGCGCAGCTGCCCCTCCTCTGGCTCTGGCCTACGAGCGGTTCACTGCGGTGTGGCTGCTCGCCGAGGGGTTTTCAGCCTTCGCGGTGTTCGTCGATTTCGTGGTGCGGTTCGACCACATCCCCGCGAAATGGAAGGCGCCTAAAACGGTGCTGGTCGGGCTGATTTGCTGCGGTTTCCTTTTCCACCTGCTGGCCGCCTACCTCGACGCCATGCAGTGACGGGTCACCAGGAATACAGATAATCCGACGGTTGCAAGCCCCGGTTGCGGGCGCTGAATCGGGCATAGCTGTCCTTCACGTAGAGGATGAACTCGTACTGGGTCCAGGTTTTCAGCAGCTCATCGCCCGGGTCGCAAAAGCGAATGAACGCGTCGAACTGGGCTTCGTCCAGGGCGATGATATCGTAGTTGACGTATTTGGCGAATAGCTCGCGGAGTAGAGCGCGCCGCCGGTCGTCGTTTTCCAGCGCGCGCACTTCGCGGGCAGAGCGCGCCGACCGGTTGTATTGCTCGTACAGAAACGTAATGGGACTGCGGGCGGCATCGATTCCGGTGAGGCGATAGTCCTCTTCCCGGTACCCGAGGGTGCGGATTTCTTCGGCGATTTCGTGCAATTCCCGTGGGGCGACAACTTCGGCTTCCGGCAGGGCCACCTGCAACCGCTCGAGCCGGACCGCCCAGTCCGCGGCTCCCGGGGTCACCGGGCGCCGCACCGTCCGGTAGCCCAAAGCCCCGATGGCCACCGTATCGCCCGCGCAGACCCGGAGCAAAAACGAGCCGTCGCGCTCGACAAAGGTTCCGATGCCATCTGCCCCGAGGTTGACCACCATCGCGGAGGGCAGCAGATGGCCCGCGGGGTCGGTGACGAGGCCGGAGAGCACGAAGGGGGAGGTACACCGCGGGGTTTGGGCCGCCGCAGGCGCGACACCTGCGCACAACCCCACCACCGCACACCCGATCCGCGCTGCGCGTCGCATGGCGTGAAGGTACGCCGCAACCGCTACCTTGCGTCCATGTCGGAACGCGAACGGGCCCGCGCTGCAGCGCTGCGCCACATCCGGGACGCGCGGGCAGCAGAGGCCAGCCCGGCGGACTGGGCCGCTGCGCTTGCTGCGGGCGACCGGGATGCCCTTGCCCGGGCCATCACGCTCGTCGAAAGCCGGCGCGCCGCAGACCGACCGGCGGCGCACGCCATCCTGCAAGCGGTGCTCGAAGCCGCGCCTGATGCCGGGGCGACTTCGTTGCGCATCGGAATCACCGGCGTGCCGGGAGCCGGAAAAAGCACGCTGATCGAGCGATGGGGCGCGTCGTGGGCGGAGGCGGGGTACCGCGTGGCGGTGCTGGCGGTCGACCCGTCGAGTGCGCGGAGCCGCGGAAGCCTGCTCGGCGACAAAACGCGGATGGAAGGCCTTGTGCAGCGGGAGGACGTCTTCGTGCGGCCGAGTCCGGCGGCCGACACGCTTGGGGGGGTGGCGCGGGCCACGCGCGAAGCCATCCTCCTGTGCGAAGCTGCAGGATACAACCTCATTCTCGTGGAGACCGTCGGGGTGGGCCAAAACGAAACCGCCGTCCGCGCGCTCACGGACCTCTTTCTGTTGCTTGCCCTCTCTGGAGCGGGCGATGACCTTCAGGGGATTAAGCGGGGCATCATGGAGCTGGCCGACGTGGTCTTCGTCAACAAAAGCGACCGCGGGGGCGAGGCGGCGGCCCAGCGGGCGGCTGGCATGCTGGAGTCCGCCCTGCATCTGCTCCCGGCGCCGCCTTCGGGCACGCCCGTTCCGGTCCTATCGGGAAGTGGACTCGAGGGGGCTGGCCTCGCGGAATTGACTTCCACGGTGTTGCAGTGTGCGGAAGCGTGGCGCGCCTCCGGCTACTTCGCCCACCAGCGCTCGGCCCAAACCGAATCCGCCTTCGCCGACCACGTGCGGAATTTGGTCTACGACGACGCCCGTGCGCGCCTCGATGGCGACCGCCGGTACGAACGACTACAAACTGCTGTGCAACGCGGACAAATTTCTGCCTTCTCGGCAGCGTGGGACTACGTGCACGGGGCGTAACTTCCCGGTATGGTCATCGGTTTGGGGATTGCAATCGGTTTGCTGGGCGCTGTGCTCCCGCTGCTTGCGGTGGAGGCTGCTGTGCCGGTATACGGTGCAGCTTTCGTGCGGAATTACCGGGCCATTGCTCCCGTGGCGGCGGCTGCGGGCTGCACGGCGCTGGCCGCTTCGCTCGTTCCAGCGGAGTCGGCTGCCGGCTGGGCGGTTGCGGCCGGCCTGCTCGGCCTGCTCGCGTTAGCTGCGGTGGCCTTCCTCGTGCGCACAGGAGATGCTGCGAACAAAGAGCACGACAGTCGGCTGCATGTGCGCATGTGGGACATCCGCAGCCAGGTTCACCGGCTGCAAAACCGCGACCACATCGAAGCCCGCCTGGCCCGTCAGGCTGAGGTGCATGGGATCTTAGACCGCTACGGGTACCGGTTCGAATCCATTTTGGTGGCCATCGAGCACCACCTCATGCTCGGAGATCCGGACCGGGCAGAACGCATCATCACCCTGTTTGCGCGGCACCTGCGCAATTTGTTGTTCGAAGGGTCCGTGCCGTTCCTTGCGCTCAAAACCTCGCTCGAACACATGCGTGTTCACCTGCGGCTCATGGGCGAACTGACGGACCACCGGATTTCCTGGAGCATCGACGAATCCCTCCCTGCCCCGTCGGACCGCGAGCGCTACACGGAATCCCTCCACCTTACGCCCTGGGCAGAAGCGGTCACCTGGCCCCTGTTCGAGTTGGCCGAGCGCTCCGTGCATGCCGCATCACCGGCCCGGTTGCACATCGCACTCTCCGGACGCACCCTGGTGTGTTCCTGTGACTTCGACGGAACACCGGTCGGGAACCCCATCGAGGTCAAGCTACTCGGCGACGGCCACGCGCCTTCCCCCCTCGCTTCGGCGGTTCACGAAATGCCGTTCGCACGGGCTTCCACCACGGTACGCAGGAGACCTTCTGCGTTCGTCGCGACCTGAGTACCCGTGGCCATGTCGCGCAAGGTCCACACGCCAGCAGCCCGCTCGTTGCTGCCAGCGATGGCCACGAAGGGAATGCCGAGGTCGGCGGCGTAGCTGAGCTGCTTGCCCAGTTTGGCCAAATCAGGATACACCTCCACGGAAAGTCCCGCCGCGCGGCCCATCCGCACGAGCGCAAGTTCATCGGACAGTCCGTCGGCATCCATGCGCGCCACGAGCAGCGACGTCAATCGGCCCAAGCCTTCCGGAAACGCGTTGAAATGCTCGAGCACATCGTAGATGCGGTCGGCGCCGAAGCTCACCCCCACCCCACTCATCCCGGGCCAACCGAACACCCCCGTCAAATCGGCATACCGTCCCCCGCCGCAGATGCTTCCCACCGGCGCCCCCGGGACACGCACCTCGGCAATCATGCCCGTGTAGTAATTGAGTCCACGCGCCAGCCAGGGCTCGAGGTCGCAGTGGCCCACCTGGGAGGTCAGAAACGCCAAGTCAGCAAGGGCGGCCTCGAGTTCTTCAGAAGAACCCAGCAGCTGACGGAGGGCATCGATGCGCGCAGCGGCGCCTTCGAGTCCTGCCAAACCGAGGAGCTCCACCGCCCCCTTCCGGGCGGCCTCAGGCAAGCCTCGGGTTTCGAGTTCCTGCAGCACCCCCTCCGTCCCCACCTTGTCCCACTTGTCCAGCGCCACCGTCATGTCCGTCAACCGGTCCGTGACCCCCCAGCGGGAGGCACAGGCCGAGAGGATGCGGCGGTCGTTCACGACGATGCGGTACCCCGGAACCCCGAGTGCCGTCAACGCCTCGTCAAACAGGTCGAGCACCTCCCACTCGCACAGAATGGACGTGCTGCCGATGATGTCGGCATCGCACTGCGTGAATTCTTGGTAGCGGCCGCGCCCGGGGCGGTCTCCGCGCCAAACGGGCTGCATTTGGTAGCGGCGGAACGGGAAGGTCAGCTCGTTGCGCGCCATGGTCACAAACCGCGCAAACGGCACGGTCAGGTCGTAGCGCAAGGCCTTCTTAGCCAGCGAGGACACGGCCGCCCGGCTATCGCGGGCTTCGAGGGCCGCCGCATCGGCTTTTTCGAGGAAGTCTCCGTTGTTCAGGATTTTGAAAATCAACTGATCGCCTTCTTCCCCGTATTTACCCGTCAGGGTTGCCAGTTGCTCCATGGCCGGCGTCTCGATGGGCAGGAAACCGCGGCGCTCAAACGCCGACCGCAGGTGCGCAAACATCCAGTTGCGGCGCGCCATCTCGCGCGGCCCAAAATCGCGGGTGCCTTTCGGAATGCCGGGTTTCGTCATGGCCCCAAAGGTACCGCGCAGCTACCTTCGGCACGTGGAACACCCTTGGATTCCGATCCGCCGCTTCGAAGGCCATGCCGGAGCCATCTACGATGCCGCGTGGGACCCCGTCGCGTCGGCGTTCCTGACGGCCGGCGGCGACGGCACGGTCGCCCGCTGGTCTACCGCCGCGGACGACGGCACCGCCGTATTCCACCACAGCCGCGCCTTCTTTTGTGTCACCCCCTGGGGCGACGGCCTAATCGCCGGCACGGAGGACGGCGAGGTCTTCTCGTGCAGTGACCCGGGCGCTGCGGACATGCGGCGAACGACGGCCCACCGCGGCGGCGTGTTCACGGTGCTGCCCGCCGGCTCCCACGTCCTGACGGGCGGCGGCGACAGCAGCATCCGGCTCTGGGCCGCAACGCCGGGCGAGCCCTGGTCCCTCGAGGCCACGGCGGTCCTCGAGAACGCCGGCAAAGTCCGGCACCTCGCCTTCCGACCCGGAGCCCTCCTCGCCGCGACGAGCGGCGGCACCGCCTGGGAATTCCCGTGGCCTCCCGCCCCCGACGGTGCAGCCCCCCCCCCTGCCGACCTCGGCACCCCGGCGCGCGTCACCCACCACCCGGGGGGGTGTCACGCGGCGGTTTGGCATGCGCAGAAAGGCCTGTGGATGACGGGGGGCAAAGACGGCATCGTGCGGGCGACCGCGCCGGACGGCACGGAAGTCATTCACTTCGCGGCGCATGCAGGCACAGTCTACCGGCTCCTCCTGCACAACGGCGTGCTCTACAGCGCAGGCCGGGACAAAACCGTCAAAGCCTGGGACGCCGGCGATCTGCGGCCGCTCGCGCGTACGGCCCCGGCCCACGGCGGACCGGTGCGCTCCGTGAACGCCCTTACGGCGGGGCCAGAAGGCCTGCTTAGCGGCGGGGACGACCGCATCGCGCGGCTGCTGCCCTTCGTGGCCTGAGCGCTACCAAGCGATGGGGTCGGCACCGTGGGCGGTGAGCCACGCGTTTGCTTCGGAAAACGGACGGCTGCCGAAGAACCCGCGGTAGGCAGAAAGCGGACTCGGGTGGGCGGAGGTCAGCACGCGGTGTTCTGGGCGGTGCACAAACGATGCGTATGCTGCCGCATGGCGGCCCCACAGCACGAACACCCGCGGTCCAGGAGCGGCAGCGACCGCCCGCACCATGGCCTCGGTCAGCTCTTCCCAGCCCAGCCCAGCGTGCGAAGCCGGGAGCCCCGGGGCGACCGTAAGGACCGTGTTCAGGAGCAGCACCCCCTGCTGCGCCCAGACCGTCAAATCGCCCGAGGCCGCGCGGAGTTCGGCAACCGGACCGCGCATATCCGCCGCAGCTTCGGTGAGGATGTTGCGCAGCGAAGGCGGGAACCGGATTCCGCCGTGAACAGAGAAGGCCAGGCCGTTTGCTTGGCCGGGGCCGTGGTAGGGATCTTGGCCGAGGACGACCACCCGCACGCGGTCGACCGGAGTCAGCTCGCACGCACGCAGGACCGACGCGACCGGAGGCAAAACGGGTCCGGCGGTCGCACGCTCGAAACACCGGCGCACCACGCTGCCCACGTGGTCGTGCATTTGGGCCGCAAGCGCGGCCTCCCAATCCGCCGGCAAAACGGGAAATGCGGGAACCGAAGGCATGCTCGAAATTCGGGAACAATCCGGCCGAATTGCACCCTATTTTTGCGTTTTCACACCCTGCGTACCCATGGACAGTGCCCTTCGTCATCGGCTGGAGACCATCGAAGGCAAGCAACTCTATGGCTATCAGGAAGCTGCCATCGAGCGGCTGATGCAACGCATCGCCCTGTTTCCCGAGCGCTACAACGTCCTGTTCCAACTGCCCACCGGCGGAGGCAAAACGGTCATTTTCAGCGAACTCGCGAAGCGGTACATCCTGATGACGGGCAAAAAGGTGCTCATTCTGACGCACCGCATCGAGTTGTGTGGCCAAACCAGCCGCATGCTCACCGAAACGGGCGTACCGAACAAGATCATCAACAGCAAAGTCCGCGGACTCGAGCGCGATGAAAGCCACTGGTGCTACGTGGCGATGGTCGAAACGCTGAACAACCGGCTGGTGGACGAACGCGTGGAGTTTGCAAACCTCGGTCTCGTCATCATCGACGAGGCCCACTACAACAGTTTCCGCAAGCTGTTCGGCTTTTTCGAAGGGCAAATCGTGCTCGGCGTCACCGCGACTCCGCTCAGCTCGAACATCAAGCTCCCGCTGAAGGACAACTACCAGGAACTCCTCGTGGGCGAGTCCATCGGGGCCCTGGTGCAGCAGGGCTACCTCGCTGAGGCCATCACCTACAGCTACGACGTGAACCTGCGCTCCCTGAAGGTGGGCATCAACGGCGACTACACGGTCAGTTCCAGCGAGAGGCTCTACGGCAACTACCTGATGCAGGAGAAGTTGCTCTACGCCTACGAAGAGAAAGCGCGCGGCACGAAGACCCTGATCTTCAACAACGGCATCAACACCTCGAAGCAGGTGCAGGCCATGTTCATCGAGGAAGGCTACGAATGCCTCCACCTCGACAACACCCACAGCGAAAAGGAACGCGAGGAAATTCTTCACTGGTTCGAGCACAAGCCGGATGCCATCTTGACGTCTGTCAGCATCTTGACCACGGGATTCGACTCGCCGTCGGTGGAGACCATCATCCTGAACCGGGCGACGAAATCGCTGACGCTGTACCACCAAATGATCGGCCGGGGTTCGCGCGTTCTCCCCCAAAAGAAGACCTTCAATGTCATCGATTTGGGCAACAACGCCCGCCGGTTCGGGCTGTGGGACACGCACATCGACTGGAACGACATCTTCCGCTCGCCGAACTCCTACATCGACGGCCTGTATACGGACGAAGAAATCGAGGACGAGTTCGTCTACGAGTACCCCGAGGAGCTGTGGAATCGGCTGAGCCAGGGCGGTTTGGATCCCGAGTTCGACATCTCCGCAGCCTACCTTGAGGTGACGCGCGCAGGCGGACGTCCACGCGAGGCCATCTCCCGCAGCATGGCCCACCATGTGGAGGTGATTCGCTTTTTAGCTTCCGATTTCACGGAAGCCCAAACCCTCGTCCGCGAAATCGAAGGCGACATCCACTTCCGTATCCGGCAGTTCGCCAAATGCATCGCGAAGACCACAGACAACTACAAAAACTGGCTCCAAGAGGAGTACACGCGGTTGCTGGAAGGCGAATTGCGCCGCCTCTACGCCGCTGACGAGTGACGACTACAAAGCCACGCACGACAGTTACAAAGTCATCGGGAGGGCCCCGGTGAGTTCCGGTACGTTTGCGCCCATGTTCACCCCGCACCTCGTATTTGCCTTGCCGTGGGCCGTGTGTTTGGGGGTGACAGTGGTGCAGCAGGGGGTCATGCGGCGGGCTCGGAATCCGTTTCCACGGTGGGCGCTGTGGACCGCCCGTGCAGGTGCATTCGGCCTGCCGGTGCTGTGGGCGTCGGCGGCCTGGTGGAACGTGCTCGGTCCGGTATGGCTGCCGCTGAATGCGGGGGTAGCCATCCTGGCGGTGATCGGTTTTGCCCGCGGCGTCGGCGTGCTGAAGGCCCGTCCCGTCCGCTCGGAAGCCCGTGACTTCGCCGAAGAGCAGCTGCTCGAACGGAGTCTCGCCCAGCTGAACCGCAACGAAGAACTTTTCGAGCGCCAGCGCACCCTCCGCAGCCGCAACCTGCGGGCCCAAATGAACCCGCACTTCCTCTTCAACGTGCTCACAGGCATCCAGCACCTGCTGATGGAAAACAAGGTCGAACAGGCCGGGAACGTATTTCGAAAATTCCGAGAACACCTCGTCCACGGGCTGCGCGAGCACGAGCGCATCGCCGGCACCGTTCAAGAAGAACTCGACCACGTGCGGGCCTACCTCGAACTCGAAGAACTGCGGCTCGACCGCCCGTTCACGTGGTCGGTCACAGTGGGCACCGGCGTGGATGCCGCGGAAACTCCCTGTCCCCTCTTTGTGCTGCAACCCCTCGTCGAAAATGCGCTGTGGCACGGCATCAGCGGCGTAGAGGACCGCACCGGCGAAATCGCCATCACGGTCCGCTGGCTGGGGGACGACCTGCTGCTCCAGGTCCACGACAACGGCAAAGGCCTGCAACCGGCAGTCCGCGGATCATCCCGCGGGACCTCGATGCTCCGGGAGCGGCTGGCCCTGCTTGAATCGTCCGCATCGCTGACCCTCGGCCCCCCTAGTGCAGACAGTCCGTTCACGGTGGGCACATCGGCCATCGTGCGCCTCCCGGGTTGGCGCTCGACGCCGCGACCTCAGAAGGGCAACCGGGGATCCGAGCCGAGCGACCAGGGCGATGGATCGGCAGGCGGATAAAGCATGCGCGCTGCGGCACCCACCATCGCCGCATTGTCCGTGCAGTAGGCAAGGGGCGGGATGTGGACCTCCCAGCCGTCCTCTTGCCCGAGCCGCAGTACCTCGGCGCGCAGCTGCGCGTTTGCCGACACGCCTCCTGCGAGTGCAACGGTTCGAATGCCCGTTGCCTGGACCTCCCCTACGAGCCGCTGCACCAGCACGTCCACGATGGCCGACTGGACAGACGCACAGATGTCCGCGCGGTGCCGATCGATGAATCCAGAATCCGCCGACATTCCGCGCTGCAGTGCATGGAGCACCTGAGTTTTCAAGCCACTGAACGAAAAATTCCCATCCGGCAGACGGGTTCTCGTCAGCGGCAAAAACGACGGGTCTCCACCGACGGCATGGCGCTGGATTTCGGGACCACCGGGATAAGGCAGACCGAGGAGTTTGGCCACTTTATCGAAGGCCTCGCCGGCCGCATCGTCGAGGGTAGCGGCGACGCGGTGCAACTGGCCCGGTCCGTCCACCCGGACGAGTTGGGTATGTCCCCCGGAGACGAGCAAACACAAAAACGGGAAGCCCGGAACCGGACCGGGTTCGAGGAAGTGCGCATAGAGGTGGGCATGCAGGTGGTGCACTGGAATGAACGGGAGCGCGCGGGCCCAGGCCCACGACTTCGCAAACGCAAACCCCACGGCCAGCGACCCTTGCAGTCCGGGGCCGCGGGTACAGGCGACGGCATCCACCTTATCTGCCCGGATACCGGCCTCCGCCAGGGCGGCGTCCCATGTCGGCACGAGGTGCACGAGGTGTGCACGACCCGCGAGTTCCGGCACGACGCCCCCATAGCGGGCGTGGATTTCCTGCGACGCCGTGACGTTTGACAGCACGCGAAAATCCTCCAACACCGCCACGCCCGTATCGTCGCACGAGGTTTCTACCGCCAAAATCCGCACGGGCCGTCCGTCCATGGCGCAAATCTACCCCGCTGCATGGTGTATTTTCACGGAGTGAAGTGGCAGCAACCGGTGCGGTGGTTCCTGTGGATATGCGCAGGTGTGGTCCTGCTGCTGGTCCTGGCCGGCGCGGTGCTGCACATCCCTTCCGTTCAGGCCCGCGTGGTGCGGGCCATCGCGCGGTCCGCCGGCGAATCGCTGGGTCTGCAGGTGGACATCGGCATGGCGCGGCTGGCTTGGTGGGCGGGTGCGCTGGAGCTGCACGACGTGGCGCTGACCGCACCGGACGGAACGGCGTTGCTTCGGACGGAGCGGGTTGCCGTGCGGGGGGTGCGGTACGGATCTCGGATCCACCTCGGCCTGGTGTCGCTGGACGGAGGAACGGCCGACGCGGCCGGGTGGGTGGATTGGGCAGCGGGGTTGCCGGAAGCGGGGGGCGCGGCACCGGTTTGGCACATCTCCACCTTGAGCATCTCCCACCTCGACATCCACTGGGATACCGACACGCTTCGAACAGCCCTGCATCTGGATGATTTCCAGTGCGATGGACTCGGAAGCATCGATGACTCGCTGTACGTTCATGTCACCCAAGCAACCGGCACGCTGGACCCGATCCATGCCGGAGCGGTGCACGTTCCGGCGGTAGGCGCGTGGTCCTTCGCGGGCAGCTTCAGCCAAGCGCAGGACCGGTTGCACTTCGAGGTGGACACGCTGCGCGCAGACCAGTTCGCCCTGTCCGGCAGCTACCATGCCACGGCAGATGAGGTTTCAGGCACTGTCCGGCTGGCTTCCACCGGCCGGTGTGCGCGGTGGGTCAAGCCGTGGCTCCCCCATCCTGCCGCGGGGGCGGCGCTCGACGAACCGTTCGACGTGGCTGCGGGCTTTGCCCAAACCGGGTCCACCTGGACCCTCAATGGCCTGGACGCATCGTGGGCAAATGGACTCGTCGCGCTACATTCCAGCGAATTGGAAATCGATGGTAGCCGACTGTCCGTAGACGGAGGCGAACTCATCACGTCGCCTGCCGCACTGGCCCGGTGGTGGGAACCCGTCGGCGGCCCCCTTCCCGAAGCGGCATCGCCCTGGTTGCGCATGGCCGCACGCCGCGGCGAACGGTGGCGTCTTGCTGGAGCGGGCACGCCCGCAGCCTACCGGATTGCGTTTGCGCCCCTGGCAGCGGTGGGTGGCGCACCTCCGCGCGCCGAGCTGAAATGGGACGGCACCCAATGCGCCTGGCGGGTTGACAACCTACCTGTGGCCGATGCCCTGGTGGGTTCACCGGTGCAGGTCATCGTAGCCTCAGGAACCCTCGCGCACAATCCCCTTCACCTCGCCGAAGTGGATTCTGTGGTAGGCAGTTTGGAGCTCGCCGGGACCTGGAGCTCGGGGCGAAGCCTCGGTCCGTTTCGCTCCACCTTCCGCCTCCAGATTGACCCCGATTTCAGTGCTTCCGGCGAGCTAGAATCCGAAGACACCCACGCACCCGGAACGGCCTCGTGGAGCGTCCTTACCTCCTCGGATGGAGGTTGGGAAGTGGAGACCTCAGGAGCTGTCGATGGCCTGCAAGTCCCGGATCGGGCGTGGAAAGGCTACGGCACCTTTGAGGCCCAGCTCGCCTCGAGCACGGCGGACCACTACACAGCTTCACTGGGACTACGCACCATCACCCTCGTGGAAACAGGTGCCCCCATTCGATTTGACTACTTCGATGCATTCTGCGACTGGTCACCCACAACGGTCGAAGTCAAGTGGGCGTCGGACGTCACCACTGGCAATCTCAGGGCCTCCTCCGACCTCGCTGCATGGGACCGGTGGTGGACAGCCTTCAGCAACCGGGAGCCGCTGCCCGTTCCGGGACCTGAGCTGGGAACGCGTTTCACGGTTGCCAGGGCTGCACCGCTAGCGGCCATCTTCGACCTTCCTCTCGTGATCGCTCCAGGGACGGTCGGGCGCGCGCGCATTAGCGCGGGCGGCCTCGAGCTGGCGCTGGATTCCGATCGGCTCGGCTGGGACGGTACCGAAGCCCGGGGTGTGGTGGTGCGCGCCGAAGGAGATGCGCGCCGGATCACAGCAGACGTTCGAGCTGCTGCAATGGAACACCTCGGGACTATTTGGGCCACCGATCTGGATGTGGAAGCTGCGGGCGACAGCGGGTGGAGCGTGCGCGGTTCTGCCCGTGATCCGAACGGCGACTCCGGTCACATCGACCTGCACCTCGCGACCGATGCAAGAGGGCGGCGCCTGCTCCGGATCGCGGAAGCTTCGGTCCCTGTCCTGGGCATCGACGTCGCGTTGCAAAGCACGGGGGCAGAGATTGCGGAGGAGGACGGGACGTACCGGTTCAGCGGGTGGTCGCTGGCCGGGCCGGGATTTGCTCTCGACCTCGAGGGCACAGTGGGGCCAGATCCCGAGGATGCACTGACCGGTGCGCTGACGCTGACGCAGTGGCCCGAGTTAGCGGGGTGGGGCGTTCCGGCCGGCGAGCTCGGAGGCGCCACCATAGCCTGGGAAGCCTGCGGATTTGCTGAAGAGTTCGAGTGGACGGCCCAACTCCGCGCACAGGACGTGGCGTTCCGTGGTTTCCAACTGGACTCGCTGGTGGCTGCGGCGACGGGCAGCCTGCGCAGCGGCTACCTGTGGTCGGAGGCCTTCCGGACGGGCGGCGGACGCCTCGGGCTGAGCGGAAAGTTGCCGTTCGACCTCCAGGAAGAGCTGGATTTCAATGTGTTGATGGACCGGATTCCGCTGGATTGGACGTCGGTGTTTTTGCCTCCGGAGGCCGTCACCCTGGCCGGTGACGTCTCCGGCCAAACCCAGCTCACGGGCTCCTGGGATCGCCTGCGCCTCGCCGGAAGTTTGGAGGGCGAAGCCCTGCGCATCCACATCCCCTCCCTCGGCACGGGCTTCACCCTCGACGGCCGGGTGGACATCGAACCGGGCATGTTCGCGCTCGACAACTGGCGCATCCGGGACGACCGTGGCTCCACCGGCCGCCTCACCGCCACCATCCTGCACAACGACTTCGGCGCCTGGAACTTCGACGCGAACCTCACGGCTCCGACGCCCCTGCACCTGATGGAGCTGACCCGGGCGGACAACGACCTGTTCTACGGGTCTGCCTTTGCCACCGGCGATGTGAACGTGAGCGGCGACAGCGAAGACATTACCATCGAGGCGCGGTTGCGCACCGAGGAGGGTACCACCTTCGCCTTGCCTCTCGATGCCGCGAGCGATGTGACGTATGGAGGAGGATTTTTGAGCTTCCGGACGCCTGATGCTCCAGCGGCGCCCCGGGCACGCGACTTCATCAAAATCAAACTGAACCTCGGCATCGAAGTCACAGACGATGCCAGAGCGCGCATCATCTTCGACGAAGCCGTGGGCGACGAAATCATCGGCACCACGCGCGGCAATCTACAGCTAAACATCGATGATTTTGAGCGCTTTACCATGAATGGCGACCTCGAAGTGGTCGAGGGGTCGTACCTGTTTACCCTGGAAAACGTCATCAGCAAGCGGTTTACGGTTGTGCCGGGTGGGCGGATCAAGTGGTTTGGCGACCCCTATGCTGCCGACATCGACCTCGTTGCTTCCTACCGTGTGCGCACCCGACTCAACGAGCTTCTTCCCACTGAAGCTGATCTGCCAGGCCGCACGCCCGTGGACCTCAGGCTCGGCCTCAAGGGCAATTTGCTGTCGCCCGGAATTCGCTTCGACGTGGCGGTGCCCGATGCCGAGTCACGGATCCAGGCCTTGGTCGAGAGTGCGCTCTCGAACGAGGATGAGCTCAACCGGCAGGCCGTCAGCCTGCTCGTGCTGGGCCAGTTCTTTAACCCCGACCCCGCGGCCGGCGCGGTCGGTCCGGCGGGACTGCAGAACAGCGGGACTGGCCTGCTGGCGTCGCAGCTGGGGAATTGGATCTCGTCGCTGACAGGTGGCGTCGATGTGGGCCTGGACTACGGCGCCGATCCGGCAAGTGGCCAGCAGGCTTTGGCCGTGGCCTTAAGCACCCGCCTGCTCGACGACAGGCTGCAGCTCGAAGGGGCATTCGGCACGAACCGCGTGGCAAACACCCCCACCCAAGACCTCCAAATCCAGGACATCCGCGTCAGCTACGACCTCAGCAAATCCGGACGACTTCAGGTCACCGGCTACACCCAAACCACCCCCACCATCCCGGGACAAGACGGCCGCATCTCGCAAGGGGTGGGCATCCGCATGCGGCGGGATTTCCATGACCTCGGCGAACTGTGGGAAAACCGGACCCGGAAGCGTGCCCCAGGTCCACCGGACCAGAACTGAGCCGATTGACTACCTTCGGACCATGCAAAGCAGGCTTCTTTTCGCTCTTGTGGTGCCCGTCGGAGCGTGGGCACAACCCGTCTTGACTTCCGCTGATTTGGCTGTCGGAGGCACAACCTATCCCTTTGTGAATGCCACCGTAACGGATGCGGAAGCTGCGGCCGCCGCCGGACCGAACGCCACATGGGACTTCTCTGGGCTGACTCCCGGCATGGATGCGCCGATCATCCCTTCTTCCATCTCGTCAGCCTCGTTCACAGCGCAGCTCGTCTTCAACAGCCCGTTCAACAGCGCGTACCAGAGCAGTTTTTTCCTGCCCACAGAGCTCCCGGATTTGGGCGACCTAGGCTTGCCCATCCCCCTCGACGGGTTCAATAGCTTTTACAAAACGTCGGGAAATGCCTATTCCATTTGCGGTATCGGATTGAGCTCCAGCGGGTTCGATCTGCCTGTGGAATACAGCGACGTGGATGAACTGCTGCCGCTGCCCTGCAGCTACGGCTCGACCCTCGCCTCCACCGGCGCCTTCGATCTCCAAATTGAGGGCGTCTTCGGCTACAGCAGCACCCTCTCCCGCGAGATCGAAGCCGATGGCTGGGGCACCCTCGTCCTCCCGGACGGCCCTCACGAGGTGTTGCGCGTCCGCACCCAAATCTCCGGAACGGACGTCTTCGACATCCCCCAGGTCGGATTCCCCATCGAAATCCCCCGGTCTGAAACCATCTACCAGTGGTGGGGCGACAACCACGGCTTCCCGTTGCTCGAGGTCACCACGCTGTTCGGGTTCCCCGTCACCGCCCGCTACCAGGCCTTGCCCCCCGCGAACGGCGTGGACGAAGCCACCACAACGCCAGCGTTCCTGCTGGCTCCGAATCCTGTCGCATCCGGCGCGGACTGCCGGTTGATCGGCGCTCCCCACGATGCGGTGTGGACCCTGCTTGAGGGCACCGGGCGCACCATCGCTGCGGGCCGCGGAACCACCGTACCTACCTCAGGACTGACTGCCGGAGTCTACGTGCTGCGCTCGGGGGCCTACGCCACCCGATTCGTCATTCGCTGAATCGGCTGTCCTCGGCGTCGAGTGCGTCAATTTCTCGGCCGACGGTGCGGTCGTACCAGGCATCGAGTACCCAGCCTTTTGCCACCTGGGCGTTGCGGAACACCCGGAATGCCACCGCAGGACGGAACAAGGCCCAGCGGATGCGGTCCTTGACCACGTGGATGGTCGAGGGAACAACTACAGCCCGTGCAGGCACCCCAGCCATGCCTTCCTCGCTCCCCAGCCATTCCAGCGCCTCCCTGTCCACCTCCACAGCCGTCACCGCCACCACCATAAGCACCGGGCCTTCCACCCCGGGAAGGACCGCACGGCGCGCCCGCTCGATGCGCTGAACTGCTTCGACGTCGAGCACCGTTTCGGGATGAAACCGCACCGTGTACAGCCCCATGGACAGTTCGATGGTGGCTCCGGAAACTTCTGTGACGAGGGTAGGCTGCATCATGGACAGGGGTAAGGACTGGTGGGGTTAGGGCTGCAGAAATTCAATCCAGCGGTCAGATCGCCCTCCACCAAATGCTCAATGGTATCTGTCGTGTACCCGATACCGAACACCCCCTGGCGAGCTCGTGAGGCCCACAGGCCCAGTCCCCCACTGATGTTCGTGTAGGATGGGCGCTCTTGAACCACTCCGGTGATCGGAGCGTTGACATCGAGATAGGTTGCAAGTGGCTCGTTTGCGATGGTCAGGATAAAGTCGATGGCTTCGACGTTGCCTGTAGTCGCATTCCACACACCAAGTTGCCTGGTAATCAAGGGATTCTCCTCAAGCCGGCTTGCAAGGGTAGAGAAGAAACGTTCCCCGTTGACTTCCTTGATCAGGACCTGTCCGCCGGAGGTGGAGGACGCATCGACCGAGCCGATGTACCACTCAATGTCTCGGCTGCGCTCTTCCACAAGCTGGGTATGGGCGGCGTCGGCCCATTCCCGCTCGATGACGTGGATGACCAACGTCACTTCGTAGCGGCGGGCGCCGGCGGTGGTGGACCACTTGAAGGTTTGGTCCGGATAGGTGGTCGAGGCGGGGCCGATGTTCGCAAAGCCCATTTTGTAGCCCACCACACCCGGCGGCGGCTGCGTGATGTTGCCCGCGATGGAGGCAATCATGTCTGTCGTGGCGCGGACCTCGGTGCCGTCCGCAATGTCCACTTCCAGGTCGTACTCCGCGTTTGCGTTGAGGCCACTGGGGGGAACGAAGTACCAGGCCTGGTGCTCGGGAGCGAAGAATACCCCATCGTCCTGCTTATCGTTGCGCGTCGTGTCCGACAGGTAGAAAGTCTGGGTCGTCTGCCCCCCCACCCGCTCGATGACCCGCACCTGCAAATCGCCCGCCGGGTATTCAGAACTGTCCGCGATGGCCGCGGCGTCGAATTGGTTTCCCGGTCCCAGCCAGGTGCGGTTGATGCGAACCCACTGGGTGTCTTGGGAAGCATCGAGCAGCCCAAACACCACGGGAGTCCGCAGGTAGGGTGCATTCAAGTCCACATCTGTCGAACAGGCCGCGGCAAACGCCGCAACTGCAGCCACTCCGGCTACCCACCGTACACGCTCACGCATGGTGCGAAGGTACGTCGAGCTCGGCGAGGAACTGCATGACATCCACCCCGTCCGCGTAGTCCCAGGGACGCGGCGTTTGGGCAGCCCCCATGCGCACCACCGGCAGATCTTCGGTAGGCTCACCCGTCCGGGTCACCACGCACTGTATTCCCTCCCGGAACTCCCGGCAGGCGCGCAACGCGTCCTCCACCCCGTCGTGGTAGCTGTACGTCAGCGCCCCGACCGGACTGCCCCAGCCGTCGCCCTCGCGCAGCAGCACGAAGCCGTTTTCGAGCAACTTCTCCCCGTTCAGCAGCCACACGGCCTTGTGGTAGGTGTAGTTGTTCGCGTACTTGTTGTGGTCCGCGCGGTGGGCCCAGGGCAGGAAGGCGGCGAAGAGCCGGTCCAAATCGTAGCCCCGCGGGACCATCACCTTCGTCACACTGCGGCACCCCATTCCGAAGTACCGAAAGACATCGTCAGCCAGACCGGCCAAATCCGCTTCAGACTCGTCCCCGTCCAGCACCGCCACCGCCGTCCGCGTCCCCCGAAACACGTGGGGAATCCGGCCGAAGTAATGCGCGAAGTAACGGTTTGTATTTGTTGATCCCGTGGCGATTACCGCGTCCCAACCACTCGCTAAACCGTCCACGAACGCCACCGCCTCCTCGTCCAGACCGCACGCCTTCCACGCCTCCACGGCTGCCCGCATGAGCACCGTATCGCCGCTGGCGCACTTCACGACCGCCCGATGTCCCGAGCACACCACAGCGCACACATCGGCGAGTCCGACGAGCGGCAAATTCCCCGGCAAAATCAACCCCACCGTCTTCGCGCGGTCCGGCGCCACGGGCAGCCCAGGCGACCGGCGCTTCCACTCCTCCATGACCTCAGGCCGGCACCACTGCCCGATAGCGTGCATCGCATGCCGCACCTCGTCGGCCGTAAACCATCCGTTCGCAGCGTGGGCCGCAGCGAGCAGGGCCGCATCGTCCGCTCCTTGTCCGCTCCGTTCTCCGCGCAACCACGGCCCCAAGTGAACCCAGGCCGCTGTCCGTGTGTCATGCATGTGCGCCGTTATCTTTGCACACAAAACTACAGCCATGGCCATCGTCATTACCGACGCCTGCATCAATTGCGGAGCCTGCGAGCCCGAATGCCCGAACCACGCCATTTACGAAGGTGGAGCGACGTGGAAGTTCTCCGACGGCACCGGCTTCCGGGGCGCAGGCCAGCACCCCACGGCCGGCAACGTGGAGGCGGACGCGGTGAACGCCCCGGTGAGCATGGACGTGTACTTCATTGCCCACGAGAAGTGCACGGAATGCGTCGGGTTCCACGATGAACCGCAGTGTGCCGCGGTGTGCCCGGTGGACTGCTGTGTGGATGACCCGGAGCACCGCGAAACGGAGGAGCAGTTGCTCGCGAAGAAGCACTTCATGCACCTGTGATGCACGAACGTAGCGGAATGCACGTTTCTTGAGCATGGGAAATCGGGGGTGGGGAGCTGCACTTGTCGCTGCCGCGTGCGCTGCGCTTCCTGCGGCAGCCCAAACCGATCCCGCCGACCTCGCCTCCCTCCACGCCCGCCTGCGCTCCGCGCCGAGCGCCTCCGAGCGTTTGGCTTTCCACGACTCGCTCCTCGCCCGCTGGCCTGAAGCCCTGGCCTCCGGCATCGGCTTCTCCGACCAAATCGCCGCCATCCCCGGCATAGGCGTGGTCGATGCGGGCTCCGGATCCGAACGCCTCCGCATCATCGGCTGGAACGTCGAACTCGACGACCGCACCCACCGGTACGGGTGCTTCGTGCTGCACGCCTCCGAAAAGGACCCTGCAGGCTATGCCTGGGAAGCCCGAACCGTGCCGCGGCGGGCGCCGGTTTGGGACACCACCACCCGCTACCGCGAAAACGAGTACCCCGGCGCGCTCTTTTATTCCGCCACCCTCGTGCATGACGGCCGCAAACCGGTCTACCTCGTGCTCGGTTGGGACGGTGCGGACGGCACCTTGAACCGCAAAATCGCGGAAACCTGGGAACCCTCCCGCGAAGGCATGCGGTACGGCACATCGCGAATCGACGTGCAGGGCCTCCGGACCCGGCGGCTCGTGCTGAGCTACCGCGAAGATGTCACGGCGATGTTGCGCTGGGAAGTCCCAGCCCGCCGCGTGGTGATGGACCACCTGTCGACGCCGCCGGGCGTTCAAAGTCCCCTGCTCGCCGGGCCGGACCTCACCTACGATGCACTGGTGTGGCGCAAAGGCCGGTGGATGTTGCTTGAAAATGTGGACGTTGCGGACCCGGAACTCGACGGTCCGTGGAACGCGCCGAAAGGCCGCCGCCGCCGCTGAGCGCGAGCCGCCGTACCTTGCTGCCATGAGCATTCGCCGCATCGTTCTTGTTTCAGGGACCTGGTTTGCAGCCGGCTTCGCCGCTGCCCAAACCTCCTCCGCAGACAGCCTCATCCTCGAGCGTGCCCGGGCCGCAAACCGGGAAGTCGACCTGCTTCTCTCCGCCCCCATCGACACCGGCAGCGTGGTGTGGAGCCAGTCGGCCACGGCCACCGTGACCGTCGGGGGGACGCCCCGCACGCAGCGGCTGTGGGCCAACCTGGAAACGGACTGGGTGGTCTGGGCATCCGACACCGCTGCCACGACCCCGCTCTTTCTCATCCGCCGCGACGGATCCGCCGCCTACCACCTCCATCCCTCCCGCACCTCCGCCACGGCAGTCGCTCCCGAGCTCGGGCGCACGATGGGCCTGCTGCGGCCGATGGGCCCACTGCCGGACGGGGGCCGTCGGGCTCCGAATGCCTTCCGGCCAGTGCGCGGGGTGCGCGACACGCTCCGAGCCGTCAGCGCAGACGGCCTACAGGCACGGGCGGTGATCGGACCGAAGGACCGTGCTACCGCGGATGCGGTGGGGAGCTGGATTCGGGTCATCGGGCCGCGCGGTTGGGACACCTTCGTTTACCCCGCCGGCAAGCCCCTGACGTATTTAGAACTCACGGACCGGAATGGAAAGGTGGTATTCCGGTTCGAGGACTGCGTCCCTTCGGCCGACGAACTCGTCCTGGATTTGGGCGCCATCCGAGCGCCGGTTCCGGGCCGCACGCTCATCGATGTGGCACGCGGAACGACCGCTCCGCGGCAACGCCCCTGACCGGCGAGTTACCCCCCGCCTCCGAGGTGGGCACCGGAACCGATGCGGACTTCTGTCGCTCCTGACCCCGCGATGCGCGGGTCGGCAGGTCGGCAGCTGCACCCCGGATAGTAGGCTTCGACCCGGTGGTAGATGGCGTGGCGCACAGGGCCAGACCCGATGCCGTGCACAAAGACGATGCGGGGGAGCCGCTGGGCGATGGCCCATTGCAGCATCCGTTCGAAGTGGGCGAGTTGGACGTCCTCGACCACGCCCGTGCCGATGTCTGTCGCGTCGGGCAAAATGCGGTGCAGGTGGAGGTCGACCACGGTGGTGTCGGACGGGGATGCCGCTGCACGGTCGTGTTCGTAGACCCGCTTCCAGTCCTGCTCGAGCTTGCGGCGCTTGTCCGCGGCAATTTCCTGGGTCAGCACCTCGCCCAGCGAGGGCGCCATGCGCTCGTACGCCTGGTCTTCCTCACCGGAGCTGAGGCCCACCCGGACAAGTCCGCGTAAGGGGTGCAACCGCTCGAACCCCGTTTCGTCCTCCACCCAAGCGGAGTCGCCTTCAAGACGCACCACGCGGCCGCCCCCGACATCGTCGAGAAACCGGACGGTGGCTCCGGGACGGATGGGGAGATCGGAAGTGGCCATGTGTGCAAGGTAGCAACCGTGCAGTCACCCACCGCGTATCTTCGTGCGATGAAGCACCTCGCTGTGGGCCGTTGGATGCTGGTTGCCGCGCTGGTTGCGAGGATAGTCGGTGGTTTCGCCCAACCGATTCCGCCAGCTACCCTCGAAGGTCCGGCGCTGCGGTCGTGGCTGCGGGACCAGTGGTACACGGGGAGCTTTGTGGATTTGGGCTACAACGGGGCCCGGACGCAGATGTTCAGCTTTACGGACGCCGAATCGGGCAGCGTCGCTTGCGTGTACACGGGATTCACGATGCCCGCCGCCTCGACCACCTTCCTCGATCCGCTGAACTGCGAGCACATCGTTCCGCAGAGCTTTTTCGGCGCGGTCAGCCCGATGAAATCGGACCTCTACAACATGCAGCCGTGCCACGAAAGCGCAAATTCCGCGCGGAACAACAACGGCTACGGCGAGGTCGCCGACGCGTCCGCACAGTGGTACGGCATCTCGGCCACCGGGGCCTACGTGACACAAGGCAACATCCCGGCCGCGCCCGCCACATGGTCCGAACGCAACGGCGAGGTGTGGGAACCGCGGGAAGACCGCAAAGGCGACATCGCCCGCATGGTGTTTTACTTCTATACGGTCTACCCTGTGGCTGCAGGGGATTTGGCCTTGCTTGCCAGTGCGGACGTGCTGTACTCCTGGCACCTCGCTGACCCGGTCACGCCAGCAGAGGTGGCGCGCACGAACCGTGTAGAGCAAGTGCAAGGCAACTACAATCCCTACGTCCTGCATCCCGACTGGGTCCAGCGCGCGTGGTTTCCGACCGGGCCGGCCGTTTCCGGGTGCACGGATCCCTCCGCCTGCAACTACCTCCCGACGGCAAATGTGCCGGACGGTTCCTGCACCTATCCAGCGCCAGGCCTGGATTGTGCGGGCAATGCGACGGTGAGCTGTGCGCCGTTCATCTCCGAATACATTGAGGGCTCGAGCAACAACAAGTACATCGAACTGCACAATCCCCTGCCGGTGGCGTGGGAACTGACCGGCTACAAGCTGCAGAATTTTGCGAACGGTGCGGCGACCGCCTCGAACACCTTGAACCTGTCCGGTCTCGTCGCTCCCGGCGGGGTCTACATCATCGCGAACCCCTCCGCGACGTCTGCCGCACTCGCCCAAACCCCCTGGCCCGCCCTCCAATTCAACGGCGACGACGCCGTCGCCCTCGTCGACCCGACCGGCGCTGTCCTCGACGCCGTGGGCGCCATCGGAACCGACCCGGGCACGGGGTGGTCCGTCGCCGGTACGGCAAACGCCACCGTCAACACCACCCTGCGCCGCAAATCCACGGTCCACTCCGGCAACGGCGGCGCGTGGGCGGCCTCCGCAGGCACCATGGCCACCGACTCGGAATGGCTCCTCGCCCCGCTCGACGACGTCTCCGGGCTCGGCGCCCACAGCGTCGACGCGTCCTGCAGCACCGCAACCTGCCCAGACACAAACGGCAACGGAATCTGCGACGACGCAGAAGCCCCCATTCCCGGCTGTACATATGTTAATGCCTGCAACTACCTCGCGGCAGCGACCGAAGACGACGGATCGTGCATCTTCGCCTCTTGCATCGTTTGGGGATGCACGTATCCGGACGCGCTCAACTTCGACCCGGACGCCGACTTCGACGACGGAAGCTGCGAATACGCCCCGGTCGATTCCGGAAGCTGCTCCGGAGATCTCGACGGGGACGGCACGGTAGCCGTCGCGGATTTGCTGCTGATGCTCGGGGCGTTCGGCTCGCTCTGTCCGTGAGGGCTCAGCGCAGAACCGCGAACGACCCGACGAGACGGATGGGACCGTCGCCCTCTTCTAACCGCTCCCCAGCGATGTCGACGATTCGCAGCGGACGGTCGTCGGTGCGGGCCACTTCCGCCACGAAGTAGTATGTGCCTTCGGGCGCGCCATCGGCTGCCCAACCGGCACTCGGCCCCATCAAGGTCGTCGTGTAGAGTTCGTCTCCCCACCGGTTGAAGACGGTCAAGGTGCTCCCCGGCCACCGGTCGAGGCCGTCGATGCGGAAGGCATTGTTGAACGCATCGCCGTTGCCCGGGGTGATAACGTTCGGGATGAGGAGGCCGCAGTCTTCGGTGACGACCTCGAAGCTGCCGGCGGCGGTGAAGCAGGGCGGGACGGTTTCGATGACGACGTCCACCGTGCCGTCCGCGGCGACGGCGGATACTGGACCGGCGGGGGTGCCGGCGGACCAGGCGTAGCTGTAGGTTTGGTCTGCAGGCTGTGCAGCGGCCTGCAGCAGCACTTCTTCATCCTCACACCGCACGACCGACACCGGTCCGAACGCCACCGGCGGAACCAGCACGTCGAGCTCCACGGAGTACGTCCCTTCCGCTTGGTTGCCGCACGCATCCTCCACGAAGGCCGCGACCGTGGTCAACGTCATCGTGTACATGCCGTCTGCCGTCACCGGAGCCGCGGGCACGAGCAAGAAGGCGTCTGCTTCGCTCCCACCCCCGACGGGTGTAGCGGTCGCAAAGGTCACCTGCGCTCCCCCCGGACCGATGAGCAGCAAATCCTCCGGCTGCACGGTCGAAGTCAAGACGGACTCCGAGAAGGTCAACTCGAACTCCGACAACGCGCAATCCACTTCAAGGGTACCTGGGGTCGGGGGAATGTCGTCGTACAACGAAGCGGTCGAACCCGAGAAATCGATGGAGTACCCGTCGAGGCTGTTTGTCCAGTTCATGACCACAAGGGCATACGTAGACCCAGCGAGTACGGGCAGATCCGCATTGAAAGGAGGGCCAGCCAGGTCGCCCGGTCCGTTCGAATTGCCCGTTCCACCCAGCGCCGTGGAAATGCCCGTCGGGCCGTTCATGGTGAAGGATCCGTAGGAGTTGCAGCTCACCTCTGGCGAGGTGCCCAACGGCTGAATCCCCGCGCACCCCCCCGTCGTGATGTCGAACAGGCCCCAATCGTAGTCATCCATAGCGGTGTTCGGTGTGAGCACGAACGACAGCAATCCGTCTTGTTGCACGGTGAACTGGTACCACACGCTGCTGACCTCCGCACTGTTGTTGCAAATGCCCGTAAACTCAATAACCGATCCCGCAGACAATGAAGCATTTTCCTCGCTGTAGAAATCGTCGCACAGCACGATGGCCCCGCTGCAATCGCTGACGGAATTGCCGGTTTGGGCCTGAAGAATGTGGGCAGGGGCTATGAAAACCACCCAAATCAGCCCGCGGAAAAAGGTTGTCTTCAGCATCTGCGCGGAAAAATACCACAAAAGATCTCCTCCGACTTCCGTACTGAAATTTCTTCCACGAGATTGCAAAAACCTTCTTTCGTGGCAGAAAAAAGGTCGACGAATGGAGTGATTTTCGCGAGCAGGTCGTATATTAGTGGCTCCAAATTGCTTGACATGAGCCAAACTTGTTGCCGCCGCCTGCTCGCTTCCGTCGTGCTTGCGGTCGTTTCCCTTTCGGGTTCCTGGGCGCAGCCCTACAGGTTGGTGGTTGAATCCCACGCGGTTCATTCGGGCATCGTGGGCGAGACGAACCTCGCTGGATACACCACCTACCGGTTCTACATCGAGACCGCCGCTGCCACAGACCGGGTGGCTTCCGTGTTCGGAAACACAGGTTCTCCCTTCACGTTGAATTCGGCCGGGGGGGCCTTTTTCAACTCACAATTTGCGAACGGCGCTACCGGTGACGGAATCGACCCGAGCATGGTGGCCGCCTTCCCGGAAACAGAATTCGATAGCTACGTCACCATCGGACGCACGCAAAGCGCCGGCTACGCTGCAGACCCCATCGACATCGACGAGGATGCTGCCCAGCAGTGGTCGACGGCACTCCTCTTCTTCGGATCGAACGCGGGCCAGAATTTTGCCATAAACACGGCCACCGGCGGGGGATGGAGCTTGCCGTCCACCGCTCCGGAAGGTCTGGCGGGAAGCGATCTGCGCGTGCTGGTGATGCAAATCACGGCTCCTGGGGACCTCTCCGGAACGCTGAATGCCGCCATCCACGTGAACGGCAATCCTGCGAATACCACAGTGGTGTCGCAGTCATTTAATACGGCAGCCGTGCTGCCAGCGGGATGCACGGATCCGGCTGCCTGCAACTTCGAGGCCTTCGATGGTCCCGGATATTGCCTGCAAATCGAGAACCTCGGCCCGCCCACAGGAGCGGGTACTTCGGGACTCTCTGGCTACTCGACCTACCGGATTTACGCCCTGTGTGAAAACACGAACGACTTTGTAAGCTCCGTCATCGGCGACGCAGCTTTCCCGACGCGCGTGCTGACTTCCGGCACGTTCTACCAAAGCCCCTTCGGCGGCTTGACGAATGCCTACCAAAACCCTGCCCTCATCGCGGTCATTCCGGCGCTGGGCTACGACAGCTATATCTCCATCGGCATGACTGCGCCCGCCTCGGGTGCGCAGAACCCCATCAATGTGCTGCCGTCCTCTCCCGCGTGGGGTGCTGCGTTTGAAGCCGGGAACGACCTGGTCATCGACGACGCAATCGGCGGGGGTTGGTATGCCCTCACCGGCGATGCAAACGGTGTCGCAGGCGACGACTACCGCGTTCTCCTCGGCCAATTCACGACGAATGGCTCCCTCTCGGGACAGATGTACATCCAGTTTTTCGAAAACGGCAACCCAGCCACCTACTTCCGGAAGACGGTGTACTTGAACGAGGCCTGCTACGGCCCTGAGATTACGACCACCTGCTCTTACCCTCCTGCTGGGCTCGACTGCGCCGGAAACTGCGCCGCCGATGCCGACGGAGATGGGGTGTGCGACGGTGACGAGGTTGCCGGATGTACGGACGCCTCAGCATGCAACTTCGATGCGGCAGCCACCGATGACAACGGCTCGTGCACCTTTGCTCTCTCGGGTCAAGACTGCGCTGGAAATTGTTTGGCGGATGCCGATGGTGATGGAGTGTGCGATGGCGACGAAATCGCCGGTTGCACCTTCGCGAGTGCCTGCAATTTCGACGCAGCCGCCACCGACGACGACGGGTCATGCATCTATGCCTCGCCAGGCCTGACCTGCGCCGGGGACTGCGTTGCAGACACCGACGGGGATGGCGTATGCAACGGCGACGAAATCGCCGGTTGTACCGCTGCTGCAGCATGCAACTACAATGCAGCCGCGACCGACAACGACGGTTCGTGTGCCTTCGCGGCGGCGGGTTACAACTGCAGCGGAGCATGTTTGGCAGATGCAGACGGAGATGGCGTGTGTGACCCCTTCGAAGTAGCTGGATGCACGGCCATCGCGGCCTGCAACTACCTGCCGACGGCGACCGACGACGATGGCACCTGCACCTTCCCTGCTTCAGGATATACGTGTTTGGGCACCTGCGCGGCAGACAGCGACGGAGACGGCATTTGCGATGCGTTCGAAATTCCCGGTTGTACCGATGCCACCGCCTTGAACTTCGATCCTTCGGCAACGGATGACGATGGCTCGTGCAGTGCCGGGGGCTGCAATGACGCAGACGCCTGCAACTACACCCCGGTTACCGCATCGCCTTGTGTAAATGTCGAAGTCGTAGCCCAGCACACTTCCGGTGAACTGGCTGGATTGACCACCTACCGAGTCTACGCCGTCACGGCAAATGCGACCGACTTCGTGTCCGCTGTTTCCGGGGATTCGGACTTCCCGACCGAGGTCAACACCTCAACCGACTTCTACCAACACATGTTTGGCCAGGCCGTCGCCTCGGACATCAATCCATTCCTCGTAAGCTTCTTCCCGAGCCTTGCGTACGACAGCTGGGTGACCATCGGCCTTACCGGTCCTGCCGGTCCCGGTCAAGTGGGAATCAGCACCCAAGACAGCCCCGCGAACAATTGGGTCGATGTCTTCGAGGATGGCGGAAACATCACAATTTCGGATCCCATCGGGGGTGCGTGGTACATCCTGACGGGTGCCGCAAACGGCATCGCGGGAGACGACCACAAGGTGCTGCTCGGCCAGTTTACTACGGGAGGCGTGCTTTCTGGCCAAATGTATGTGCAGGTCCTCCTCAACGGGAACCCCGCCACGCCCGTCCGCACCACGATTTACTTGGACTCACCGTGTGCTGGCTACGACGACAGTGCCTGCACCTACCCCACCGCGACCACGGACTGCACCGGAGCCTGCATCAACGATGCCGACGGAGATGGAATCTGCGACGAAGACGAACTCGCCGGCTGCACGGATGCCGCCGCCTGCAACTTCGACGCTGCAGCCTCAAACGATGACGGTTCATGCACCTACGCCGCCGCAGGCTATGACTGCGCTGGCGCGTGCCTCGCAGATGCCGACGGCGACGGCGTGTGCAACGCGTTCGAGATCGACGGCTGCACGGACGCTACGGCCTGCAACTACAACGCAGCTGCTACGGACAACGACGGCTCATGCACTTACGCTGACGCAGGCTACGACTGCGCTGGCGCGTGCCTCGCAGATGCCGACGGCGACGGCGTGTGCAACGAATTCGAAATCGACGGCTGTACGGACGCT
>JBIIRP010000019.1:0-16447 GCA_044341475.1 Flavobacteriales bacterium | reverse complement strand
CACCCTCCTGCTCTGCTTCACCACCGCCACCACGGGCGGCAGCGTCCTCGGGCCGGCCGGCGCCGCGGGACCCCCCATTCCCGTGCCCCACTCCAGCGGATGGCCCGGTCCCACCGGATGCGTCACCGTGGCTCTCCCGGCCCCCATCCCACCCGGCCAGTCCGCCACCTTCCACCTCACCGACTTCACCAGCCCCGACGGCGTGGTCCTTGCCGACACCACCCTCGCCCTGTGGCGGCCCCTCGATCATCTGCCTCCCGGATCCCTCGCACTCACCGAGGTCATGGCCGATCCCACGCCCGCAGTCCGTTGGGCAGACCTCGAATGGGTCGAAGTCCTGAACACCAGTCCCTTCGCCTTAGACCTCAGTCGCGCCCGATGGTGGGATGCCGGATCCGGATTCTCCGACATCGAACCCACCGGAACCTGGGACGGCATTCTCCCTCCCGGTGCCCGCGCGCTCATCTGCGAAAACGCCACCCCCGTCGACCCCCTCGGCCTCCTCACGCCCCTCCAAGCCCGGTGGACCGGCGGCGGCACCCTGCTCGATGCGGGAGACGGCATCGGTGTGCTCGGTGCGGACGGATGGGTGGCCGTGTTGCACTACGACCGCAGCTGGTGGCAGGGGGGCGAGGGAGGAACCCCTGTCGCCGCGCGCTGTCCGACGTGCTGCGGCCATGCATCGAACTGGGGCCCCGTGGAAGCAAGTCCTGGCTTTGCGTTTCCACCGGAAGAAAACCCTACGGACGCTCCGCCTGCCTTGCTCGACGTTCTGCCCCATGCCCCGGAACGGTGGGCACTCCTTCTTGACCGCCCGCTCGACCCGCTCTGCCTGCCCCGCGTCGAGCATCCGGCGGGTGGATTCGCCGAGTCTGCAGGCGACACCCTCTGGATCCGCTGGAACACCCCCGTGCTGCCCGGCTCCATCCGGCTGATCGTGACCGGACTTCGCGCATGTACTGCACCCGCCCACCGCTCGGATACGGTAGCCACGGCCATTCACCTCCCGCGCTTTCCGGTTCTCGGCGACCTCGCCATCACGGAAATCCACTCTGCGCCGTCCGGACTCTCGGACGAGATCCCTGAATTCATCGAGGTGCTCAACCGCAGCTCGGATACCCTGGCAAGCGCCGGCTTACGCGTGAACGACCGGCCGTTTCCCGTCCAAGTGCTCCCTCCCGGAGCCTCCGTCGCCGTCCTCGCCGGTCCCTTGCCAAACACCCGAGGCACGGCCCTCCTGACCACGTGGACGGGGGACGTGTTAGACCGCGTCGACTACAGCATCTGCTGGCACCGCGACCGGCGCAACGAATCCAGCGGCCGTTCGCTGGTACGGCTGGATCCCGCTGGACCTGCAACGGAGGCCCGCAACTGGGACAGCAGCGGCCATCCCTCCGGGGCTTCCCCTGACACACCAGATCCACGCACCGCGCCGTGGACCGATTCCAGCGCACCCCTCGTGCTGCTGACCGGCACAACCCCCGAAGGGAAACGGATTCTCGTTTTCGATGAGCCGCTGGCAGAGGTGCCTGCGGGATGGGCCCTCTGGGAAAACGACGGGGCGCCGTGGCCCGAAGTAGGCAGGGCGTGGGTCGCTGAACGCTCCGGCTTCGTACAGAATTTCTCCGGCGATTCTAGCTGGATTCCCCTTGCCTCCATCCCCCTGCTCACCGACTCCTCCTCCGTGTACTTGAATGAGGTGCTCTCCGATCCCGGAGCTTCCGAGGAGCCCTTTGTCGAACTGCGCATCGATGGGCCCGCTGCCGGACTGCTCAGCGGCCTGTTCCTCACGGCGACGGCACTTCCTGACCCGTCCGATTGGGTTCCTGTTGCCGCTGGCTTGGGCACTACTCCATGGGTCCTATCGCCTGGCGAATGGGCACTGGCACGTTGCCCCAGCCGCTTGACCACACCCCGTGCATTGCCGGTCGAACTGCCTGGGCTGTCCGGAGAGCGTCTGCTCCAGCTCCGCGATGCAAGCACTGCACGCGATGCGGTGGCCATCGGCGACAGCCAGCACGTCCCTTGGCTGGAAACCTCCGAGGGCCGTTCGCTGGAGCGCACAGGGCCAGAGGAAGGCAGCCCGTGGGTGTCCTCCACAGGCGTGCCGGCCTCCACACCGGGAGCACGCAACACCCAATGGGGAAACACCACCGCCACGGAGAACCTGCTCTGCTCCCCCTCCACATTTCGGCTGCATCCTGCTCCCCCTCCAAACGCGGTGGAGGTGCGCTGGCGGGCTCCCACTCCCGGCACATGGCGAACGTCCTGCACGGTGTACGACCGGTTCGGCCGGTCCGTCCACCTCCTCGAAGGGGCCTCGGTGGTCGAAGGTGGTGCAGATGGCACCTGGATGTGGGACGGTCGACGCTCGGCATGCTGCCCCGTCCTGCCGGGCCTCTATTATGTTCGCGTCGAGGCGTGCCGCGGCGAAGGCCCCTGCGTGCACCGGTGGGCTTCGCTTCGGGTTGCCCCGTGAATGGCGCATCTTCGCACCCATGTTCGATGGCACCCCGATTCCGTCGCCGCCCTTTGACGCAGCCGCGCCGCTATGGGCCCTGCTGTTCCTGCTTGTGGCCTGCACCGCGGCCCTCCGCGTAGGGTTTGGGCGGGAATGGAGTTGCCTCACGGGAAGGGCTGCTGTGCCATGGCGCGAAGGGGGTACCACAGAACACCGCGAAGGCGGAGCATGGTGGGTCCTGTCCATCGGATGGATCGGGTGGATGTTTGCGGGAGCGGCGTGGGAATGGTCAATAGCCGATCCAGGCGCATCCGTCTCGTGGGTGGCCGTGGGCCGCTGGTGGGGAGTGGGGGTGGGCACCGAATGCCTCCGGTGGACCACGGCGCGGTTTGGGGCCTGGCTGACCTTGCAGCCTGAACTCCTCGGTGGGATGACCCGCATGGACCGCAGGTTGCGCGTGTGGTGGGCATGGGGAACGGCTGCCACCTGGCTCTTCATCGCCGCCCACCTGCCCGGTGCGGAGGTCCTGCGTCAGTCCTCAGGGGTAGTTGTTTATAGCTGGGGAATCTGGTGTGTGTTGAAGTGGGTGTGGATGTTGTTTCGGCTCGTGCGTGATGGGGGGGACTTGCGTTGGGGTTTTGCCTACCTTTGCACCCTCGAAATCATACCCTCCGCTGGGCTCGCATGGTTCGTTTGGAGGGTGTGGGCTTGAGGCCTTCACTGCGTGCAACCTCGTCGAAAACCGCATGGCCCAAAAGATCAAGACCATTCTGATCTCGCAGCCGAAGCCCACTACGGAAAAGTCTCCGTACTTCGATTTGGCTGAAAAGCTGAAGCTCACCATTGACTTCAGGCCGTTCATCCATGTCGAAGGGGTGGATGCACACGAATTTCGCCAGCAACGGATTGATTTGGCGGAGCATACGGCAGTCATCATGACTTCTCGGAATGCCGTGGACCACTTCTTCCGGCTGGCGGAAGAGATGCGCTTCGAGGTGCCTGACACCATGAAGTACTTCTGCCTCAGCGAGTCCACCGCCTTTTACCTGCAGAAGTACGTCGTCTACCGCAAGCGGAAGATTTTCCACGGCCAGGTGAAGTTCCAGGAGCTGATGGACCAAATCAAAAAGCACAAAACGGAGCGGTTCCTGCTTCCGTGCAGCGATTTGCTCAAGCCATCCATTCCGCAAGCACTCGAGGAGGGCAAAATCAACTACACACGGGCCACGATGTACCGCACGGTCTGCTCGGATCTGAGCGATTTGAGCGACGTGAAGTACGATATGCTCGTATTCTACAGCCCGGGAGGAATCGAGAGCCTGTTTCGCAACTTCCCCGATTTCGTGCAAGGAGAGACCCGCATCGCCACCTTCGGCCCGACGACCCAGGATGCGGCGCGCGAGGCAGGATTGCGGGTGGACGTGCCAGCACCCACGGTGAGTGCCCCTTCGATGACGATGGCCATCGAGCACTATATCCTCGGCAAGTAAGTTGCAGGAAACGCCAGACTTCCGGTTCCCCCGCGAGCGGAGGCTGAAGTCGCGGGATGCCATCCGCGAAGTGTTTGAGCGCGGGCGAGCCGCCAAATCTTGGCCCCTGATTGCTCAATTCTGCCCGTGGGAACTCCCCGCAGACGTGCCTAGCCAATGGGCATTTAGTGTCTCCAAACGGCGCTTTCCCCGTGCCGTCGACCGCAACCGCATCAAACGGCTCATGCGCGAGGCCTGGCGGCACGAACGGCACGCACTCGATGCCGCCGTCGGGGCCACAGCGCATCGGTATGCGGTGGTCATTTTGTTCGTGGGAAAAGAGCTCCCTGAATTCTCCGAGGTGCAGAAGCGGATGCGCGATGTTTTGCAGAAATTGCAGCGAAATCTGAGCTAGATGGAGGAGCAACTGAATCCCCGCAATCCGCGCCCACGCCCTACCCTCTTCCGCCGACTTCGCTCGTGGAAAGGGGCTCTCGTGGTCGTGGCTGTAGCGTGTGTCACGCTGGGATTCATCCGCCCCGTCCGGGAGAACTACTTTGAGATTTCGAAGCAACTCGAAATCCTCAATTCCCTGTTCCGCGAGTTGAACATCTACTACGTCGACGAGCTCCAACCGGGCACCTTGATGGACGTGGCCATCGAAAGCATGGTCAACTCCCTGGATCCCTACACCGTCTATTACCCCGAGTCGAAGGTGGAGGACCTGCGCTTCATCACCACCGGGGAATACGGAGGGGTGGGCGCCACCATACAGGACATGCAGGGCCAGGTGACCATCGTCGATGTCTATCCGGGGTTCCCTGCAGCAGAAGCCGGACTGCGCATCGGGGACGTCATCGTTTCCGTGGGCGGAAAGAAAGTGGCCGGACTGTCGACCGACCAGGTGTCTGAAATGCTCCAGGGGGCCACGGGAACAGGACTGGAACTCAAATTCCGCAGACCCGGGGAATCCGAAGACCGGTTCGTAGCGCTCACCCGCGAGAAGATAAAGATGCCCGCAGTGCCGTACCGCGGCATGGTCGACGAGACCACGGGCTACGTGATTCTCAGCGCATTTACCCAAGGAAGCGCCGCAGAATTGCGGCAGGCCATTCGGTTCCTGACGGACTCTGCCGGTGCGCAGCAGATTGTGCTCGATCTCCGCGGCAACGGCGGTGGGCTGCTGAACGAGTCGGTTTCGATCGTCAATCTGTTTCTGCAAAAAGACCTCGATGTCGTGTCGACCCGCGGCAAAGTGCCCGAATGGACGAAGGTGTACCGGACGTTTGCAGATCCTGTCGTGCCTGACCTGCCCATTGCCGTACTGATTGACGGGGTCTCTGCCTCCGCCAGCGAGATTGTCGCGGGTGCCCTCCAGGACCACGACCGGGGAATCGTCGTCGGGGAGACCAGCTACGGCAAGGGTTTGGTCCAACAAAACAAAGACCTCGCCTACGGAACGAAGTTGAAAGTGACTGTGGCCAAATACTATACGCCCAGCGGACGCTGCATTCAACGTTTAGACTACAGCCGGAAAAAGGACGGAATTGCGGCCGAAGTCCCCGATTCGCTCCGCCGGGAATTCCGCACGAAAGCCGGACGCAAAGTCCTCGACGGCAAAGGGATAGAGCCGGATTTGGAAATCACTCCAGAGTACATGTCCCCGGTGCTTGAGGCGCTCTACGACAAGGGGACGTTGTTTGCCTTTGTCAACCGCTGGTCCACGGGGCGGGAGAGCATTGCAGGGCCGAAGGAATTCGCGCTTTCTGAATCCGACTGGTCTGAGTTTGTCGACTTCGTCCGGTCGCAGCCCGACCACAGCTACGAGACCTTGACCTTCGCCGCAGTCCAAGCCGTGCGCGATGCCGCTCGAGAAGAAGGGACATTCGATTCCGATTCCACCGCGCTGCTCGCCTTCGAAGCGGCTGTCCGGCCGAACCTCCTGAAAGACCTCCAGCGCCACAGGGACCAAATCCAGCGGGCCCTGGAGGAAGAGATTGTCATGCGCTACCACCTGCAAGAAGGGGTGATTCTGTGGGGCATGCAAGATGACCCCGTGCTTCAAGCCGCTGTTACTTCCCTTTCCAGCGGCCACTACAAGACCCTCCTTGCCGGGCGGAAATGAGCCGGCCAGAAGGATGGTACAGGCTGGGATGGGCACTGACCCTGTGTGGACTGCCTGTATCGAACCCCGTGATGTCGCTCGGACTGATGGCCTTCGCGGTGGCGGGGGGGTTCGACCGGTGGCGGGGGGGCGAGGCGGTGAGACCACCGCGGGGCCTGCTCACGGGAGTTCTCGGTCTGGCGGCCATGCAGCTTTTGGCCTTGCTGTGGTCCGAGGACGTGGGCGCAGGGCTGCGGTTGCTGAAAAACGAAGGGCCGTTTTTTGCCTTTGTGCTGCTGGCGGCAACCGGGCGGTGGGACCGGGAATGGGCAGCGCGGTGGGTGCCGCGGATCCTCGGTGGGGCAGTTCTCGCGGCCTCGGTGGCGATGTGGAGCTACGGCTGGTGGCGGGAAGCGCAGGGCGAGTTCTTGCGCGCGCGGGACTGGTCACCGTTTGTGTCGCATGTGCGGTTCAGCTTGCTCGTCGCCTGGGCGGCAGGCTGGTGGACGCTTCTTTCCTTGCGCGGCCAAATGCCGCCGCTGGCGGTGGTGGTACTGGTTGCCATGGGCGGTGCCACCGTAGCCCGGACGGGCTCCGTGACGGGTGCCCTGCTCGTGCCCGTGGCGGTGGGGGGAGCCATCTGGCTGGAAGCGCGGAGCTGGGTTGTGCGGGGTCTCCTGGCAGGAGTCGCCGGGGCCGTCATCGGGGTGGTTGGGATCGCGGTTTGGCAATTGCGCGCGCAGTATCCAGATCCCGCCGGATTAGAACAGCACACCCCGCGCGGCGGAGTGTACACCCATGCGTTGGACAAATCGCTCCGCGAAAACGGCACCTTCGTATGGACGTACGTGTGCGCTCAGGAGCTCGACAGTGCTTGGCTCGCGCGCACCGGTCGGCCCCTGGGCGGCTCCGATGGCCGCGGCCAAGACCTGCGAACCACCGCCATCCGCCACCTCAGCTCGCTGGGCCTGCGCAAGGATGCCGACGGTATAGCTGCGCTTTCGGATGCCTCTGTCGCCCACATTCTCCAGGGAATTCCCACCGTTTCGGAGCTTCACCACCGCGGCCTGCGCAGACGATGGGACGTTCTCGCTTTCGAGTGGGCAAACCGCCGCGACGGGGGAGATCCGTCCGGAAATTCGGTGGTGCAGCGCATCGAGTTTGCCCGGGCGGCGTTCTGGGTCGTGGTCCAGCACCCGTGGCTGGGAGCTGGAACGGGCGACGTGGAGTCGGCGCTCGCACGCGCCTACGCCGAGGTGAACAGTCCCCTGGATCCCGAATTTCAGTTACGACCTCATAACCAATACCTTACGTTGTGGATTGAAGCCGGGCCCATCGCCGTGTGCGCCTGGCTTGTGGCCCTAGCCGGCATCTGGAGAGCGTCCGGGACGTGGACCTCCGCCGCACGCATCTTCATGCTCCTGCTCGCACTCTCGTGTCTCACAGAAGACACGCTCGAAACCCAGGCCGGTGCGACGTTTGCGGGCGTCTTTATGGGGTTTTTCGCCGGAGCTGCAGCAGCCGGTCGACCACCGCGTCCACAGGAATCGCCAGACCGCCCTCAGGAGCTTCTTCCGTGACGGCAATCCAGTCCGCCTGGGGACCTATCGGCCGCCAGCGCTCCGGCCAAACCGGAGCCTCCGCCCCGAACACCCCCACACACGAGGTCCCCAAGGCCGCAGCCAGATGCAACGGCCCGGTGCTCGACGCCACCACCGCATCCACGCTCCCCAGCAGCGCGATGAGTCCCTCCAGGCCGAGTTTGCCCCCGGCATCCACCGCCCCTTCCACCGCTCCGATCCGACTCCGGTAGCGCGCAGCCTCTGCCTCCGTCCCAGTAAACACGACGCGCCACCCGTGGGACACCAGTCGCGCTCCGCATGCAACATAGCGGTCTATGCTCCAGTTGTTTGCACTGCCGTGCGACCCGGGATGCAGCACCACCGTCGGCCGGTCCGTCGGCCGAAGCTCGGCCGGCAACCCATCCGGCCCCGATCCCACCAACATCGCGGCTACCTCCCCCACCCCGGGCCAGCTCGACCCAGGCAACTGCACCCCCGGTTTCACCCACCCCGGCAACAGCCGCAGCGGCTCGAGCAACCGCAGGCCATGCCATGCCTCGTGCTTCCCGCTACGCTTGCGCGAATCCCACACCCCGTGCGTTACCGCATGCCACGTATGCCATCTCCGCAAGGTGCCCACCCGCACCGGAACCCGGTCGCGCACCGCAGCACGCACCACCTCCCGATCCGGGAAGGCAAACACCACGGCATCGTATCCTCCGAGGTCAGGCACCTGGGTCCCCGGCTCCCACACCACCGCCTCCCGCACCGCCGGACACGCCCGCACCACCGCTGCCGTGTAGGGCCGCACGAGAAAATCCACCTCCACCTCCGGTGCATGCTGCCGAATCCAAACCGCCAGCGGCAAGGTCAACACCACATCCCCGATCCCATCCGTCCGGGCCACAAGCAGGCGGCGTGCCGGCCGGCCTTCTAGCGCATCCACCCCCCTGCCGACCCACCCCACCTTCCGGTACTTGCACCACGTCGCCCAGGCACTCCTTCGGGCAATCGCCCAGCCGGCGGCCCCGTCGCGCCACCCCCCCCGCAGCACCGCATTCTTCACCCACTGAAACCCCGCCCGCACCGGCCATTCCCACGCCTTCGACCGCACCCCGCGACGAACCGCAGCCACCGCGGCGATGTCCGAAAAAAAGTCAATCTGCCGGTAGTGGTCCTCCGCAGTCCCATAGCTGTAATGCAGCAAGTCCCCCGCAAGCCGCGCAGCCTGCTCGCCGCCAAACAACTCAAAGCGGTCATGCGGATTCTCCCCGACCCACCTCCCCGACCCGGCCTTCCACAGCCGCACCTTCCGGTCCGGATACCACCCCCCGTGGCGCACCCACGTGCCGCAGTAGTTCGTCAGCCGGTTCACCGCCCATCCGTTGCCGCCCGCCAGCGCGTGCGACCGCCAACCGAGCAGGGCATCCCGCAGCTCCATGGAAAGCGCCTCGTCCGCATCGAGGCTCAGCACAAACGCCCCACGCGCCTGTTCCGCAGCCCAATTCTTCTGCTCGATGTGGCCTTCAAAGGGGTGGGTGAGCACGCGGGCTCCGCACTGCTCGGCGAGGGCAACGGTCGCATCGGTCGAGCCCGAATCGACCACGAGCAACTCGTCGGCCACCCCGGAAAGACTGTGCAAGCACCGCTCGATGTTGTGGGCTTCGTTGCGGGTGATGATGACGGCCGAGAGCAACATGTGCGCAAGGTAGCGCCGTAGCTTTGCCCGTATGAATGTGCTCCTTGTAGGAAGCGGCGGTCGCGAGCATGCGCTGGCGTGGAAATTGGCCGGAAGTTCCCTGCTCACCTCCTTGCATATCGCGCCGGGCAATGCCGGGATGGCGGAGCTAGGCACGTGCGCCGCGGACTTGGATCCGGCGGACCACGCGGCGGTCGAGCGCTACGTGCGCCGGTTCGCCATCGGGCTCGTCCTCATCGGGCCGGAAGGGCCGCTGGTGGATGGGCTTGCGGACCACCTGCGGGCCATGGAAAAGGGAGCGCCACTCGTCATCGGCCCGGGAGCTTCCGGTGCCCGGCTGGAGGGGAGCAAGGAGTTTGCCAAATCCTTCATGGAACGCCACCGCATCCCCACCGCCCGCTACGGTGCCTTCGGAACCGGCGAGGCGGACGCTGCCTGTGCGTTTCTCGAAGGGTTCCGGCCGCCGTATGTCCTGAAAGCCGATGGTTTGGCCGCCGGCAAAGGGGTGCTGATCTGCACGGACCGCGCGGAGGCCGAGGAGGAAATCCGGGCGATGCTCGACGGCGACAAATTCGGCGCAGCCGGCCGGCGGATGGTCATCGAAGAATTCCTCGACGGCATCGAACTGAGCGCGTTTTGCCTCACCGACGGGAATGCCTTCCGCCTCTTGCCGTCGGCCAAAGATTACAAACGCATCGGCGACGGCGATACCGGCCCCAACACCGGCGGCATGGGCGCCGTCTCCCCCGTGCCCTTTGCCGGCCCCGACTTCGACGACAAGGTCCTCAACCGCGTCATCATCCCGACGGTCAAAGGCCTTGCAAAAGAGGGAATTCCCTACTGCGGCTTCCTCTTCTTCGGGCTCATGAAGGTGGGCAACGAACCGTACGTCATCGAATACAACTGCCGGCTCGGCGACCCCGAAACCGAGGTCATTCTTCCCCGCCTTCGGAGCGACCTGCTCGATGTCTGCGTCGCCGCAGCCTCTGGACTCCTGTCGGAAGTCGACATCGACATCGATCCCCGCGCGGCGGCCACGGTCGTCCTCGCCTCCGAGGGCTACCCGGCGACCCCGGTCACCGGCCGCGAAGTTACCGGCCTAGACGCGGCTGAGGCACTCGACCGATCCCACGTCTTTCATGCTGGCACCCGGCTCCACCGCGGACGCGTGGTCACCTCCGGCGGCCGTGTGTTTGCCTGCACCGGTTGGGGAAACACCTTGCCCGATGCGCTCACTGCCGCCTACTCCGCAGCACACACGGTCGCCTTCGAAGGCAAGTACTGCCGTTCGGACATCGGCCGGGATGTGGTGGGGTGAGGCTGAGGACGAGAACGCGTGCGGCTTCGCCGCACAGAACGAGAACAAGGACGAGGTTGAGGTTGAGGGCGAGGTTGAGGTTGAGAATCAAACTGAAAACTCAAACTAGCGGCGCAGCCGCGAAAACTCCCAACTCAAACTCCAACTCAAAACTGAAAACTCAAACTAGCGGCGCAGCCGCGAAAACTCCCAACTCAAACTCCAACTCAAACTGAAAACTCAAACTAGCGGCGCAGCCGCGAAAACTCAAACTCAAACTCCAACTCAAACTAGCGGCGCAGCCGCGGAAACTGAAAACTCGCGGCACAGCCGCGAAAGCTCACACAATCTTCCCTTCCTTCCGCGCTTTGTCGGACATCCGCTTTTGGAGGCGCAGCCAGTAGGCGATGCCGCCGATGCCCAAAACGACTACCGCGGCGTTCATCGGATCGGCAATCGGAACCAGCAGGTTTTCAAAGGTCCAAACGATGAATTTGGCGAGCGGAGTGAGCAGTTCCTGAAGGTTCATATCCGGCGGTATTTTCGGGGCAAATTTAGCACCTCCACCGCGATTCTCCCCGACCTGTGACACCATTCCTCGGTTTACTCCGCTCAAACCAGCCCGTTGCGTGGCTTGCCGTGCCCGTTGCGGTGGCCATTTGGGCGGTGGTGGAGGCGGTTTCGGGCGGCAGTTTTGTCGGCATCGGAATTCGGACGGTGGGGGCGCTTGCCGCGGCGGGACTGGCGCATCGGCTCTATGGGGCCTACGCGTTTGTGCCGCGGGCGGATCCGATGGCGTCGGTGTTCGTTGCCCTGCTGGTGTGCGCGGCGCCGGACGCGGAATCGCCGGTGGAGGCCGTTCGCTCGCTTGCCGCGCTCATCGCCCTGCTCGGTTGCGGAGACCAGGTGCTGCGGATGCACCGCCAGCCGAGTACGAGCGGCATCGGCTTCCGTGCCGGGGTGCTGGCCGGTTGCGCAGCCGTACTGGAGCCTGCGACGGTAGGTGGCATTGCCGCGTTGTACGCGGCCCAAACCCTCGCCCGGCCCTTCAGCATCCGGGAATGGCTGATGGCGGGCATCGGCGCCGTTTGGCCGATGGCGCTCGCCACCGGCGTGACCGCCGTGCGTGCCGCCCTCGCCGGCGCCACGGGTCCAGACCTCGCGGCTGCCGTCCGCAGCCAGTGGATGCCGGTCGGGCCCGACCTGTGGGAACGGGCCGGTGCGCTGTCGGCGGACGTCGGCCTGGCCTCGGCCGGCGCGGGCCTAGCGGTCCTGGCGCTGGGAGGGTGGGTCCGGGTGTTGTCCGCGCGGCGGGCAGGCGGACTCCGGGCCGAATCGACCCACCTCCACCTCTTCGTGTTCTCCCTCGTAGCCGCGGTCGGGGTAGCGGTGTGGCCCTGGGGTGCCGGGACCATGCACCTGTGGAACATCGCCGCCGTGTGGTGCGCCTTCGGTCTCGCCGGCGGGGCGCCTGAAGTTCGCCACGTAGGCCGGGCCGAACGCGTGCTCTGGTGGATGGGCGGCGCGCTGCTGGCGATGGCGGTTTTTGCCCACTAGCTGCGGAGTCCACGCGGTTTGCCCGAACTTGCAGCCATGAAAATCGGAGTTGTCACCTTTCCCGGGTCGAACTGCGACCGCGACATGGTCCATGCCCTTTCGGAAGGCCTCGGAGTTCACGTCATCTCGCTGTGGCACAAGGACCGCGACCTGCAGGGGGTCGATGCGGTCGTGTTGCCGGGAGGGTTCAGCTACGGAGACTATTTGCGCAGTGGCGCCATTGCCCGCTTTTCGCCCATCATGGAATCCGTTTCGGCCCATGCGGCGCGGGGCGGACGCGTGCTCGGCGTGTGCAATGGCTTCCAAATCCTATGCGAAGCCGGCCTGCTCCCCGGCGCGCTTCGGCACAACGAAAGCCGCCGGTTCATTTGCCGCAACGTGCACATCCTGCCCGTCTCCCGGACAGCACCTCTGACCGCTGAACTCGATCCCGAGCAGCCCCTGTGCATCCCGATCGCCCACGGCGAGGGCAACTACACCGTGGACGCCGACGGCCTCAAGGCCCTCGAAGACGGCGACCAGGTCCTGTTCCGGTACTGCGACGAAGCCGGGGAAATCCAACCGTGGACAAATCCGAACGGTTCCATGGCCCACATCGCTGGGGTGAGCAACGCCTCGCACACGGTGTTCGGGATGATGCCCCATCCGGAGCGCGCCGCCAGCGCGGATCTTGCGAACACCGACGGACTCGGAATCCTGAAGGGTCTGTTGTCGTGGGTGACTGCATGAGCAGCCCCGACGCAACGGCCCGATTGAACCCCACCACATGCCCTCGTGTTGTGTTAGGACGTGTTTTTAAGATGATGCCATGAAATCGTATCCCGCCGGCCCGTTGCTCTCCCGCATCCACGAACCTGCAGACCTGCGGGAGCAGTTTTCGCACGAGGATTTGCGGGCGATTTCCGATGAACTGCGCACGTTTATCGTCGACGTCGTCTCGGAAAAAGGCGGGCACTTCGGGGCCAGTCTCGGGGTGGTGGAATTGACGGTGGCGTTGCATTACGTGTTCAATACGCCGGACGACCGCATCGTTTGGGACGTAGGCCACCAGGCCTACGGCCACAAAATCCTGACCGGACGACGGGAGATTTTCCACACAAACCGCGTCCACAAAGGCATTTCCGGCTTTCCGAAGCGCAGCGAAAGTCCCTACGATACCTTCGGGGTGGGCCACAGCTCGACCAGCATTTCCGCCGCGCTCGGCATGGCCGTCGGCAGCAAGCGCATGGGGTTCCCGAAGCGGCAACACATCGCGGTCATCGGGGACGGTGCCATGACTGCAGGTCTGGCATTTGAGGGCATGAACCACGGCGGGGTCGAGGACACGGACATGCTCATCGTGCTGAACGACAACTGCATGTCCATCGACCCGAACGTGGGTGCGCTGAAGGAGTACCTGACGGACATCACGACGAGCCCGACGTACAACCGGGTGAAGGATGAGGTGTGGCATTTGCTGGGCCGGATTTCGAAGTTTGGGCCGAACGCGCAGGCCATCGCGGCGAAGGTGGAACATGCGGTCAAGTCGGCGATGCTCAAGCAATCGAATCTGTTTGAGTCGCTGAATTTCAGATACTTCGGGCCTGTCGATGGCCACGACGTGGAGCATTTGGCGCGCATCCTTGAGGACCTGAAGGACATCCCCGGGCCCAAGTTGCTGCACTGTGTGACGGTGAAGGGGAAGGGCTACGCGCCGGCCGAAAGCGGCAGCCCCACCACGTGGCACGCGCCCGGCCTGTTCGACAAAGAGACCGGCGAAATTCTCAAGTCGCCTGCCAGCCGGCCGACGCCGCCCAAATTCCAGGACGTCTTCGGCGAAACCATCGTCGAGCTCGCCGAAAGCGACCACCGCGTCGTCGGCGTGACGCCCGCCATGCCCACGGGCTGCTCGCTCAAGCTCATGCTCGACACGATGCCCGGTCGCGCGTTCGACGTCGGAATCGCTGAGCAACATGCCGTTACGTTCAGCGCAGGGATGGCGTGCGAAGGCCTCGTGCCGTTCTGCAACATCTACTCGAGCTTCATGCAACGGGCCTACGACCAGGTCATCCACGACGTGGCCCTGCAAAATTTGCACGTGGTCTTCTGCCTCGACCGCGGTGGATTAGCGGGAGCAGACGGGCCGACGCACCACGGCGCGTACGATTTGGCCTACATGCGCTGCATCCCGAACCTCGTGGTGGCCGCGCCCATGGACGAGGTCGAGCTGCGGAACATGATGTACACGGCGTCCCAAGTGCATGCTGGCCCCTTCTCCATCCGGTATCCCCGCGGCGAAGGCTCCATCGTAAACTGGCGCCAACCCTTTAGCGCGATTCCCGTCGGACGGGGCCGCAAACTGCGCGACGGCGTCGATCTGGCCATTCTGTCCATCGGGGCCATCGGCACCGAAGCAGCGGCGGCGGCGAACGATTTGGCCGCCCGCGGAATTTCTGCCGCACACTACGACATGCGCTTCGCAAAACCGCTCGATGAAGTGATGCTGCATGAGGTGTTTACCAAATTCGACGCCATCATCACCCTCGAGGACGGCTGTGTGACCGGAGGCTTCGGCTCCGCCGTGCTCGAGTTCATGGGCGACCGGGGCTACTCGGCCCAGGTGAAGCGCCTCGGCATTCCCGACCGCTACATCGAACACGGATCCCAAAAGGAGCTCTACTCCGAATGCGGGTACGATGCTGCGGCTGTGGTGGCGGCGGCCGAAGGACTCGTGGCGCGGGTCGAACGGGCTGCACCGCGCTGGGCATGACCGACGGCATCGTCAATCGGGTCGAGGCCAGCGGCATCGTCCAGCTCGACACCGCTGCGTATACACGGGTTCCCGCCTTGGTCGGGTTTGATTTGGCCGACCACCTCGAGGGTGGGTTCATCTTGCGGGAGGCCCCCTTCCGTGAGGCCTTGCGTGGCCTGCCCCGCATGGACGGAACGACGGTGGCGCTGTTTTGCAGCGCCGATGCGGTGGTTCCGGAATGGGCTTGGATGCTCGCCGCCGTCACCCTGCACGACCGGGGAGCGCAGGTGCATACCGGCCGGCCTGAGGCGGTGCGGCAGGCGCTGGTGCTGGCTGCTATCGATGCGGCGGACCTCGAACCGCTGCGGGGCGCGCGGGTGGTCATCAAAGGGTGCGCGGATGCAGGCGGTTCCGAGGCACTCGCCCGGTGGGCCCTCCGGTTGGCACCTGTGGTCGCCTCGTTGATGTTCGGAGAACCGTGCAGCACGGTTCCCATCCTGAAGGCCGGTCGCACCTGAAAGGCGGTACCTTCGAGGGCCATGACCCTCACGCCGCCTTCTGAGCGCAAGCTCTTTCTGCTCGACGCGTATGCCTTGATTTTCCGGGCCTACTACGCCTTCATCAAGAATCCGAGAATGAACTCGAAGGGGTTCAATACGAGCGCTGTGTTCGGATTCACCACCGCACTTCTCGAGGTCCTGCGCAGCGAGCGTCCCTCGCACATCGCCGTAGTGTTTGATGCCCCGGGCGACACCTTCCGCACCGAGATGTATCCCGCATACAAGGCAAACCGGGACGAAACCCCCGAAGACATCCGCAGGTCCGTTCCGTGGATCATGAAGCTCCTCGAAGCCCTCGATGTGCCGGTGCTGATGGCCCAGGGATTCGAAGCAGATGACCTCATCGGCTGCGTGGCCCACCGCGCCGCCGCGGAAGGATTCGATGTGTACATGATGACCCCGGACAAGGACTTTGGCCAGCTGGTCACCGACCGGGTGCGCATCTACAAACCTGGAAAAGGGGGTGGCGACGCAGAAGTTCTAGGTCCAGCCGAGGTATGCGCTCGCTTCGGAATCGACCGCCCGGAGCAGGTCATCGATTTGCTCGGCCTGATGGGCGATAGCGTGGACAACATCCCGGGCATCCCCGGAGTCGGCCCGAAGACTGCAGCCGAATACCTCCGCACCTACGGCAGCATCGAAGGCCTCATCGCCCACGCACACGAGCTCAAGGGAAAGGCCCGGGAACGCGTCGAACAGCATGCGGATCTCGCTCGACTCTCCCGCGAACTGGCCACCATCCGCCTTGATGTCCCATGCGACATCCCCTACGACCAAATGGCCGTCGGCACTCCCCACTCCGACCAGGTCCGCGAGGTCATGGAGGAACTGGAATTCCGAACCCTGCTCCAGCGCGTCACCACCGAATTCTTCCCCTCAACCTCCCCCTCCCCCTCAACCTCAACCTCAACCTCAACCTCAACCTCAACCTCAACCTCAACCTCCCCCTCCCCCACCGGCCAACTCGACCTCTTCGCCACCCCAACCCCAACCTCGCCCTCAACCCC
>JBIIRP010000127.1:0-4912 GCA_044341475.1 Flavobacteriales bacterium | reverse complement strand
GGCGACCGGAAGTACATCGCTGTGGGGGAAATCGGGCTGGACCTTTACTGGGACAAGACCACGCTGCCTGCCCAGCGCGCCGCCTTCCGTGCCCAAACGGCCTGCGCCCGCGCTCTCGACCTGCCCATCGTCATCCACGTGCGCGACGCCTTCGCGGAGCTGTTCGAAGAGCTCGCGTTGCTCGACCCGGCAGGAGGGAAGGACCCGCTGCGCGGGGTCATCCACTGCTTCACCGGCGGAGTGGCCGAAGCGGAGCAGGCCCTCGCCCATCCCGGGCTTATGCTGGGCATCGGCGGGGTGGCGACCTACAAGAACGGCGGACTCGACGCGGTCATCCCGGGACTGCCCCGCGACCGGGTCATCCTCGAAACCGACGCTCCCTACCTCGCACCTGTCCCGTTCCGGGGCAAGCGCAACGAACCCGCTCACGTCGCGGTGGTGGCGGTCCGTGTAGCGGAACTTTGGGACGTCCCGGTCGACGAAGTCGCTCGGGTGACGTCCGAAAACGCCTGCCGCCTATTCCGCCTTCCACCCCTCTGACCTCCCCTTCAGCGCCCACCGCCATGGAAAGCCGCATCTTACTGATTTACACAGGAGGAACGATAGGAAGTGTCACCCGAAACGGGGGGTTAGTGCCCATCGATTTCGCCGAAATCACCCGCCACGTCCCAGAACTGGAGCAGCCGGGCAGGCTCCTCGTGGCGGAAGCCTTCGACCCGCCCCTGGACTCGTCGGACGTGGGCCCGGCAGAGTGGGCGCGGCTGGCCAGCCTGATCCGCGACCGCTACACGGAGTTCGACGGATTCGTCATCCTCCACGGCACGGATACGCTGGCGTACACGGCGAGCGCGCTGAGCTTCATGTTCAAGGGGTTAGCCAAACCCGTCATCCTCACCGGCAGCCAGCTGCCGATCGGATTGCCGCGGACGGACGGTCGGGAAAACCTCCTGACGGCCGTCGAGCTAGCGACCGCATCTTCCGCCGGTCGACCCCTCATCCGGGAGGTCGCGGTCTACTTCGGATCTGCCTTGTACCGCGGCAACCGCACCCACAAGGAAAGTGCTGAATCCCTCCAGGCCATCGTCAGCCCCAATTACCCGCCCCTGGCCTCGGCCGGAGTCGATTTGGCCATTCACCGGTCCGCGCTGTTCCGCGACGCCGCCCTCGACTTCGGGGTCAACACGGCGATGGAAACACGGGTCGTTTGGCTCCCCCTCTTCCCTGGCCTTTCGCCCGAAGCTATCGCGCGCGTGACGGAATGGCAACCCCTCCGCGGACTCGTGCTCTCGACCTTCGGCTCAGGCAACGCCCCCTCCTCGGCCGCGCTCCGGCACCTCCTCGCCGCAGCGCACGACCGGGGCGTCGTCACCGTCAACGTCACCCAATGCGGCCACGGCGGCGTCCACCCCGAGCGTTACGCCACCGGCCACATGCTCCTCGACGTCGGCGTCGTCCCCGGTGGCGACATGACCACCGAAGCGGCCCTCACCAAACTTATGCACCTCCTCGCCACCCACAGCGATCCCGCCGCCGTCCGCTCCGGCCTCCTCGCCGACCTCCGCGGCGAGCGCACGCCGGACTGACCGCGGACCGGGGGCACAATCTGGCCGCACGGCGCGGATTCCTCCCGGAATTTTCGGTACCTTGCGCCCCCGTTCTCAGGCCGCGGCCTGGACGATGGAGAGATGGCCGAGTGGCTTAAGGCGCACGCCTGGAAAGCGTGTTCACCGCAAGGTGTCCGGGGTTCGAATCCCCGTCTCTCCGCCAGAACCCACAACGAACTACGCCCGCGTCAGCGGGCGTTTTCATGCGAAGGAGCGCGGAACGAGGCGCAGCTTCGGTGACGTGCACCTGAGCAGGAAAGCTGGCCACCCGCAGGGTGGGCCAGTCGTTCGTTGTGGGTTCTGTGCCGCCCCACTCTGGGGCTCACCTGCGCCGCGAGGCGCGGGTAATCCCCGTCTCTCCGCGAAAGACGATGAAAACCAGCGCCAGTGCGCTGGTTTTTTGCGTCGAACGGGCCTGCGCGAAGCCCGCTTCAGCGCAGGAGTGGTCAAGCAAAAAGCCCGCATGAACGCAGTTCATCGGGTTTTCATCGGCTTTCCAGCCACCCCCTCATCGGGCGTTCATTCGCGCCGCGAGGCGCGGGTAATCCCCTTCACCTTTATCGTTCAGCACCCTCCTCTCCGCTTCACGGGCAAAGAGTGTTGGAACAAAATCGGAATCAGATTCCGAAAGTGTACTGAACCCTGCATGATCGACAGAATAGCATGAAGCCGATTTGCGTTAAAATTAGCGAGTCCCAGGTCGGCATTCTCATCACCAAAATGGCCTGTCTGAACTCTGCAAAAGTTTCCCCTGAACATAGGTTCGATTTCTGCGTCCACCAGACCGGGCACCACGGACGTAAGCGACGCCGGGTTCATGAGGCGATGTGCAGTTTCGTTTGTCAGGGATGTGCGAACTTCGGAGGGATGAAACGCAGAGGAATCACGCACCATGTGCTGCTGGCGGTGATGTTAGGACTTTATGGGCATGCGGTATCAGCCCAAATAGCTACCGTTTCGGGTAGGATAACGGCTGATAATGAGGCGATACCTGGTGCGACAGTCGCCATAGCAGGCTTGAATGCTTTCACGGTGACGGACGCAGACGGATTTTTCTTAATCAACGGATTGAAGGCGGGGAGCTATTCGATTCGGGCGAGCTTCATCGGTTATCGGACGATAGAACAAAGGATAGAGGTAAGGGTTGGAGAGCACTTTCAACTTGATTTAGAGCTTCAACCTGATATACTTAACCTCGGTGAGGTAGTCGTAACCGGAACGCGCAATCTGGTAGAACGGTACAAGTCCCCCGTGATTGTGAATTCGGTAAACGCACATCTATTGGAGGCAACGCAATCCGTTTGTCTTGCCGATGGATTGAGCTTTTCTCCCGGTTTGCGGGTTGAGAATAACTGCCAAAATTGCGGATTCACGCAAGTGCGTATGAATGGCCTTGAAGGAGCATATGCACAAGTTTTGATCAACAGCAGACCCGTTTTTTCTGGCTTAGCCGGTGTGTATGGTTTGGAAATGCTGCCTACCGCGATGGTGGAGCGGATTGAAGTAGTACGGGGTGGAGGTTCAGTGATGTATGGTGGCAATGCGATTGCAGGTACAGTGAACATCATTACGAAGAATCCCACCACAAGCGCTTATGAAGTCGAAGTGAATCAAGCGCTTGTCCACGGCGAAGCATCAGATCGATCGGTGAGTTACAGCGTATCAGTTGTCCCAGAAGATGGGAAGGGAGGGGTGAATTTCTTCGGGTACAACAGAAATCGAACGCCATGGGACGCGAATGGGGATGGATTTTCTGAAATCGCCTTATTGCGGAGTAGTTCGTTCGGTGTAGATGCATTTTATGACTTCAATGAGAACAGATGCAGGCTGAAATTTGGCGGGTTTTACATCAATGAATTCAGACGCGGGGGCAACAAGTTTGATTTGGTTCCGCACCAAACAGACATCACTGAGCAGATCGAACACGATGTGCTGAACACAACAGCCTCGCTGGATTTGTTTGGTAATTCCCGAAAGCACAAAACGACAATGTATGGCTCCCTCCAGCATGTGGACCGGGCAAGTTATTATGGAGGTGGAGGGCGTGTGATCGGTGAAGGGGATACCTTGACAGCGGACGATGTGCTTGCTATCAACGCTTACGGAAACTCGGAGGAGCTGACCGCTGTGTTCGGACTTCAACACACATTTTTTGCACGCCCGAAGTGGTCTGTAACCGCGGGGTCCGAATTTGCATTGGGCTCGGTGGTGGATGAAATGCCGGGGTATGGCAGACTCATCGATCAGCGTGTGGGGAATTGGGGCACCTTTACTGAGGTGGAAGTGCGGCCTATTGAACGACTAACACTTCTGGTCGGAGGTCGTTTTGACCAGCTCAATCTTATCGGTATGTACAATCTTCAGGTCGAACGACTGGTCAATGACAGGACCATCGAAGTGCTGGTTCCCCGGTTGTCAGTCTTGTATTCCATCCGGGAGAACTTGAAGCTGCGGGCGTCCTACGCACAAGGTTACCGAGGACCCCAGGCTTTCGATGAGGATTTGCACATTGAAACAGTCGGAGGGGCAGCGCGCTTTATCCGTTTCAACCCTGACCTTCAGGTAGAGCGCTCGAATAGCACATCACTTTCTATCAATTACGATCAGTTTTTCGGAAGAACGCAATTGAATGTTGTAGCAGAAGGGTTTTACACGCATTTGACGAACCCATTTCTGCTTACCGATCAAGAGGAATTGCCCAGTGGTGTTGCTGTTATCACCAAACGTAATGGAGAAGGGGCAGCAGTGTCAGGAGTACATGTGGAAGCAAATGCTGCATTCGGGAGCAAATTCGTTTTGCAATCGGGTGCAACCTTTCAAAGCGCTTTGTACGATGTGGTGGAAGAACTTTGGACCCCTGACGTGCCATCTGATGACCTGCAGGCTACGTCAACGAGCCGTTTGCTTCGAACTCCTGGGGCGTATGGTTTTTTTTCCTGTGTGTATACCCCGAGAGAAGCTTGGACAATTTCGTATTCAGGAGTGATCACAGGTTCCATGGATGTAGCCCGGGTCATTGATCCGGTAACCGAACAGACAGTTATCACCCAAACGCAGGCTTTTTTTGACAATACCATCAAGGCGGCGTACAAAGTCCGAATTGCAAATGGGTACAAAGTGGATGTTTCGTGTGGTGTCCAAAACATTTGGAACAGCTACCAACAGGATTTTGATTCAGGAGTCCGCCGCGATGCCGGTTATATCTACGGTCCCATGAGGCCTCGGACGATTTTTGTAGGCCTGAAATTTGGATTTGATCGCGCGATTTAAAGCAAGAAGGTCGGAGCAACCCGCTTCCGCTTAGTCAT
>JBIIRP010000126.1:0-5061 GCA_044341475.1 Flavobacteriales bacterium | reverse complement strand
TCGCCCCGTTCGGCACGGAGCGCCATGTGCATGACCGCCCGGTCCTCCGTGGCGTTGATGCGCTCGCCGGCAAAGAGCGCACGCCGCGCGCCCTCAAGGTCTGCCTCACGGCCGAGTGCAAACAGCATGTCCAGGACATCTCGGTCGATGCGCTGTTTGGAAAAATCGTACAGCACACCGGGAAGCCGCAGGTGGAAGGCATCGAACCGTCGGGCATCTGCCTGAAACAACTCCTTCAACTCCGGCAATAGACCGGATACCACATAGGCGCTCAGCCGCTGACCGGCCGAGGAACGCCGCAGATCAAACGCCTTCAACACCGCCTTAGAGTGCGTTGCGTCCGATGCAGTTCAGGTCCTCGAAGGCCTGGGCGAGCCGTTCGACAAAGGCCTCCTCCCCGCTGCGCAACCACACCCGGGGATCGTAGTGCTTTTTGTTTGGGGAATCCGGTCCGTCGGGGTTGCCGATTTGGGACATCAAATACGCCTGCTTTCCGAGGACATAATCGCGCACGCCGCTAAGGAATGCCCACTGCATGTCGGTGTCGATGTTCATCTTCACCACCCCGTAGCCGATGGCCTCCCGGATTTCAGCAATGCTCGAACCGCTGCCGCCGTGGAAAACGAAATCGACCGGATTCGGCCCTGTCGCATACCGGCTCGCGATGTGTTCCTGGCTCCGCTGCAGGATTTTCGGCTGAAGCGATACATTTCCAGGCTTGTAGACCCCGTGCACGTTGCCGAATGCCGCTGCGATTGTGAAGTTGTCGCTGATGCGCTTGAGCACCTCGAAGGCTTGGGCGACTTCCTCGGGTTGGGTGTACAATCGGCTGCTGTCCACATCCGTGTTGTCTACTCCGTCTTCCTCGCCTCCCGTCACGCCCAGCTCGATTTCGATGAACATGCCCATCCGGTCCATCCGCTCGAGGTAGCGGGCGCACGTCGCCAAATTCTCCTCCAGCGGCTCTTCGCTCAGATCGAGCATGTGGCTGCTGAACAGCGGAGCGCCGGTGCGGTCGAAGTGCCGCTCGCCCGCATCGAGCAGACCGTCGATCCAGGGCAACAGCGACTTCGCACAGTGGTCCGTGTGGAGAATCACCGGGACGCCGTACGCCTCGGCGAGGGTGTGCACGTGGAGGGCGCCGGCGATGCTGCCGAGGACGGTGTTCTTTTGGTCCGCAAGCTTCAACCCCTTTCCTGCCTGGAACGCCGCTCCCCCATTCGAAAACTGCACGAATACGGGAGAATTCACCTTCCGCGCGGTTTCGAGCACCGCATTGATGGAATTCGACCCGATGACATTGACTGCGGGCAGCGCGTAGCCGCGAGCGTGCGCATCGCGAAACACGTCGCGCACAGTGGAGCCCCACAGGACTCCGGAGGGAAACCGGTTGCTCATCGCCCCGAAGGTACGGCGGCAAGTCGAGGGCGCATGACCCGGAAAAAGAGTGGCGGAACGAGACTGAGCAGCATCATGCCGGGGTAGCCCGTGGGCAGTTGCGGTGCATGGTCGATGTGGTCCAACTGGGCGTACGGCTGGGCCGGCCGGTGGTGGTGGTCGGAATGCCGGCTGAGTTCGAACAGGATCATGCGTCCGAGGACGTGGTCGGAATTCCAGCTGTGCTCCGGCTCAACCGGTACATAGCGGTGGGCGTTCAGCCGCGGTCGCTGCAGACCGTAGTGCTCGATGTAGTTCACGGTTTCCAGCAGGCAACCGCCGAACGCCGCCGCCGCCAGCCACCCCAGTGCCGCCGTGCTTCCCAGTCCCCACGCCACCGCTCCGAACGCTGCCCACTGCAGGGCCTGCAGGCGCAGGAATTGGTTGTCCAAGTGCCACGGCGATTTGCCCTGACGGCGCAGCCGCTCGGCCTCCAGCCGCCAAGCTCCTGCGATGCCGCCGAACACCGCCCGCAACCAAAACAGCTGCACCCACTCCCCCCGCCGGGCCGTCGCCGGGTCGTCTGGAGTCGCCACATTGCGGTGGTGGCCGCGGTTGTGCTCGATGAAGAAGTGCGTGTACAGCGAGGTCGCGAGCAGAAGGTGGGCGCAGCGTTGGGAGAACCGGTCCGGCCGGTGTCCGAGCTCGTGGGCCACATTGATCCCCAGCACCCCACACAGCAGCCCCATCGCAAACACCCGACCCGTAAACGTCACCCCGTCCTCGCCAGGGTGGGTCACGAAGTACGCGAGCAAGCCGACTTGGATGGGCACCATAAGCACGAGAAGACGATCAAACCAGGGATCCCGAGCAACATAGGACCGCTCGACATCCGAGAGGTTCGCCCGGGCAGGCGGCAGCACGAGTTCCAGCAGGGGCAGAAGCCCGAAGACATAGACCAGTGCCCCAAACGTCCACAAACCCTCGGCCAGCAACGACAGCCCACCGGCCAGCGGAATGGTGAACGCAAGCAGGTATTTGGCGCGGCGCACGAGGTACGCCCGCGAGATTACCCCATCACGAAGGTTGTCCATTGCCCCTGAAGGTACGAACGAGTTCCTCGTCCGACAGGCCCCAGGCGCTCAGAATTTGCTCAGCCATAGCTGCTTCCTCGGTTCCGGGGTACAGCAAGAGCACCTGTTCGTAACCCGCGCGAGCGAGTTCCCGGTCCATTAGTTCGACCTCGTTGATGAACGCGACGAGGAAGGCGCACCGGGCCCGGTGCGGATATTCGGGGAAGTGGTCGTGCACGTCCCGGAGCTGGGCGACGGCTTCGGCAAATTTGCCCGCCGAGCGCAGCAGATCCGCCCTTCGGAACAGGAATTCAGGCGTCAAGGTGTCGCTGTGGCAGGCGTTTGCAAAGGCCGCATAGTCGCGGATGAGGGCCTGCCGGGCTTCCGGATCGGGCTCCGGCCCACCGGCCACCAGGGCCTGCTCCGCACTTCGGATCGCCGCTGCCCGCTCCGTGCAGGCCAAATCCTCCTTGCCCGCTTCCCCGGCCCCGCATCCCACGAGTGCGGCGGCAATCCCCCCCCACAGCCACTTCATCGCCGGCGCGTGTGCGGGAACCGCATTTTGTACTCGGCCGGCACACGACCAGCGCCGATGTCGCGCAGCTTTCCCGTGAGGAGGCGCCTGCGTGCGGACGACACGCGGTCCGTGATCAGTGTGCCTTCGAGGTGGTCGTATTCGTGTTGGACCACCCGCGCAGCAAGTCCGCTGAGATGCTCCTCGATAAGCTCCCACTTTTCATTGTAGTACTCCACCTTGATCTCGGAAGGCCGCAGCACCTGCTCGCGGATGCCCGGGATGGACAAGCACCCTTCCTCCATGCCGACCTCCTCCCCTCCGGTCTCGAAGATGACCGGATTGATCATCACCCGCCGGAAGTCCTCGCAGCTGGCATCGCCCTTCGCCCCTTCCGCAAAGGGAGTGGCGTCGGCGACGAAGAGCCGGATGGATTCGCCGACTTGCGGTGCGGCGAGGCCCACACCCTCGGCTTCGTACATGGTTTCCCACATGTTCTGAATCAATTCGGACAGTCCCGGGTGGTGCGAATCGATGTCCACAGCTTCCGCTTTGAGCACCGGGTCTCCGTAGGCGACGATGGGAAGGATCATGTGCCAAATTTAGCCCGCACCGGGCGGACCCTCCACTACTTTTGCACCATGGGCATGCTCGACACGATTCCCGAGGCCATCGAGGCCATCCGACGCGGTGAGATCATTGTCGTCGTGGACGACGAAGACCGGGAAAACGAGGGCGATTTCCTCATGGCGGCGGCCCATGTCACGCCGGAACACATCAACTTCATGGCCACCCACGGGCGCGGCCTGATCTGTGCGCCGCTGACGGAAGAACGCTGCGATGCGTTAGGGCTCGACCTGATGGTCCGGACAAACAACGCCGCGTACGAGACCCCGTTCACGGTGTCTGTCGACCTGCTCGGCCACGGCTGCACGACGGGAATTTCGGCCTCCGACCGGGCACGTACCATCCAAGCCCTTGTCGATCCGGCGACCCGTCCAGAAGACCTGGGCCGTCCGGGCCACATCTTCCCGCTGCGGGCCCGAGGTGAAGGGGTGTTGCGGCGTCCTGGACACACCGAGGCCGCGATTGACTTTGCACGTTTGGCGGGGCTTGCCCCCGCAGGTGTCATCGTTGAAATCCTGAACACGGACGGCACCATGGCGCGCCTGCCGGAATGCCGGGAAATCGCAGACCGCTTCGGACTGAAGCTGGTGTCCATCGCCGACCTCATCGCCTACCGGCTCGCCCACGAACGGCTCATCGAGCGGACCCTTGACCTGGCCCTCGACACCGCGTGGGGCCCCTTCCAAGCCATCGGATACCGGCACCAAGGCTCCGACACGGAACACCTCGCGCTCGTACTCGGCTCGTGGACGCCGGAAGAGACGGTTCCTGTGCGCGTCCAGGGCGTAGGCGGCGCTGGAGACCTGCTCATGACCACCGCGTTCGGCAAAGGCCCGGAGCTGCACGCTGCCCTCGCGGCAGTTGCCCGTCTCGGCCGCGGCGCCGTTGTGCTCGTCCGGCACGAACCCGGCCCCCAAGGCTGGCTCTCCGACCTGCATCTTTATGCGGGGATCCTGCGAAGTGAAGCCGCACCGATTGCGCCCGACGGCAAGGACTATGGCATCGGTGCCCAAATCCTGCGCGACCTCGGTATCACCCGCCTCGCCCTGCTCACCGACCGGCCGCGACCGGCCTCCGTTCTGGGCTTCGGGCTAGAAATCGTCGAAACCCTTCCCCTCGGCATCCCCGCATAACGAAAAAAGCCCGGCGTGCCGGGCTTTCGTATGCGGTTCGTCTCGAACTTACTTCGAGAACTTCTGGTACTTCTGACGGAACTTGTCGATCCGGCCTGCCGTGTCGACGAACTGCGCCTTGCCCGTGTAGAAGGGATGCGACTTGTGGCTCACCTCCATCTTGACGAGCGGGTACTCGTTGCCATCCTCCCAGGTGATGGTTTCCTTCGTCGCAGCCGCGGAACGGCTCAGAAAGGCATACTCGTTCGACATGTCCTTGAAAACGACAAGCCGGTAGTTCGAGGGGTGGATTCCTTCTTTCATGGTCTAAACGTGTACTCCGCCGAGCGGGAGCGCA
>JBIIRP010000125.1:0-5095 GCA_044341475.1 Flavobacteriales bacterium | reverse complement strand
AACCCCATGCGTCGGCCGGAACGGGTCATGGAGCGCCGGGAGGTGGTGTTGAACCAAATGGAGCGCTATGGCAAGCTCACGGAAGAGGCCTACGACAGCCTGCGGGCAACTCCGTTGGGGCTTAACTTCCAGATTGTCAGCCACGACGAAGGCACAGCTCCGTACTTCCGCGAAATCCTGCGTGCAGAGGTCACCCGCTTGCTCGAGGAGAAGAACGAGGACGGCAGCTACAAAATCGCCAAGGCGGACGGCTCCCCCTACGACCTGTACCGCGATGGCCTGAACATCTTCACCACCATCGACAGCCGGATGCAGCAGTCCGCAGAGGCGGCCGTGAAAGCCCATTTGGCAACGGAGTTGCAAGAAGCCTTCGCAAAGGATGTAAAGCGCAGACCGAAAGAAGATTACCCCTTCTTCAAAGGCATCGATCCGAAGCAGAGGGAAGCGAATTTGCGCCGCGCAATCAAGGAAAGCCGCCGGTACCAATTCGCCTCCGGTGCGATGTGCCCGGAATGCCACCGGCCCGCGCATTACATCGAAGCAAGCGAGGAAGATGGAGCGGCGGTTTGGCGCTGCAACGAAGACGCTGGCGGATGCAGCCACACGTGGCCTAAGCTGTCGGAGGCGGAAATCGACAGGGAATTCGACACGCCGGTGGCCATGCGCGTCTTCAGCCACAGCGGCCCGCTGGACACTGTTATGTCGCCGCTGGACTCCATCATGTACCACAAGGCGATTTTGCATGCGGGCTTGATTGCCATCGAACCTGTGACCGGGCACATCAAAGCCTGGGTAGGCGGCATCGATTACCGGAGCTTCAAATACGACAACGTAGGCCAAAGCCGCCGACAGGTCGGCTCGGTGTTTAAGCCGTTTGTTTACGCCGCAGCATTGCAGCGCGGGCTCACCCGGTGCACCGAACTCCCGAACCAAAAAATCTGCATCCCCATGGGCGACGGGTACCCCGATTGGTGCCCGGACAACGCGGATTTCCAGTACGGTAACATGGTGACACTCGAGTACGCACTTGCGAACTCCATGAATACCATTTCCGCCAAGCTCATCAAGGACTATGGTCCCGATGCGGTCATTCAGGTGGCGCGGGATTTGGGCATCGAGAGTGAGATTCCCCGGGCGCCCTCGATTGCCCTGGGCTCTGCAGAATTGACGCTCAAGGAGATGACTTCCGCACTGGCCGCCCTCGCGAACGAAGGCGTGTATGTGGCGCCGCGCTTCATTGTGCGGATTGAGGACAAGTTCGGAAATGCCATTTACACACCAGATCCGGAAATCCGCCAGGGCATCGACCCGCGAACTGCTGCTGTGGTGGTGGAAATGATGAAGGGGGTCGTCGACGGCGCGGTGAATCTCGAGAACGGGCGCCGCGGTGGAACGGGCATGCGGCTGCGGGGAGACTGGGCAGAACGCGGCTACGACGGCATCCGCATCCCCCTTGCCGGCAAAACCGGGACGACCCAAAACCACACCGACGGCTGGTTCATCGGTCTGACGCCCGCCCTCGCCACGGGGGTATGGGTCGGGGCCCAGGATCCGGCGGTCCGGTTCTCGTCCATCCACCTCGGCCAAGGCGCGAACACCGCCCTCCCCATCTTCGGATACTTCATGCGCGGCGTCCTCGACAACGACGCCATCGATTTCCCGCGCAACGATTTCCGGTATTCGGTGTCACTCGGCGCAGACTCCGTGGATTGCAGGCGGCTGGTCCGCGCAATCGAAGAGGAAGAGATCATCGTGGACGACGAAGAACTATTCGAATAACATGGCCATATCGAAGGTAGTTTCGGGTCCAGAGGCCGCCTGCGCCGGGATGCGCGACGGCATGACCCTGATGCTCGGCGGCTTCGGCCTGTGCGGTATCCCGGAGAATTGCATCGCCGAGCTCGAGCGGCTCGGGGTGTCCGGGTTGACGTGCATTTCGAACAACGCGGGCGTCGATGGGTTTGGGCTCGGGAAGCTGCTGGCTTCCCGCCAAATCCGCCGCATGATCAGCTCCTACGTCGGCGAAAACGAGGAGTTCGAGCGCCAAATGCTGAGCGGTGAACTGGACGTCGAGCTCATCCCACAGGGCACACTCGCCGAACGTTGCCGGGCCGGAGGAGCAGGCATCCCGGCCTTTTTCACTCCAGCGGGCTACGGCACCGAAGTCGCCGCCGGAAAGGAAGTCCGCGAGTTTGACGGCAAACCCCACATCCTCGAGCACGCGCTTACTGCGGACTTCGCGTTCGTCAAGGCGTGGAAGGGAGACACGGCGGGGAATTTGGTCTACAAAGGCACTGCGCGCAACTTCAACCCCTTGATGGCCATGGCGGGACGCATCACGGTGGCCGAAGTCGAGGAACTCGTTCCCGCCGGCGCACTCGACCCCAACTCCATCCACACCCCGGGCATCTTCGTGCAACGCATCTTCCAAGGCGCTCGCTACGAAAAGCGCATCGAACAGCGCACCGTCCGGCCCGCAACCGCTCCCGACCATGCTGGATAAGAACGGAATCGCGCGCCGCATTGCGCAGGAAGTGCACGACGGCATGTACGTCAACCTCGGCATCGGCATCCCGACGCTGGTGGCGAATTACGTCCCCACGGGCATCGACGTGGAATTCCAGTCCGAAAACGGCATCCTCGGCATGGGGCCGTTTCCCATCGAAGGAACAGAAGACGCCGACCTCATCAACGCTGGAAAGCAGACGATTACGGCCCTGCCGGGTGCGGTCTACTTCGATTCGGCCACGTCGTTCGCGATGATCCGCGGCCGCCACGTGCAGCTCACGGTCTTAGGCGCGATGGAAGTGTCTGAGAACGGGGATATTGCGAATTGGAAGATTCCCGGAAAGATGGTCAAAGGAATGGGCGGAGCCATGGACCTTGTGGCCAGTGCCGAGCGCATCATCGTAGCCATGATGCACACGAACCGCGAAGGCGAATCGAAGTTGCTCCCGGCCTGCACCCTTCCGCTGACAGGGGTGGGGTGCGTGAAACGGGTGGTCACAGAGCTTGCGGTCCTTGACATCCACGGTGGGGCGTTTCACCTGCTCGAACGCGCTCCGGGCGTATCGGTGGAGCACATCGTTGCGGCGACGGCGGGAAAACTGGTGGTTCCGGATGAGGTTCCGGAGATGGTTCTGGCTTGATCCGCTGCCGGTTGAAGGGGTCAGGCACCTCGCGGTCGAGGAATGCCTCGATCAGGTTCGACAATGCTTCTGTTTCAATCAGAAAACCGTCATGTCCATGGGCAGAATGCAGGATGTGAAGCGAGCTCTGCGGAATGTGTTCGGCGAGATAGCGCTGCTCTTCAGGAGGAAACAGGACGTCCGTATCGATGCCGATAACCGAGGTTTCAGCGCGGATGTGATGCAAGGCGTGGGGGATCGATGGACGTCTACGCCCCATGTGGTGGGTATCCATGGTTTGGGATAGGCGGTAGTACGAATAGGCATTGAATCGATTTGCGAGCTTTTCGCCTTGGTAGCGCTGGTATGAGCAGGCCCGGTAGGGGCCGAGCGTGGCCTCCGCATCGGTTTGGCTTGCCGCATAGGTCGAATAATGCCGGTAGGACAGCAAGGCCACGGCGCGTGCCGCCCGCATTCCATTTGCCCCGGCTTCGGGATGTCTGGAGTTCCAGGTCGAGTCAGCGTCAATGGCCATGCGCTGGGATTCATTGAAGGCGGTACCCCAGGCAGAATGGCGTGCATTTGTGGCAATGAGGGCAAGGCGCTTAACCCGTGTGCCGAGCAAATACGCCCATTCCATGGCCTGCTGCCCTCCCAGTGATCCCCCTACCAGCAAGGCTATGGAATGAACTCCGAGGTGGACGCGAAGCCGGTCGAGGGCGCGGACCACATCGCGAACCGTCATGGTGGGAAAGTCGTGGTAATACGGGTCCCCAGTAGCCGGATTCAGCGACAGGGGACCCGTGGAACCGTAGCAGGAGCCCGGGATGTTCGCACAGATGATGCGAAAACGTGCAGGCGAAATCAGATCGGCAGGCCCGCAAAGTCCTGGCCACCAATCGAACGGGTCTGCATTCGCTGTCAGGGCGTGACACACCCACACGACGGGGAGATTCGGAGCGCCGCGGTCCGTATAGGCAAGGGTAAGTTCCGGCAGTACCCCGCCAGATTCTAACGGCAAGGGCTCGTGCGAGGTATAGGTATACATCGGAGAAACATCAAACAAGGACCGGAATGCGCTCGAGGGCACGCTCAAAATCAGCAATCAGATCTTCCACATGTTCTAATCCTACAGAAATGCGAAGCAAGGTGGGCACCACACCAGCAGACTCCTGTTCATCGGTGTTCAGCTGCTGGTGGGTTGTTGCGGAGGGCTGAATGATCAGCGTTTTGGAATCGCCTACGTTCGCCAAATGGCTGACCAACTGGAGATGGTCGACCACGGCAGTAGCGTGTTCCTTTCCGCCGTGCAAGACGATGCTGAAGACGCCTCCTGCACCTCTGGGCAGGTACTTCTGAGCGGATGCAAACGAAGGACTGGAGGCAAGACCTGGGTAGTTCACCCACTTTACCGCCGGTTGGCGTTCAAACCATTCGGCCAGTTTTTGGGTGTTTTCAACCGTGCGTTGAACGCGCAAGGAAAGGGTTTCCAGCCCTTGGAGCAGGAGGAAGCTATTGAACGGTGAAATGGCCGGACCAAAATCACGCAACCCCTCCACCCTGGCGCGGATAATGAAGGCAATGTTGCCGAATGGGCCGTCGGTCCCGAACACATCCCAGAACTTCAGCCCATGGTAGCCTTCGGACGGCTCCGTGAATTGCGGGTACTTGCCGTTCCCCCAGTTGTAGTTTCCGCCGTCGACGATGACTCCGCCGATGCTGGTGCCGTGACCGCCAATCCATTTGGTTGCTGACGCTACTACGATGTGGGCCCCATGTTCCAGTGGCCGAAACAGGTAGCCGCCTGCGCCGAAGGTGTTGTCCACCACCAACGGCAGGTCGTATGCTTCAGCCAGGGCTGCAAATGCATCGAAATCAGGGACATTGAAACCAGGATTGCCGATAGTTTCCAAGTAAATGGCGCGGGTCTTTCCGTCAATCAGGGCTTCAAAATCTGCGACCTTGTC
>JBIIRP010000124.1:0-5122 GCA_044341475.1 Flavobacteriales bacterium | reverse complement strand
TGTGCAGGTTCGCCAGCACCAGCGTCGCCGCAGAATCTGCCTCCGCCGGCGAACTCAGCACGACGGAACGTCCGGTCACCTCTTCTCCTGCCCGGAACACGCGGATGCGCAACTCGGACTCCTGCATCCACATTTCACCGCGCTCCACCGCCGCCCAGCCCGGCCCGCCGAACGCCACATGCACCTCGAGGTACGGCGAGCCATCCGGCATGTAGAACCGCAGGAGGTCGAAGTCCGCTTGTTGGGCGTGCAGGCCGCATGCGCCGAAGAACATGCTCAGCAACAGGGAGAATTTGCGCACCATGGTTCAAAGGTAGCTACCTTGGGAACATGGTTCGGTGGGCGTGGGCTGTGCTCGGGTGCCTCTGCGCGGCAGAGGTGGACGCGACGCATTTGGTCGGCGGCGAGATGTCCTACAGCTATGTAGGAACAGACGCCGCCGGAAATCGGCTCTACGAAGTCCACTGCTTCATCTACCGCGACTGTGGTCCTTCGAACACGAACGGCACGGGATTCGACCTGAGCGCGGCCTTCGCCGTGTACCTCGATGGCGCACTCGTGACCACCGTGAACTCGCCCCTCGATGCCTCGACGGTGGTCCAGGTGGTGCCGGAAACCCCTTCCACCTGCGCCGTATTGCCGCCCGATCTGTGTGTCGAACGCGCTGAATATGTCTTCACCGTCGCTTTGCCCGTGGCTCCCGGGAACTACACCATCGTGCACAGCCGGTGCTGCCGCTCGCCGGCTGTTACAAATCTAGACATCCCTGAAGACCAGGGGTTTACCCTGTCCGTGGTGCTCCCCGGAGCTGCCACAGTGGCCGGCCCCAATTCCAGTCCGAGCTTCCTCGCGTTGCCCCAGGCTTTTTTGTGCGCGGGCATCCCGTTCGGATTGGACAACGCCGCATTCGATGCCGACGGCGATTCGCTCGCCTACGCGCTCGGGCCCATCTACCTCGGGGGCGATCCGACCGCTCCCATGCCGGCCGTACCCCTCGGACCGCCGTTCACCGAAGTGGGCTGGGCGGCCGGGTATGCTGCAGCGGCTCCGCTGGGCGCCGGAGCAGCTACGCTCATCAACCCGCTTACCGGGCTGTTTACCGGGATTCCTCAGAGCACGGGAAAGTTCGCGCTGGGGATTTGGGTGGAGGAATGGCGGGAGGGGACCTTGCTGGGAGCGATTTACCGGGACTTCACCGTGGATGTGGTGGTGTGTGCTGCCGAGGTGCCCGAGGTCATCGCTCCGGAACCGTGCTCGGGACTCACCGCTGCTTTTACGGTGGTGACACCCGGGACCACGGGGTTTGCTTGGGAGTTCGGGGACGGATTCGCGTCGGATGTGCCTTCGCCGACCCACACCTATGCCGAGCCTGGGGTGTACACTGTTTCCACGACGTACACGCTCGGCGAATGCACGGGGACCCTGTGGTTCAACGTCGTGGCGGTGCCGCCTTGGTCGGTGGCGCTGGAGCCGGGGATGCAGGTCTGTACCGGTTCGGGGTGGGAGTGGGGGTGGACCGCCGTAGGAGAGGTGCCGCCTGGGGCCGAGTGGGCGTGGAGTGCGGGGGGCGACTGGACGCTTGCGGGGGAGACCGTCGCCGGGGGCAGTGGGGCGTCCGGGTCGGTGCAGGTGGCAACATCCTGGCTCGGCTGCACCTTCGGCGACACGGTGGTCGCGACGTTGCCGCCTCTTCCCGAGGTTGAACTCGACGTGCTCACGGAACCCTGTTCAGGATGGGAGGTGACGTGGTGGGCCACCGGATCCGATCCGGAAGGAGTGGAGTGGGAGGTGGCAGGTCCAGCCGCGACCGGTCCGCCGGTGCTGACCTCATCGGGGGGTGGTGTCGCAGCGACGGTCACCGTTCCTGCACCGGGAGTGTACACGGCAACGGCCACTGTCGGAGCAGCAACGGGCTGTCCTGCAACGGCCACCTTGGCATGGGAAGTCGTCGTTCCGGGACCCCTTGGGACACCTGTGGCGGAGGTGCTCTACGGCTGCACGGACACGGCCCGTGTGGCACTCACGTGGGCAGGTGGACAGCCGTCTGACGTGGTTTGGACATTGCCGGATGGCAGTACGTTGCTCGGAAGTTATGTTGAATGGGAAACGACTGAAGGCGTGTGGAGCATCGAAGTAGCTGCGACGGATTCCGCGTGCGGCGAGGTAGCGACGGCCACGGTGGAGGCAACGGTCATCCCTTCGCTGCTCGCCAGCACGTATTTCCTGCCGAACGTATTCACACCGAACAGCGACGGCAAGAACGAGGGATACCGTCCCGAGGGGCCGGCGGGCTTTCCGCCGGGGGCCTTCTCGACCTACGTGCTGGAGATTTACAACCGCTGGGGGAACCTGGTCTTCGCGTCAGAGGTACCGGGAGCCGCGTGGACGGGAGAGGGCCATGCCGAGGGCACGTACTTCGCGCACCTGGTGTTGGGGTCCGCTTGCGGCGGGGAGGTCGAGGATACCGTTCAGTCGTTCAGCCTGTTGCGCTAGTCTGATGGCGTTCAGCGCGGCCTGCCGCCGCGCACCAAATCCGGCCGCATCCAGCGCATCCACGGCAAAGACCACGGAGCGGCATGGACCCACCGCCACTTCGGCACGGCCTCCGCGCCAAACTCCTGGTAAAACCGGTCCACCCCCGGATCGGACGACCCGCCGAAGTCAAACTGTTCTGCCCCCGCCCGTGCCGCCTCATCGAGGGCATGACCGAGGAGTGCAACCGTGGCCAGGCCGGACCGGTCGCTCCGCTCTGCACCCCCGAATGCATAGATCCACCGGTCGCGCTCGCAGAGAAACACGGCCGCAGCAATCCAAGTGCCTTGCTCGTCGCGCACTCCGCAACACCGGGCCCACGGCGACGCGGATACCGCCGTCAGGAGGGAAGCGAGTGCCCGGGCATCGGACGGTATGCCTTTGCGGTGGCGGGCGGTTTGGTGCAGCCGGAGCAGTTCGTCCACCGGAACGCCCGATTCCACGACGAGTCCAGCTCGCGCGGCGCGGCCCAGTTGCTTGCGGCGATGGGCCGGGACGGCTGCTACAGCCCCCTCCGGATGTACTGTAAGCATCCGCGTATGGCGCTGCAGGAACCAGCCACCTGCTGGTGCACGATCCGGAACGGGCCACCCGGGCGGCGCATCGACCACCTTCCACGGCTCGGGCTGGGCAGCCCACGCCTCCAAATCGACCCCAGCCGCGGCCACCTGCACCGCCCACGGCGGCGTGACCAAGGCCGGCATTCCGCGCACCCGGAGCCGCACCGCGGGCCCACCGGCGACGAGGCGCCCGCCAGGATGCACCTCCGCCCACACGGGGTCCGCATACCAATCCTCGGGCGGCCCCTCCGGCCGAAACGCAGGTCCCATGGCAGGCAAGGTAGTACCTTCGCGGCCATGCAGCCGTCGCTTCTCCGTTCGTGGGTGACTCTTCCTGAGGACACCGGTTTCCCCCTCGAGAACTTGCCCTGGGGCGTTTTCAGCACGCCCGACCGCGATGCCCGGATCGGGGTGGCGCTCGGTGACCACATCATCGACGTGCGGATGCTGTCAGAGCGCGGATTTCTCGGGGACTGTGGTGTGGTTGCAGCGGATTTGGCCGCACCGCGGCTCAACCGCATGCTGGAAGGAGGGAAGGGGGCTGCGAGCGCCTTGCGGACAGAGCTTCAGCGCCTGTTTTCAGCCGGGTGTCCGGACCTGCGGGACCGACCGGACGCCCAGCATTTCCTCGCACTCCAGGCGGAAGCTACCATGCACCTTCCGGTGGACATCGGGGACTACACGGACTTTTACAGCAGCGAGGACCACGCCCGCAACGTCGGGATGATGTTCCGCGATCCGGAGCGCGCGTTGCTGCCGAATTGGAAGCATTTGCCGGTCGGCTACCACGGCCGCGCTTCGAGCATCGTCGTCAGCGGGACCCCCGTGCGCCGGCCGTGGGGCCAAACCTCCGCCACCGACGACGGGCCGCCCACCTTCCAGCCCAGCCGCCTTCTGGATTTCGAGCTGGAAATGGCCTTCATCACGTTTGGCGGACCTCCGCTCGGCGAACCCATCCCCATCGACCGGGCCGAGGACTACATCTTCGGATGTGCGTTGTTCAACGATTGGTCCGCCCGCGACATCCAAAAATGGGAATACGTCCCCCTCGGGCCCTTCCTCGCGAAGAACTTCGCCTCGAGCATGGCCCCGTGGATCGTGACGCTCGACGCCCTCGCGCCCTTCCGCATCGCCGGACCTGCGCAATCCCCCGAAGTCCTGCCGTACCTCGCCACTTCCGCACCGGCCCATTTCGATGTGGACCTCGATGTGGACCTGACGCCCGCGGGAGGGAAGCCCCACCGCATCAGCCGGTCGAACCTCAAGCACCTCTACTGGTCGATGCCCCAGCAGCTCGCACACCACACGGTAGGAGGGTGCAACATCCGTCTCGGCGACTGCATGGCATCCGGCACCATTTCCGGCCCGGACCCCGGAAGCTACGGTTCCTTGCTCGAACTCAGTTGGCGCGGAACGCGGCCGCTCGACCTCGGAGATGGCACAACGCGCACCTTCCTTGCCGACGGCGACACCCTCGAAATCCACGGTTGCGCCACCCGCGGCCCGTTGCGGGTCAGCTTCGGCTCCGTCTCCGGAACCGTCCTGCCCGCCCGGACATGACCACGTCCTACGAAGTCTACATCGCGCAGGGATGCGGTCGCTGCCCACTCGGCGGCACGCCGGCCTGCAAGGTGCTTCGCTGGACGGCTGAAATCGAACTGCTTCGGTCCATCGTGCTGGGCGAAGACCTCGTAGAAACCGTGAAGTGGGGCGTGCCTACGTACACCTTCGAAGGCAAAAATGCCGTGATGCTCAGCGCATTGAAGGACGCCTGCGTGCTGGCCTTTCCCCAGGGAGCGTTGATTCCGGATCCCAGTGGATTGCTCGAATTTGCGGGCCCGAATTCGCGCGTTGCGCGCCAAACGAAATTCACCCACACCGACGCCATCGCCGCCGCCCATCCGCACATCATCAGCTGGATCGCCGCCGCCAAGCAACTCATCTCCGCCCCCCCGCCGCGCTCCGCCGACGCTCTCCCCGCGCCGGAACTTCCGCCTGCGCTCCTTGCAGCATTCGCATCCCACGCGGGA
>JBIIRP010000018.1:0-17248 GCA_044341475.1 Flavobacteriales bacterium | reverse complement strand
AACCCCAACCCCAACCCCAACCCCAACCTCAACCTCAACCTCACCCCCAACCTCACCCTCAACCTCGCCCTCAACCTCAACCTCAACCTCAACCTCAACCTCAACCTCAACCTCGTTCGTTTACTTCCGCGATGAAGTCGAGCAGCTCCGTGCGGCCCTCGCCGGTTTCAGCGCTGGTAATGAAGGTGGGGGGCATGGAATTCCATTCCTGGAGCATCTCGGCTTCGTAGGTGGCGCGGAAGGCGGCGCGCTCGGTTTTGTTGAGCTTGTCGACCTTCGTGAAGATGAGGGCGAAGGGGAGGCCGGTTTCGCCCATCCAGGCCATGAAGTCGAGGTCGGCGCGTTGGGGCGGGTGGCGGGCGTCGACGAGCATCATGACGCACATGAGGTTTGTGCGGGTGGAGAGGTACTGCTCGGAGGTGCGTTGCCATTTGACGCGCTGGGCTCGAGCGGTTTTGGCGTAGCCGAAGCCCGGCAGGTCGACGAGGTACCAGGCGTCGTCTGTGCCGGCATTGACCTCGAAGTGGTTGATCAGCTGGGTCTTGCCCGGAGTGGAGGAAGTCTTCGCGAGCGCTGTGCGCCCGACCAAACAGTTGATCAACGACGATTTGCCCACATTCGACCGGCCGATGAACGCGTATTCAGGCACCTCCGCTGGGGGACATTCCTTCGGATGGGCGCTGGATTTCAGGAAGGTCGCGGAGCGGATTTCCATAATGCAGGTCAGAGCCGGTGCGCGTCCGCCGCCGGAAGCAGGGCGAAGCCGCGGGCGTCGTACCACGCGTCGAGGATGCGGTTGAACTCCTCAGGATGCTCCATCATGGGCGCGTGACCGCAGGCGTCGATCCAGAACAGGTCGCTATCCGGAAAGCCCTTGTGGAATTCCTCGGCGACTTCCGGGGGGGTGATGGTGTCGTTGCGGCCCCAAATCAGGCACACCGGGATGTTCATGGAGGGCAAGTCGCGGGCCATGTTGTGGCGGATGGCGGATTTGGCGATGGCCAAAATGCGCAACACCTTGTCGCGGCTGTTCACCGCCTCGAAGCATTCATCGACCAGCGCGTCCGTGGCATGGCCCGGGTCGTAGAACGTCAAGGCCACCTTCTCGCGGATGTAGGATTTGTCCTCGCGCCGCGGGAAACTGCTTCCGAAAGCGTTCTCGTACAGGCCGCTGCTCGCCGTAAGGGTCAGCGACGCGACGCGGTCGAGGTGGTCCCGGGTATAGATGAGGCCGACGTGGCCGCCGAGGCTGTTGCCGAGCAAATGGACGCGCTGAAGACCGAGCTCATCAAGGAAACCGGCGATATGTTCCGCGAGCGCCTTCGCGCCCGTGGACAGCAGGGGCAGGTCGTAGATGGGCAGGATGGGAATGATGACGCGGAAGCGCTTGCTGAAGTGGGTGCGGACCTCTGCGAAGTTGCTGAGTGCCCCGAACAACCCGTGCAGCAAGACGAGTGGCTCCCCCTGTCCTTCCTCGACAAAAGCATATGGACCGCGTTGGATCACCGCTGGTACTGGCGTTTGCATCGGCCGAAAGTAAACCACATTCCTCCGGTTTGGCGCCGGTAGCTGTCCATAGCCCGGTGTGGATAACCCCACGGAGCCGGCGGTCAAAAGGGAACAGAAAACGGCATTTTTTCCACAAAAGTGGGAGAAAGTGGGAGCTGGTGGGAGAAAGTGGGGCTCTTTAGGTACTTTTGGTCCATGCTCAACCTCCTCGGAGAATACCCGTGCAAAGTCGACGCGAAGGGACGCCTGTCCTTTCCGGCCCGGCTGCGCAAGGAGCTTGAGCCCGTCATCAAGCAGGGACTGGTGCTCAACCGGGACATCTTCGAGCGCTGCCTCGTGCTGTACCCGGCGCCGGAATGGAACAAAGTCAGCAGCGAGCTGGCCCGCCTGAGCCGCTACAACCGCGACCACCAGCAGTTCCAGCGCATGTTCATGAAGGGCGCCACCCACGTGGAGCTCGACGGCGCCGGACGGGTCACCGTGCCTGCGCTGCTGTTAACCTATGCCGGGATCGATCTGCAGGCGGACAACGAAGTCATCGTTTCCGGGCTGGGCGAGAAGGTGGAGGTGTGGGCCAAACCGGCCTACGACCACCACGTTCTGGGCGAAGGCATCGACTTCGGTGCGCTGGCAGAAACGGTCCGCAAAGACCTCGGAGCGGCTGAACCATGAGCGCGGTGCCGTACCACATCCCCGTGCTGCGCGATGCCTGCATCGATGGGCTCGGGGTCCGCGACCGTGCAGCCACGCCGCGGATTTGGGTGGACGCGACCTTCGGCGGCGGCGGGCATAGCCGTGCCCTGCTCGAGGCCATGGGGCCGGACGACGCACTGTATGGATTCGACCAAGACCCGGATGCGGCCGCGAACCGGCCGGACGACGCCCGCCTGACCTTCGTCGCGGCAAACTTCCGCCACCTCCGCCGGTTCCTCCGGTTGCACGGCGTGGAGGCCTGCGACGGCGTGCTTGCGGACCTCGGCGTATCCTCCCACCAGCTCGATGCCCCGGAACGCGGGTTCTCGACGCGGGGCGACGCCCCCCTCGACATGCGCATGAATCCGGCAGACGGCAGCCGCAGCGCCGCGGATGTGCTTCGGGAAACGGATGTGGCGGATTTGGCGCGCCTGCTAGCGACCTACGGGGAGGTGGACCGCGCCGGAGCGGTGGCCCGTGCCCTGGTAGCTGCCCGCGAACGGGGCGCGCTCACCACCACCGCAGAACTCGTGCGCGCCCTGGCCCCGGTCGCCCCGCGCAACCGCGAATTCAAGTTTCAAGCCCAAGTCTTCCAAGCACTTCGCATCGTCGTGAACGACGAGCTCGGCGCCCTCCGCGCGCTGCTCGAAGACTGCGCTGCGTGCATCAAGCCGGGCGGGCGCATCGTCGTTCTGTCCTACCACAGCCTCGAGGACCGGCTCGTCAAGCATTTCCTGCGCGCCGGCAACTTCGAGGATGCCACCGTCCGCGATCTCCGCGGCAATGTCATCGCGCCGTTCGTTCCGATGAACCGGCGTGCGCTGACCGCTTCTGAGGCTGAAATCGCTGCGAACCCGCGGGCCCGCAGCGCCAAACTCCGTATCGCCACCCGCACGGAACACCCATGAAGCTTCCGTTCCCCCGCCGCTCCAGCTCCTCCCCGCAGGAGTCCCCGCTGGAAACCGCCCGCCGGACGAACCGCGTGCTGTCCGCCGAAGAGCGGGATGCCCGCGTGAAGGCCCACCACGCGGGGCCGGACCTGCCGCCCGAACCGGAACCGGCCACCGCTCCGCCGCCTCCAGCGCGCAAAGCCGCGCGGACCTCGCCGGCGGGCGCCGTGCGCCGTGTGCTCAGCGGCGACTTCCTTGCCCACGACGGCGTGGTAGCGCACATACCGTACATCCTGTTTGTCAGCGCGTTGTTCATCGGCTACATCGCTCTCGGCTACCACTTCGAGCGGACAGAGCGCTCGAAGCAAGACACGCGCCGCGAACTCGACGAGCTGTCTGCCGAATACAAGACCCTGCGGGCCGAGTACGAGACCCTGCTGCAGCAGAGCACCCTCGAAGAACGCGTAGCGCCATCGGGACTCGCCCTGCCGACCACCCCTCCCATCCTGCTGGAACAGAAATGAGCTCAGGACGCACGCTTTCCGCCCGGGTGTGGCTGGTTTTCGGGATATTTATCCTACTGGGGTTGAGTGTGTTCGGCCGCATCCTGTGGATTCAACATGCCGAACACGACCGCTGGGTGGCGGCCGGCGAGAACTATGTAGCCAGCGTGCGCAACATCACCCCCATCCGCGGCCAAATCTTCACCAGCGACGGCCACATCCTGGCCACCTCCGTCCCGGTCTACGAGGTCCGCTGGGACAGCAAATGCGAGGCCATCAAGTGGGCACGATTCGACGCCGAGCTCGACAGCCTGTGCCTCGGACTGAGCGCTGTCTTGGGCGACCGCACCCCGGCGCAGTACCGCAGTATGCTGCTGAAAGGCCGCGAGAATGGGCGTCGAAATGTGTTGATTGCGAAAAATGTGAGCTTCACAGACCACAAGCTCCTGCTCCAGCTTCCGTTCATCCGCGCCGGGCGGTACAAGAGCGGGTTCAGCTTCCACCGCAGCGACGTGCGGCGCAAGCCCTTCGGCGAACTCGCCGGCCGCACCGTGGGAATCGACCGGGATGCGCACCGCGTGGGCATCGAGGAATCGTGGAACGAGGAGCTTGCGGGAGTCGAGGGGCGCCAACTCCAGCGCCGGGTTCCGGGCGGGGCCTGGATGCCGGTGGCAGACGACTACATCGTCGAGCCCCGTCCTGGACTGGATTTGGTCACGACCATCGACATGCACTTGCAGGACGTGGCTGCCCGAGCGCTCGAGAAGCAGATGAAACTGCACCGGGCGGCCTGGGGGACGGTCGTGCTCATGGAAGTGAAAACCGGCCACATCAAGGCCATCGCGAACCTGAGCCGCACGCCCGCCACCGCCGACGACTCCATTCCGGATTACGCGGAAACGTTCAACCACGCCATCGGCACAGCGGTCGAACCGGGGTCGACCATGAAGCTCGCCTCGCTCATGGCCGCAATGGAACACGGCGGCGTGCAGCCCACCGACAGCGTCGCCACCGGTGGCGGGCGCGTGACCTTCCACGGCCACCCCATGACCGATTCGAACTGGGAACACGGCGGGTACGGGACGATTTCCGTACAGCGCGTGTTCGAGGTGAGCTCGAATGTGGGAACGGCGCTGACCGTGCGCAAGGCGTTTGGCGGCAAGCCGCAGCAGTTCCTCGATGCGCTCGGGGAACTCGGCATAGGCGAGCCCACGGGCATCCGGTTGCCAGGGGAGGCGGTGCCGCAGGTCCACAAGCAAGCGAAAGGCGACAGCTGGAGCGGGGTGTCGCTCACGCAGATGGCCATCGGATACGAGGTCGCGCTGACGCCGCTCCAAATCCTCACCCTCTACAATGCCGTGGCGAACGATGGCACGCTCGTGCGCCCCGCCATCGTCCAGTCCATGATGCAGGACGGCAAGGTCATCAAGACGTTTGCGGCAGATGTCGTCCGCGAAAAGATCTGCTCGGAAGCGACGCTGCAGGCCGCGAAGGGTATGCTCGAAGCGGTTGCCGACCCGAACGGCCGCGGCACCGCCCGCTCGCTTTTCAAGGACCGCCCCTACCGGGTCGCCGGCAAAACCGGGACCGCGCGGATTGCCGGACCGAACGGCTACGACGGCAAGTACCGCGCTTCGTTCGCCGGCTATTTCCCCGCCGACGCGCCGGAGTACAGCTGCATCGTCGTCATCGCAGAGCCCGCAAGCGGCGCGTACTACGGAAGCGTGATCGCGGCGCCTGTGTTCCAAGAGCTCGCAGACAAGGCGCTCGGCACGGATCCCCGGTTCCACAAGAGCTCGACCGGTCCGCTCGCCGCGAACCCGAAGCTGCCCACCTCGCAGGGCGGATCCGCGGCGGGGTTAGTGCATTTGCTCGAGTCGTTCGGGATTCCGTACGAGTCGGCCGGTTCAGGACCGTACGTGCATGCCGCCGCGGATTCCGTCCGCACCGTGCTCACCCCGGCCCGGTTGCAGGCCGGCGTGGTGCCGGACGTCCGCGGCATGGGCCTGCGCGATGCGCTGTTTCTCCTCGAGAACGCCGGAATCCAGGTCCGGGCCACGGGGGTAGGCACCGTGCGCAACCAAAGTGTTCCACCCGGCACCGCACTCAGCGGCTGCCGCTCCATCCTGCTCCAACTCTCCTGATCCATCCCGCCGTGAAGCTGCTGAAGGACATCCTCTACGGAGCGCGCATCCAGGAAGTCGTGGGATCGACCCACGTTGCGATTGAATCCATCGCGTTCGACAGCCGGGCGGTTCGTCCGTTTGGCCTGTTCGTTGCCGTCCGCGGGACCGCTACGGACGGGCACGACTACATCGGTGCGGCCCTGGACCGTGGCGCAGTCGCGGTGGTGGCCGAACGGCTGCCGGAAGCCCGCCGCGAAGGCGTAACCTACGTCATCGTCCGGGACTCGGGCCGGGCCCTCGGACCGCTCGCCGCCGCCTTCTACGACCACCCGTCCGAGCAGATGCGCATCGTCGCCATCACGGGCACGAACGGAAAAACGACCACCGCGACCCTGCTGCATCGGCTCTTCCGCAGCCTCGACCGCAAGGCGGGTCTCGTCGGCACGGTCGAAAACCGCATCGTCGACGAAGTCATCCCCGCAACCCACACGACGCCAGACGCGGTGCAGTTGCAGGCCCTCTTGCGCCGCATGGCCGACGCAGGGTGCCGCTTCGTGTTCATGGAGGCGAGCAGCCACAGCATCCACCAAGGCCGGTTGCTGGGCACCCGCCTTGCGGGAGCGGTGTTCACGAACATCACCCACGACCACCTCGACTACCACGGCGATTTCAACAGCTACCTGCAGGCGAAACGGGGCCTGTTCGACCTCCTCGGTCCCGCGGCCTTCGCCCTGACGAACCGGGACGACGTGCATGCCGACGACCTCGTGGCAGGAACCCGGGCACGGGTCTCCGACTACGCACTGACCTCGATGGCGGACTACCGAGCGAAGGTGCTCGAAAACACGCTGAGCGGTCTGCACCTCCACATCGATGGCCACGACCTGTACTCGCGGCTCATCGGGGGGTTCAACGCCTACAACCTCCTGGCGGTGTATGCGGTAGCGCGAGAGCTCGGTTTCGAGGCGTTGGACATTTTGACCCACCTCTCGCTCCTCACCCCACCCCCGGGCCGGTTCGAGCAGGTGCCCGTACCGAACGGCGTGACAGCCGTGGTCGACTACGCCCACACGCCGGATGCGCTCGAGAACGTCCTGCGCACGGTGAGCGAATTCCGGACGGGCAACAACCGCATCCTCACCGTGGTAGGCTGTGGCGGTGACCGCGACCGGACGAAGCGGCCCGTGATGGCGCGGACGGCGGCCGACCTCAGCGACCGGGTGTTTCTCACGTCGGACAACCCGAGGTCGGAAGAACCGGAAGCCATCCTTGCAGAGATGCGGGCAGGGCTCGACCCCGTCCAAGCGCGCAAGTGCATCAGCAATGCCGACCGCCGCGAGGCCATCCGCATGGCCGCCTCAGTGGCTGAACCCGGCGACATCGTCGTGGTGGCCGGCAAGGGCCACGAGACCTACCAAGAAATCGCCGGTGTGCGCCACCCCTTCGACGACCGGGTCGAGGTGCGCAACGCCTTCGCAGACACCGTGAACCCGAACGTCTGATGCTGTACCACCTGTTCACTTGGCTCGATGCCGCCTACGACCTCCCGGGAGCCGGCCTGTTCCGGTTCATTTCGTTCCGGGCGGCGATGGCGCTGCTGGGCTCGCTGGTCATCGGGATCCTGTTCGGAAAGCGCATCATCCGCTGGCTGCAGATCAAGCAAGTGGGCGAGGAGGTGCGGGATTTGGGCCTGGAAGGCCAGCTGGCCAAACGCGGCACCCCCACCATGGGCGGCCTCATCATCCTGCTCGCCATCCTCGCGCCTACGCTGCTCTTTGCAGACCTGACGAACGTTTACACGCAGCTCATGCTCCTGGTCACGGTTTGGCTGGGGGCCATCGGCTTCATCGACGATTACATCAAGGTGTTCCGCAAGAACAAGGCCGGTCTAGCGGGCAAGTTCAAGGTGGTGGGCCAAATCGGTGTCGGACTCATTGTGGGCGCCGTCATGTGGTGGCACCCGGATGTGGTGACGAAGGAGCCCGTCCCGCAGCCGGATGTCACGGTCCGGTCCGTGCAGCAGCGGGCCGACGGAACCGGCACGGTCGAGGTGATCGAGCACCTGGCCCAGGAAGACGTTTGGGTCGAGCGGAAGTCGACGGAAACGACCATCCCGTTTGTGAAGGACAACGCCTTCGACTACGCGTGGCTGACTGCATGGCTTCCCGGCGGGGCCGCGTGGGGCTGGATGCTCTTCCTGCCCATCGTCATCCTCATCGTCACAGCGGTGTCGAACGGCGCAAACCTCACGGACGGCATCGACGGCCTCGCCACAGGGACGAGTGCCATCATCGGCCTTGCGCTCGCGGTGCTCGCCTACGTGGGATCGAACACGGTGGCCGCGGAGTACCTAAACATCATGTACATCCCTGGCTCGCAGGAACTCGTGGTGTTCATCTCGGCCTTCGGCGGGGCCTGCATCGCCTTCCTGTGGTACAACGCCTTCCCGGCCCAAGTCTTCATGGGCGATACGGGCAGCTTGGCGCTCGGCGGCATCATTGCTGCTTTCGCCATCGCCATCCGCAAGGAGCTGCTCATCCCCGTGCTGTGCGGCATCTTCTTGATTGAGAACCTCAGCGTGGTGCTGCAGGTCGGCTACTTCAAGTACACCCGCAGCCGCTACGGCGAGGGCCGCCGCATCTTCCTGATGGCGCCGCTGCACCACCACTACCAAAAGAAGAACATCCCCGAATCGAAGATCACGGCCCGCTTCTGGATCGTGGGAATCCTGCTCGCCGTCGTCTCCATCGTCACCCTGAAGCTGCGCTGATCCGATGGACGCCTCCCCACGCCCCCTTGCCGTCCTCGGCGCCGGAGAAAGCGGTGTCGGCGCTGCGCTCCTCGGTGCCGCGTACGGCTTCGTGCCGTTCGTTTCCGACGGCGGCACGGTGAAGGGCGACCGGCGGGCTGAACTCGAAGCGGCGGGCATCGCCTTCGAAGAGGGCGGCCACGATCTCGACCGGTTGCTGGCCGCCGGCGCCGCCACCGGATTCGCGGTGAAGAGCCCCGGCATCAAGGAGGACGCCCCGGTGGTGGCGGCGCTGCGGGCGGGCGGCGTGGCGGTCGTCTCCGAGATCGAGTTCGCGTCCCGCTATGCCGGCGACGGCCGCACGGTCGCCATCACCGGCTCGAACGGCAAGACGACGACGACCGCCCTGGTCGCGGCCCTGCTGCGCGACAGCGGGCGGGACACGGCCTGCGTCGGCAACATCGGGCGCAGCTGGGCCCGCGACCTCGCCGCGCGCCGCGCGGAAGGCCGGCCGCCCGCCCCGTTCCGGAGCGTCGAGGTCAGCAGCTTCCAACTCGACGGCGTGACCTCGTTCCGCCCGGACGTCGCCATCCTGCTGAACATCACCCCGGACCACCTCGACCGGTACGGGTACGACCTCGCGCGCTACGCCGATTCGAAGTGGCGCATCACCGCCTTTCAAACCCCCGACGACGTCCTCGTGCTCAATGCCGACGACGCCCTGAGCTGCGAGCGGTGGGGCGACGGATCCGGGACCCGTGCCCGGGTCGTGGCCCTGAGCTCTGAGCGAACCGTCGACGAGGTCCGCGCTGGACTCGAGGCGCGCGGGCTGCGGCCTTGGGGCGTCGGCGGTTTGGCCCCGAACACAACTGAATTCATTCTGGAACTTCCTGACCATCCTTTCGCTATGACCATCCAAGAACTCGCCCTGCAGGGCAAACACAACGTGTACAACAGCATGGCCGCGAGCGTGGCCGCCCGGGTCCTCGAACTGCGCAAAGAAGGCATCCGCGAGAGCCTCCAGCGCTTCGATGCCATCGAACACCGCATGGAGTTCGTGCAGGAGGTGAACCGCATCCGGTTCATCAACGACTCGAAGGCCACGAACGTCAACAGCGCGTGGTATGCGCTGGAAAGCGTGCCGGGACCCATCGTTTGGATCGCCGGAGGCGTGGACAAAGGCAACGATTACACCCCGCTGCTGCACCTGGTCGAGGAAAAGGTCAGCCACCTGATCTGCCTCGGCGCGGACAACGCGAAGCTCCTATCCACCTTCGACCCGCTGGTGGGCGCGTCCTGCGAAGTGCGGTCGGCAGCGGATGCGGTCGCGGCGGCCTATGCCTGGGCAACCCCTGGGACCACGGTACTCCTGTCGCCCGCCTGCGCGAGCTTCGACCTCTTCGGCAGCTACGAAGAACGGGGTGCTGCATTTAAAGCCGCAGTCCGCGCACTCTGATGCAGGCCACGGGCATCGACGTGCCCAGCTCGGGCACCCTCTGGGCGCCGTTTGAGCGCTTCGGAAAGCGGCTGGAAGGCGACCGGGTCATCTGGATGGTCACCCTGTTCCTCAGCCTGCTCTCCTTGCTCGCCGTGTACAGTGCGATTTCGTCGCTGGCCTTCAAAGACAACGCCGGCTCACTGAAGTTCCTGGGCAAGCAGGCCTTCATGATCTTCCTCGGCTGGGGGGTCATGGTGGCCATCCACCGGATGAACTTCCGGTACTTTGCCCGCGCCGCCGCGGTGCTGTTCTATGTCGCCATCGCCCTGCTCTTGCTCACGTGGGTCATGGGCGAAAACGTCAACGACGCCCGGCGGTGGATCCGGGTGCCTGGAGTGGGCCTGACCTTCCAGCCTTCCGACTTTGCGAAGGTGGTGCTCATCGCTTACGTGGCCCGCACCATCAACCAGCGGAGGGACCAGCTCGACTCGTTCCGGCATGGCGTGCTGCCCGTACTCATCCCCATCGGCATCATCTGCGGACTCATCTTGCCGGACAACCTGTCTACGGCGGCCTTGCTGGCCACGGTATGCCTCGGCATGCTCTTCGTCGCCGGCACCCCCCTGCGCCACATGGTCACCATCGGGGCCTTGGGAGCGGGTGCGCTCTTCGGGATTTACTCGCTGGGCAAGGCTGCACCGGAAATGCTCCCCCGCTTCAGCACCTGGGCCTCCCGGATCGAGCAGTTCGCTGGTTCCGACGTGCCGCCGACCACGGCAGAGGCGATGCCCTCGTCCTCGAGCATGGAATACCAAATCGAGCTGGCCCAAGTCGCCATCCACCGCGGCGGCCTGCTGCCCCACGGACCTGGCACCGGGACATCCCGGAACTTCCTTCCGCACCCCTACTCGGACATGATCTTCGCGTTCATCGTCGAGGAGTGGGGCGCGGTGCTCGGCGGGCTAGGACTCGTGTTGCTCTACCTCATTCTGCTTTACCGGTCGTTGCGCGTGGCGTACCGCTGCAAGCGCTTCTTCGGGGCGCTGCTGGCCACTGGACTGTCGTTCATGCTCGTGGTGCAAGCCATGACGAACATGGCCGTCGCCGTCCGCCTCTTCCCCACGACCGGCCAACCGCTGCCCGTAGTCTCCTACGGCGGCACCTCCCTCCTGTTCACCTGCCTTTCAATCGGCATCATCCTGGCCATCTCCCGGTCGGTCACGGATCCGGAAGGCTGGGAACGGGCCCACGGCGTGCCGGCATGAACCGGGTGGTGATTTCCGGGGGCGGAAGTGGCGGCCACATCCTCCCGGCCCTCGCCATCGCAGACGAAATCAAAAAGCGCTATCCCGCCTGCGACATTCTGTTCGTGGGGGCGCTCGGCAAAATGGAGATGGACAAGGTCCCTGCGGCCGGGTACCGCATCGAAGGACTGCCCATCACCGGACTGCAGCGCAGCTTCCGCAACACGAGCAACCTCCGTTTCCCGTTCAAGCTCCTGGCCAGTCTCATCAAAGCAGGCCGCATCGTGCGCTCCTTCCGCCCCGAGGCGGCGGTCGGCGTCGGCGGATTTGCGAGTGGGCCGTTGCTGTTCCGCGCCTCGCTGGCCGGAATTCCCACCCTCATCCAGGAGCAAAACAGCTTCCCCGGCATCACGAACCGGCTGCTGGCCCGCCGGGTGGACCGCATCTGCGCCGGGTTTCCGGGCCTGGAGCGGTGGTTCCCGGCAGACCGCATCGTGCTGACGGGCAACCCCGTGCGCGGGGCGGTGACGGCGGCGGCGGACCGGGCGGCGGCGCTCGAGGCGTGGGGCCTGCGGGCGGACCGGCCCGTGCTGGCCGTGCTCGGGGGGAGCCTGGGCGCCGCGACGATGAATGCCGCGGTGCGCCGCGGGGTAGAGGAAGGGCGGTTCGGGGGGGAGGGGATGCAGGTGATTTGGCAGTGCGGCGCGCGGTTTGAGGCGGCGAGCCGGGACTGGCTGGCCGCGCAGGGCAACCCGGCCGGCGTGGTGTGCCGGGGCTTCGTCGACCGCATGGACCAGGTGTACGCGGCGGCGGATGCCGTCGCTGCGCGGGCCGGGGCGATGACGCTCGCGGAGCTGGCCATCGTGGGGAAGCCGTGTGTTCTGGTCCCGTCTCCTTCCGTCGCCGAGGACCACCAAACCCGCAACGCCCGCGCCCTCGTCGACCTCGGCGGCGCCCTCCTCATCGAGGACAGCCAGGCCCCCGCCCGGCTCGCCGCCGCCGCCGCCGAACTGCTTGCCGACCCGCAGCGGTGTGCCGCCATGGCCGCCGCCCTGCGCGGCAGCGCGCGGCCGGATGCGGCGGCGCGGGTGGTGGACGCGCTGGAGGATTTGGTCCGGCCGCAGGCCGGCACAGCCCCACAACCATGACGACCCACGTCTACTTCATCGGCATCGGCGGCATCGGCATGAGTGCCCTCGCCCGGTTCTTCCGCCACGAGGGCGCGGTGGTGGCCGGCTACGACCGCACGCCGTCCGACCTGACCGCGGCACTCGAACGCGAGGGCATCGCCATCACCTTCCGCGATGACCCAGACGCCCTGCCCGACGCATTCCGCGACCGCGACGACCTGCTCGTCGTGCGCACTCCAGCCGTCCCGGAAGACGCTGCCCTGGTGCGGCACTTCCGCGACCGCGGCGTGGCCATCCTGAAGCGCAGCGAAGTCCTCGGCACGATCACAGCCGGCCGGCCCACCCTAGCTGTGGCGGGAACCCACGGAAAAACGACCACTACAGCGTGGCTCGCCCACCTGCTTGATGGGACGGACGGCGGGTGCACCGCCTTCCTCGGGGGCATCGCTGCCGCCACCGGGTCGAACCTGCACCTCCGCGCCGGAGCGCCGTGGACCGTCGTCGAAGCCGACGAATACGACCGCAGCTTCCTGCGCCTCCACCCCACCCATGCCGCCGTGACCAGCGTCGATCCCGACCACCTCGACATCTACGGCACGCCGGAGGCCTTCCGGGAGGGCTTTGCCGCGTTCGGAGAACAGGTGAACGGTCGGCTGCTCGTGCATGCCGACGTGCCGGACGGCGTGTTCGGGACAAGGGCGGTGGAACGCTACGGCGTGGTCGCGGCACATGGCGACTGGCCCGCGGCCGGGCTGCGCCATGCTGCGGTGGCACCGACCGTAGCCGAGGATGGACGATGGCAGGCAGATCTCGTGCTCGACGGAGTGTGTGTGGCGGAGCGCGTGGTGTTTGCGATGCCGGGGCGGCACAACCTGGCGAATGCCGTGGCGGCGGCGGGTTTGGCGCGTGCGGCCGGGGCGAGCGTGGATGAAATCGTCAAGGGACTCGCTGATTTTCAAGGTATTCACCGGCGATTCGAGTACAAACTCCGCACGAGCCGGTATACCGTCATCGACGACTACGCGCACCACCCGACGGAACTGCGTGCGGCCATCGAAACGGCGCGGGCGGCACACCCCGGAAAGCGGCTTACCGGAATTTTTCAACCGCACCTTTACACCCGAACGCGGGACAACGCCGACGGGTTTGCCGAAGTTTTATCGCTGCTCGACCACGCAATTTTGCTGCCCATCTACCCTGCACGGGAGGCCCCGCTGCCCGGTGTCGATTCACAGATGATTCTTGAAAAGATGTCGTTAGAGGCCCGAGAGCTTGTCGATGCGCGGGGGATATTCGAATGCCTGAAAAAGCGCCCTCCGGAGGTTCTGTTGGTGCTCGGGGCGGGGGACATCGACCGGTGGGTCGCCCCGTGGGTGGAATTCCTTTCCACCGCGCCCTGAAGCTGCAGTCCGAGGCGGGTGAACTGGCCGAAACGAACCCGCGATGAAACGCTCTGACACCCCGATCAGCCGATCCCGTACCCGCCGGCGCCGCGTGCTACGTGCGGCCGCGGCCGTGCTGGTGGTGGCGGGGGCGGCGGTGATTGCCGGGTTTGCCATCCAGGCCGAGGGGCGCCGGCACTGTGCCGGGCTGGAAGTGGAGGTGGCGCCGGGTGGGGACGTGCAGCTGGTCGAGGGGGAGGATGTCCGGGCCGCCGTCGAGGTGGACGGGCCGCTGGCCGGGCGGAGTGCAGAGGCCATCGACCTGGCGGAGGTCCTGCGGCGGGCCGAGTCCCTGCCGGCCGTGAAGGAAGCCGAGGTGTACACGTCGCTCAACGGAACCGTGCATGTGCGGGTGACCCAGCGGGAGCCGGTGGCGCGGTTGCACCTTTCTGCGCAGACAGAGGACGTCTACCTCGATGCTGCGGGCGAGACCTTCCCCATCGTCGTGGGGCGCAACGTGCGCGTGCCCATTGTGCATGCGCCGTCGGTGGTGCTCGCGCGACCGGCGCTGGCGGTGGTGGCCCGGATCCAGGAGGACCCGGTTTGGTCAGAGTTTGTGGACCAAATCGCCCTCACCCCCCGCGGACTCGAACTCGTCCCCCGCATCGGCGATGTCCGCATCGTACTCGGAGACACCACGAACCTCGACGACAAGTTCCGGCGACTGAGCACCTTCTACCGCGAAGTGGCTTCCCGAGGCGACCTCGAAACGTATTCCCGCATTGTTTTGGCCTACGACGACCAAGTGGTCGGCGTACGCCGCTCACCCCTTGCATCATCCCATGGCACAACCGTCCCAGCAACCCCATGACGAAATCGTCGTGGGCCTCGACATCGGTACCACGAAAATCGCCTGCTTCGTCGGCCGGCAAAACGCCCACGGCAAGATCGAAATCCTCGGTTACGGCCGCAGTGAATCCGTCGGCGTAAACCGCGGCGTCGTCGCGAACATCGAGCGCACCGTCCAGTCCATCCGCCTCGCCGTGGAGGAGGCCGAGCGGAATTCGGGCGTGTCCATCGAAGTGGTCAACGTCGGCATCGCAGGGCAACACATCAAGAGCTTGCAGCACCGCGGCCTCCGCACCCGCGACAACATCGAACTGGAAATCAGCCATGCGGACATCCACGCGCTGACACAGGACATGTACAAGCTCGTGATGCAGCCGGGCGAGGAGATTCTGCACGTGCTCCCCCAGGAGTTTACGGTCGACAACGAGCAAGGGATCAAGGAGCCCGTCGGGATGAGTGGCGTTCGCCTGGAGGCGAACTTCCACATCATCACGGGCCAAATCGCAGCCATCCGCAACATCTACAAGTGCATCCGCCGGGCGAACCTCGAGGTCGACCAGCTCATCCTCGAACCCCTTGCCTCGGCCGCCTCGGTTCTGAGCGAGGAGGAGATGGAGGCCGGCGTCGCCCTCGTGGACATCGGCGGCGGCACGACCGACATCGCGGTCTTCCAGGACGGCATCATCCGGCACACCGCGGTCATTCCCTTCGGCGGCAACGTCCTCACCGACGACATCCGCCAGGGCTGCATGATCATGAAGAAGCAGGCTGAACAGCTCAAGAAGAAGTTCGGTTCCGCGCTCGCCACGGAGATGAAGGACAACGAGATCGTATGCATTCCCGGTCTGCAAGGCCGCGCTCCACGCGAGATCAGCCTCCGCAACCTCGCGGCCATCATCGAGGCCCGCATGACGGAAATCATCGAGCACGTCCACTACGAAATCCGCAACTCCGGCTACGGCGACCAACTCATCGGCGGCATCGTCATCACCGGCGGTGGTGCCCAACTCCGCAACGTCACCCAGCTCTTCGAGTACGTCACCGGCTACGACTGCCGCATCGGCTACCCCAGCGAGCATTTGGGCGAGGCGCCCGACTCGGAGTCGACCGGCCCGACCTTCGCCACGAGCGTCGGCCTCGTCATCAAGGGCTACGACCGCATTCGTCCGCGCGCCGCAGCCACGGCTGTGTCTACCGAAAAGCAAGACACCCGTCGGACGCGCGAAGAAGACCGCACAAGCGGCCCCCGCTTCCTCGAGAAGCTGAAGGAATTTTTCATCAACGACGAAATCGACTGAGTATGCCTTTCGAACCTGTCTCCCTGCGCCCAGCCGCCCGGCCCACCTTGTCCTCGCCGATCAAGGTCATCGGTGTCGGCGGTGGCGGATCGAACGCAGTCAACACGATGTTTGAACGGGGCATCGCGGGCGTGGACTTCATCGTCTGCAACACGGATGCCCAGGCCCTCGAGGCCAGCCCTGTTCCGTCAAAAATCCAACTGGGCGCCACCCTCACGGGCGGCCAAGGCGCCGGCTCCCAGCCGGAAGTCGGGCGCAACGCCGCCATCGAAAGCCTCGACGAGGTCATCGGGCTGCTGGGCTCGGGCACGAGCATGGTGTTCGTCACGGCCGGTATGGGCGGCGGCACCGGGACGGGTGCGGCACCGGTGATTGCAAAGGCCGCTCGGGATTTGGACATCCTCACGGTCGGAATCGTCACCATCCCGTTCCAATTCGAAGGACGGCGCCGCACGCAGCAGGCCCAAGACGGCCTCGAGGCCATGCGCAAGTCGGTCGACACGCTGCTCATCATCCGCAACGACAAGCTCCGCGAGCTCTACGGCAACCTCACCATTCGCAAGGCGTTTGCGAACGCGGATGAGGTCCTATGCACTGCTGCTAAGGGCATTGCAGAGGTCATCACGCTGACGGGCGAGATCAACGTCGACATGAACGACGTCAACACGGTCATGCGCAACAGCGGCCGCGCGATCATGGGCTCGGGCATCGCCACAGGCGAAGGCCGCGCACGCCTCGCCGTCTCGGAAGCCCTCGAATCTCCACTCCTGAACGACTGCGACATCACAGGAGCGTCCTTCGTCCTGCTCAACATCACCTTCGGCAACGACGAGGTGCTGATGGACGAAATCATGGAAATCACCGACATCATCCAGGAGGCTGCAGGCCAGTCCGCTGAGGTGATTTGGGGATACGGCATCGATCCGTCGCTCGGCGATGCCCTATGCGTCACGGTCATTGCCACCGGCTTCGACGGAGCCGACCTCGGACCGTGGGACGGCCCGGCACACGTCCAAGAACGCCGCCATGTCCTTGCAGAACCCGTGGCTGTTCCCGCACCGCAACCGCTTCCGGTCGCCAGAGAAGCTGCGCCCGCTCCAGTGACCACCTGGAAACCTGTCCTCACCGCTCCGGAAGAACCCTTCCTCATTACGCGCGAGGAGCCGGTTGCTGAAACCCCGGAGCTTTCGAGCTGGAATCTTCAAAGTGTTTCCCTCGAAGAATTGGTAACACCGGTCATCGAGGTAGCAGAGACACCACAAGAAGCGGAGGTACCGCTCCATACCGTGGTTTTCCATTTGGAAGAAGAGCCTGAGGCAAAGGCAGAAGAATCCCTGGAAATGCACCTCCGCGTTTCCGACGAGACCTGGGAAACAGAGGAGTTTGAACTCGCGGAGGCATCTTCCGAGGAGCTCCACCTGGCGGACCACCCCGAAC
>JBIIRP010000123.1:0-5159 GCA_044341475.1 Flavobacteriales bacterium | reverse complement strand
CCCATCATGACCTCGCGGTCAATGTTTTTGAACTCTTTGAACTCCCGGAAGGAGTCCACCAGGTTGAGTTGAGTCATGGATTAGACGGGTTGAATTGCTTCGTTTTCATGGGTTTGAACGACACCACTATCCGGGTGGATGCGATGTCGGTGAAGGGGACGGTGCGGGAAACCACCGTCACCTTCCGGGACTTCGAGCCCTCCTGCCGCACCGGGACGTCGAGGACGATGGCGTCCTCCTCGACCGCGGTCAGGGTGCCTTCGATGCGCTCGCTGCCCACCGTGCGCACATCGACGTCGCGGCCGATGTTCTTCATGTACTGGCGGTGCAGCTTCAGCGGCATGTCGAGCCCCGGCGAGCTGACATCGAGCGAGAAGTCCTGGGCCTCCCGGTCCAGGGCCGCGTTCAAATGCCGGCTGAGGGCCACGCAATTCTCGATGGACGTCGCGACATCGTGGTCGAGGAACACCTTGATGGCGTTGCCCTCCCGCACCACCACGTCCACGACAAAGCCCTGCGTTCCGGCGAGGAATGCATCGGCGAGGTCTCGAACGTCTTCAGGGCGGATCATGGCGGATTTCGAATCGGACGGACACGAAAAGAGGGGCCGAGACCCCTCTACATCGCGCTCCTTCGTGAGAATTTCGGGGCAAAGATAGTCCGAAATTCAGGAACCCCGGCGGCCCTTCGCACTTTTTCACATCCCACCCGCGTTCAGGCGTTCGGACGCCCGTAGCTTTGAGAACTACCATGTCGTACGTGCTGAAGATGATCGCCGAGGGCGAGCACCTCCGCCAGGACTTCAAAACCCGGGTCGAGGATGCGCGGAAGATTGCGCGGACCTTGGCAGCTTTCGCAAACACCGCGGGAGGAAGGTTGCTCGTGGGCGTGCGCGACAACGGCACCGTTTGCGGCGTCCAGGCGGAGGAAGAGTACCACATGATCCAAGCCGCCGCGACCATGCACTGCCGGCCTGCCGTGCCGTTTGAGATCCAGGTCTGGAAGGCGGAGCTGCGCACCGTTCTCGAGGTGCAGGTGCCCCGCTCTCCCGGGCGTCCGCATTTCTGCGACGACGAACAGGGCCGCTGGGCCGCGTGGCTGCGGCGCGAAGACTGCAACCACAAGGCCTCGCCGGTGCTGGTGCGCGTTTGGCAGTACGAAATGCGCCGCGAGCGGTCGGAATTCCGCTACGACCAGTATGTAGGCAAGTTGTTCGCGCACTGGCGGGAAGGCCGTGTGCTGCAGTTCCGGCAGGTGTGCCGGTATGCGCGGCTGGACCCGCAGGAAGCCGAGGAGTTGCTCGCCCTGCTCGTGGTGTGGGGAATCGTGGCGACGGAGCCGACGCCGCGGGGCTATACGTACGCGCTCGCGGACGAGGCGGCGCTCGATCGGCTGGAGACGGATGGCCCGCAACGTTGGCGCCATGCGGTGTAGCGTTTGGCTGCTGCTCGCCGCCGCCGTTCCGGCCGCGGCCCAAACCCGTCCCCTCGGCACCTGGGAGGACCACCTTCCCTACGGCCAGGCCCTCGAAGTCGTGTGGTGCGGACTGCCCGGCGACACCGCCTCGGAGGCCGGGTTCGCCGCGGTGCGGACCCCTGCCTCGGTGTTTGCCTACCGCCCCGAGGACGGCACCGTGGAAAAGCGGTCGAAGGTGAGGAGCCTCAGCGCCGGAGCGCCGACGGCGCTGTTTTGGGACGCCGCCCGTTCGACCTTGCTCGTGGGCCATGCCGACGGGACGATCGACTTCGTCGGAGAAGACGGGCGGCGCACGTTCACCCTCATCGACATCCGGGAAAGCGCCCTTATCGGCAGCAAGGCCATCCGCAGCTTTACCGCGTCGGAAGATGGGCAGCAGGTCTATGCCGCCTGCGCGTTCGGAGCCGTTGCCATCGACCTCATTTCCAGAGATATACGCGACACGTGGTATCCCGAGGGGTCCCAAAACAGGCGCGACATCCGGGGAATCGCGGCGCGCGACGGCCAGCTCATTGTGTGGACAGATGCCGGGATTTTTGAAGCCTCCGCCTCCCATCCGTTCCTCGGGTCGCCCGACGCCTGGTCCCGATGGGATAACGTGCCCGACGAGTTTGCAGATGTGCGCGAGGTCGTTTGGGATGCGGAAGGAGAACCCCTCCTGCACACCGCAACCGACGGCATCGACGAGGCGTGGATCTACGAGGGCGGCCTGTGGATGCCCCACCCCTCCTTCGCTTCGAACCAAATCCAGTGCATGGCCACCGGCTATGGCCCTGACGGCGTGTGGCGGCTGGCCATCGGCGATTTCAACGGGGTGCGGATTTTCGGGGCGGATGGCGATCAGCTCGACGTCGACTACGCGGCGGGGGGGGTCGAGTTCAGGCCGCGCGACTTGCTGTTTCGGGGGAGGTACGTGTGGGTGGCGAGTGCCCAAGGTGGCCTCTTGCGCATGGACCTGCTCAACGCGGATCCGGGGATTGCGCGGATGCCTGCCGGGCCGCCCGTGGCGGCGTCGCGCGCCATCGATGCGTGGAACGGGAACGTTTGGGTGGCGTCGGGGGCCGTCGATGAGACGTGGACGGGACGGTATCGGAAGGACGGGCCGTTCGGCCGTGTTGACGGGGAGTGGGTGGGTGTGCCGGTGGGGGATGGGGAAAATGACATCTCGGGAGTGAATGACCTGCTGTGTGTGGCCATCGATCCGCGGGATCCCGCCCACGTGTACTTCGGTTCGTGGGAGGAGGGGCTCATCGAGGTCCGGGGGGGAGAGCTGGTCGAAATCCACACGCCTGAGAACTCGACGCTCCAGAACGGCGATTTCGGTGGGTCGCCCCGGTGCGGTGTGGCGGGGGTGGACTTTGATGAGGCCGGTAATCTTTGGTTTACAAATGCTTATGTGGAGGACGCACTGCAGGTACGCCTCGCAGATGGGAGGTTCGTGGCCATGGCGCTCGGGTCGGCGCTGGGGTCAGACGGATGGCTCGGCGATGTGCTGGCGGCGCGCAACGGCTACATCTGGGCCGTGATGCCGCGTGGACAGGGCCTGCTCGTGTATTCCACGGCCGGAACGCCTGAATCGACCGCGGACGATGACTGGAGGATTTTGACGTCGGATCCCGCGCGCGGCGGGTTGCCGTCGAACGATGTGTACTGCGTCGAGGAGGATTTGGATGGGGAAATTTGGATCGGGACAGGGGCTGGACCGGCGGTGGTCTTCGTGCCGGAGGCGATTTTTTCCGAAGATGCAGCCGGCCCCTGGGCCGCCCAAATCCTCATCAGCCAGGACGGCAACAACCAGTATCTCCTTGAAACCGAGGCTGTCCGCGCCATCCGCATCGACGGGGGCAACCGCAAATGGATCGGCACCTCGACCTCCGGCGCGTTTCTGCTCTCGCCCGACGGCCTCGATCTGCTCGCCCACCATACGACGGCCGACAGCCCGCTCCCAAGCGATGCGGTGACCGGCATCGCCCTCAACCACGCGACCGGCGAAATCTACTTCGCAACGGAAGCCGGCATCGTCAGTCTCCAGGGCGACGCCACGAACTTCGTACCCACCATCGACGCCCTCACGGTGTTCCCGAACCCCGTCCGCGCAGACCACGCCGGCCCCATCGCCATCGACGGCTGTGCCTACGGCTCCACCGTGCACGTCACCACCGCCTCCGGACGGTGGGTGGCCACCGTGCCGTCGGAGGGCGGACGGGCGGTTTGGGATGGGCGCGATGCCGACGGCAACCTGGCGCCCCACGGTGTCTACCTGTTTTTCGCGGCGGACCCCACCGGGAACTCGGCCGGTACCGGCAAAGTGGCCTTGATGCGCTGACGCCATGCAGTTTCCTGGCCGCCTCCCCCTGAGCCGCTTGCCCCACGCCGGCACCACCATCTTCTCGGAGATGTCCGCCCTCGCGGCCGCCCACGGCGCCGTGAATGCTGGTCAGGGCTTTCCGGACTTCGACCCGCCGGCCGCCCTCCAAGAGCGCGTGACCGCGGCCATGCGGGAAGGGTGGAACCAGTACGCGCCCATGGCAGGCGATGTGGGGTTGCGGGAGTGGCTCGTGGCCGACCTCCATACCCGGACGGGCGTCGTCCTCGATCCGGCCACCGAGGTTACCGTCGGTGCCGGGGCTTCGTCTCTCCTGTTCGCGGCTACCGTCGCCCTCGCTGGTCCAGGCGACGAGGTCATCCTCTTCGATCCGGCGTACGACCTGTATGCTCCTGCCGTCGCTGTGGCCGGGGCCACCGCCGTGCGGATCCCGGCGTCCCCTCCCGACTACGCCCTTCCCCTTGAGGCGTTGGCCTCCCGGCTCTCGCCCCGCACCCGGCTCGTCGTCCTCAACTCCCCCCACAACCCCAAAGGACGGGTCGTGACGGCACCGGAACTCGCCCGGCTCGCTGACCTCCTCGGACCTACCGATGCCATGGTGCTCAGCGACGAGGTCTACGGCCCCATCGTGTTCGACGGGCGGCCGGCCTTGAGTGCCTTCCACGAACCCCGGCTCGTAGACCGCACCCTCGCAGCCGTTTCGCTCGGCAAGTTGCTCCATTGCACGGGATGGAAAATCGGCGCGCTGCTCGGCCCGGCAAACCTCATGGCGGAAGTCCGGAAGGTGCACCAGTTCGACGTGTTCTCGACGGGAGCTCCGTTCCAGCGGGCCATGGCCTCGTTCCTCCCCTCGCCCGCCGGAGTCGCCCACCTTGCCGGCCTCGCAGCACTGCACCAAGCGGGCCGCGACCGCCTGCTCGACGCCCTGTCCGGCACGCCGTGGATGTTCACGCCTGCGGAGGGCGGCTTCTTCCAACTCCTCGACGCCTCCGCCTTCGCCACCGGGACGGACCAGGACCTGTGCCGGCGGTGGACCATCCGCCACGGCATCGCAACCATTCCGTTGAGCAGCTTTTTCGCTCCCGAGCATCCACCGGGCCCGCCGGTTGTGCGGGTGTGCTTCGCCAAACTCCCGGCCACCCTCGACACCATCGCCGACCGCCTCCGCCGCATCCCCTCGGACCCATGAAGGACCTGCACATTCTCCTGCTGCAAACCGCTCCGGTTTGGAACGACCCCGATGCCAGCATCGCAGCGGCAGAGGACCTGCTCGAACGGGCCGATGCCGACGGCCTCCTCGACAGCATCGACCTCATCGCTTTGCCCGAGATGTGGACCACCGGATTTACGCTAGAGC
>JBIIRP010000122.1:0-5160 GCA_044341475.1 Flavobacteriales bacterium | reverse complement strand
AGCTGGCGCATGTGAGAATAGCTACACGGTGACTCGGACGTGGTCGGTGTCGGATTGCAGCGGCAATTCGACCTCGCACACCCAAGTCCTCACGGTGGAAGACACGACGGCTCCGGCCTTCACGTCGTTCCCGGGTGACCAAGTGAACCAGTGCGAAGAAGTTTCTTACAACTACGAAGCCACGGACAACTGCGGCGCGGTGAGCTACAGCGAGTCGCGGACTGGGGATGTGGACGCCTGCGGCAACTACGTCCAGGTCGTGACCATTACGGCTACGGATGCATGCGGCAACAGCACTTCGGATTCCTTCACGATCACGGTGCAAGACACGGAGGCTCCGGCCTTCGTGGAGGCGCTGCCGGGTGACGAGACGGTGGAGTGCGATGCAGTTCCTGCTGCAGTGGTGTTGACGGCTACGGACAACTGCGATGGTGTTGCGGTGGACTTCTCGGAAGTCACGGCAGCTGGCGCATGTGAGAATAGCTACACGGTGACTCGGACGTGGTCGGTGTCGGATTGCAGCGGCAATTCGACCTCGCACACCCAAGTCCTCACGGTGGAAGACACGACGGCTCCGAGCTTTACGTTCGTGCCGGCTGACTATACCGCAGAGTGCGACGCTGCTTTGACGCTTGACGCTGCAACAGCGGCTGACAACTGCGGCGCCGCTGCAGTGACGGTGAGCGAAAGCACCGAAGCTGGCGATTGCACGAACGAGTACGTCTTGACGCGCACGTTCACGGCAACCGATGCATGTGGCAATACGTCAACCGCGACTCAAGTGATCACGGTGGTCGATACCACGGCACCGAGCTTCGTGGTGGTGCCAGCGGATTACACGGTGGAGTGCGACGGCGATGTCGTTCGCGACGATGCGTTGGCCGTGGACAACTGCGGTGCTCTGAGCGTAGTCGTGACGGAGGAGACGGTGGCAGGTGCCTGTGCAAATGCCTACACCCTGACCCGGACGTTCACGGCAACCGATGCCTGCGGCAACGAGGCTACTGCTACCCAGGTGATCACGGTGGAAGACACGACGGCGCCGAGCTTTACGTTCGTGCCGGCCGATTACACGGCAGAGTGCGACGCGGTGTTGTCGCTTGAAGCAGCGACCGCTACGGACAACTGCGGTGGCGTTGACGTCACGGTGAGCGAAACGGAAACGGCAGGCGACTGTGCAAACGAGTACACGCTGACCCGGACCTTCACGGCGACGGACGCTTGCGGAAATACGGCGACGGCGACGCAGGTGATCACGGTGGAAGACACCACGAACCCGGCGTTCACGTTCGTACCCGCAGACTACACCGCGGAGTGCGACCAGACGTTGAGCCTCGAGGACGCTACGGCGACGGACAACTGCGGCGGCGCGGTGGTGACGGTGACGGAAACCACGACCCCAGGGGCGTGTGCGAACGAATACACCTTGACCCGGACGTTCCGTGCGACGGACGCCTGCGGCAATTTGGCGACGGCAGTGCAGGTGATCACGGTGGAAGACACGACGGCTCCGAGCTTTACGTTCGTGCCGGCGGACTACACCACCGAGTGTGACCAAGCGCTGACGCTCGCTGAAGCAACCGCGACGGACAACTGCGGCGGAGCAACGGTGACGGTAAGCGAAAGCACCGAAGCCGGCGACTGCCCGAGCGCCTACACGCTGACCCGGACCTTCACGGCAACGGACGCGTGTGGCAACACGACCACGGCAACGCAGGTCATCACGGTGGAAGACACGACGGCACCGAGCTTCACGTTCGTGCCGGCGGACTACACGGCCGAGTGCACGGATGCGCTTTCTACGGAAGTCGCAGGTGCTATCGACAACTGCGGCAACACCCTCGTCAGCGTGACGGAAGTGTCCACCCCGGGTGCATGCCCGGGTGAAGGAACCGTGGTACGGACGTTCACGGCCACCGACGAATGCGGCAACAGCGCTACGGCGACCCAAACCATCACCATCGTTGATACCACGGCTCCGGCGGTGGCGGATTCGGAGGGTGTGGCGGACGGCAGCTCGGTTGCGGTGTGCTGCGAGGACATCTGGGGATCGGTGACGATTCCGGGTGCCATTGCGGTGGAAGGCGTGGATGCGTGCGGTAGCGCAGTGACGGTGGATTACAGCGAAACGGTAATCGGCGATTACGCGCCGTCTGCCGGAATCGATGGCTACTGCTCGGCGAGCACGCCGGAAGCGTTGGAAGATGGGTTGACCTGCGACAACTATGCGCCGCATGCCGCCCGCCTGTTCAACTTCCCCGGAGCTGAATTCTACACGCTCGTGGGCGGTACCGTGACGAACTACACGAACGGAACGCGCGAGTTGGAACTCGAAGTGGTGGCCTCGAACAACCCGGCTGCGGGTTGGACGTTCCACATCGACCTGAATGCTGGCAACACCTGGACGCAGTGGCTCGCCCTGCCCGGTGCACAAGGCTACAAGTCGGACTGCGGCTTCGGCGACCACACCCAGTGGATGTACCACATCATGAATGCATCAAGCCATGCAGAAGGTTGGGGTGACTACTCTGGAAGCCACTTGAATCTGTCGCACCAGCCGGCTAACGGTTACTTCGGATTCCAGATGGGCGTGGGCGCGAACAACAAAAACGTGAACAACGGCTTCAGCGGCTGGTTCTACTACCAGGGCACCTTCAACGGTGCATCGGTCATCGGCACGGGAGACGTGTTCGGCGATACGGATTGCTGCCTGCCGTGGAGCATCGAGCGCACGTACACCCTCAGCGACTGTGCGGGCAACACCTCGGAGTTCAGCTACACCATCGACGTGAACGGTCCGACCTGTGCGCCGATCCTGCCTCCGCTGGCGGGCGACGACACCGAGCCTGACTTCGGTGGAACGGGTGACGACGAGGATGTGACCATCGATGGTGGCAACGATGATGAGGAAGGCAAGTCGAATGTGAAGGTTCTCGGCTTGACGCCGAACCCGACCAGCGACGTGGCAACGCTCACCTTCGCAGCCCTCGAGGACGACGTGGTGACGGTCGATGTGCTGTCGATGGCCGGTGTGACGGTCGCCGAGCTCTACACGGGCCGGATGTATGAAGGCACAACGAACACGCTCACGATCAATGCTTCGGCACTCGAGAGCGGCCTCTACCAGGTGCGGATCATCACGTCGACCGGCGTGACGACCGTGAAGCTGATGGTGAGCCTCTGAGGAGGACGCCTCACACATTGAATGCAGCGAAAAGGGCTGGCCTTCGGGTCGGCCCTTTTCAGTTTGCAGTTGGGAGTTTTTGGGGGCCAAACGGTGAGAAAGGGCACCCTCGGGCGGAGGTAGGTGGGCGGTTCCGTCCCACCTTTGGCCTGCAAAACAATCCACCATGTACGCACCCCGCCACCCGAAGGACAGCCTGTGCAGCACGACCCGCATCGTGATGCCCAACGACACGAATACGCTGGGTAACTTGATGGGAGGCAATCTGTTGAATTGGATGGACGTGACGGCCGCTATCAGCGCGCAACGGCACTGCCGACGCGTGTGTGTGACGGCTGCCGTGAACAACGTCAGCTTCGAGCGGCCGATCCGGCTCGCCGATGTGGTCAGCATCGAGGCCTACGTGACGCGGGCCTTCACGTCATCGATGGAGGTGTTCATGCAGGTGCACGTCGAGAATCCGGTCACGGGCGAGCGCAGCCGGTGCAACGAAGCGTATTACACGTTCGTGGCGGTCGATCAGCTCGGGGCGCCCATCGGTGTGCCGCCCATCGTTCCGGAGACGCCGGAAGAGGAGGCGCGGTTTGCTGGCGCATTGCGGCGCCGTCAGCTGCGCTTGATTCTCGCTGGCAAGATGAAGCCGGGCGAGGCGACCGAGCTCAAGGCGCTGTTTGACTGAGCAGCGCGCGGAGGATGCGTTCGGGCGAGACCTTATGGGTGCAGCCCTCGGGGCCGTCGGGCCGGCCGTAGCGGCATCGGTTGCCGAGTTTGGAGCAGGGGCGGGGGCTGCGGCCTTCGGGCAGGAGGTCCACTGAACCGGGGGCGGGCTGCCACGCCGCCATGCCCAGCGAGGGCCGGGTGCAGCCCCAAACCGCGACCGTCCTCGTCCCCACCGCTGCCGCAAGGTGCATCATCCCGGTATCCGCCACGAGCGCGGCCTCGGATGCCCGAAGGACGGCTGCTGATCCCGCGATATCGGTGGTGCCGGCGCGATTTTCCACCTCCAGCCCGTCCGCAACGAACTCCGCCACGTCGCGGTCGTCCGGGCCGCCGAGCAAAACCACGCGGTGGCCTCCGCGCACCAGTGCTTCAGCGACCGCCCGCAAGGTGCTGGGCGGGATGCGTTTGCCGGGGTGGGCGGCTCCGAGGCAGATTGAAGTTTGAGTTTGAGTTTGAGTTGGAGTTTGAGTTGGAGTTTGAGTTTGAGGGGGGAAGAGGGTGGGCCAAACGGTGGGAGGGACCGCGCCGAAGGCGGCAAAGGCTTCCGTGTACCGGTCGACGATGTGAGGAATGGGTGGGGTGCGGAAACCGCGGACGAGGAGCCATTTGGCCCAGTTCATCTTGTTCACCCGGAAGGTCAGCACGCCGAGGGCGCGGCACACCCGCCGCGAGCGTACGTTCCCTTGCAGGTCGATGATGTAATTGAAATCGAGCGACTTGAGTGCTGGGAGGGCTTCGGCTGTCGTGCGGTCGAACGTGTGGATTGTGTCCACTAACGGTCCGAAACCAGCGGCCACCTCGGCATACGGAGCGCGGACGAGCAGGTGGATCTCGCATGGCCCATGGCATGCGCTGCGCAAGGCCGCGAGGGCCGGGGCGGTGAGCAAGAGGTCGCCGATTGCGGAAAAGCGCAACACGAGAAACCGAGCGGGCGGGGGAGCCATGCGGCGAAGCTACGGCGAGGGGAGGCGGGCTGGACCTACCTTTGCGGCTGCTCCGACGCCCATGTTGACCGATACCCATTGCCACCTGTACCAGCCGGCGTTTGACAGCGACCGGCCGGACGCCGTTGCGCGCGCCCGGGCGGCGGGGGTCGCCCGGATTTTGCTGCCAAACATCGACGTGGACTCGATTCCGCGGATGCATGCTTTGCTGGACGCTGAGCCGGGCCACTGTCTGGGGATGATGGGGTTGCACCCGTGCCACGTGGCTTCGGAGGGTTGGGAGGAGGCGTGGGGCGCCATCGAGGCGGAGCT
>JBIIRP010000017.1:0-17316 GCA_044341475.1 Flavobacteriales bacterium | reverse complement strand
GGGCATTCCGAAGGCGTCGTAGGTGATTTGGAGGGTGTAAAACCAAAAGTTGCCCGTACCCCCTTCGATGTCCACGCTGCTCTCGACATACAGGCACGCCGTGTCCGACACGGCCACAATCGGGTCATACGAAGGGACTTCGACGAACCAATTCGCCGAGGCTGCCTGCCCACACCCGTCCTCGCCGTTCAGGGTGACGGTGCTGCTGGTGAGAAGATTTACGGTAGCAGTTTCGTTCGTGCCGCCGGTAGACCACGACCAGGAGTAGGGCCCTGCTCCGGATTCCACCACAGCGGTGAGCACCACGGGATCACCGGGACAGAAGGGGTCGTCTCCTTGGGTGACGGCAATGTCGAACGGAGGAGGAGGTTCGTAGCCCACCGTTGCGGACACGGTGTTGCCACACACGTCGGTGACCACGACGACGGCATCGCCGGCGGCAGCCGCAGCGACGACGTTGACTGCGAGGGTGTCCTCTGTTCCGGTATCCCACTGGTAGCTGAACGGCCCGTACCCTTGGACTGGGGTCACTTCGAGGGTGGCGATGCCGTCGCAAATGCCCACGGGGTCATCGTAGTCGAGCAGGATGGGCTCGAAGTCCATGATGACGAGAGTGGACGAACGCAAGATGCTGTCGCCACAGAGATTGACATACAGGTACTCGATGGTGACCGTTTCCGGTGATTCGGCGACGCCGTCGGCGATGACGTTGAGGGGGATGTCGTAGATGTTTTGGCCCACCTCCATCACAATTTCCGGATCGATGTAGGCGTAGTCGACTCCGTTTTCAGCGGTGCCGCTGATGGTGACTACGATGGTGTCCTGGGTGGTGTTGTCCGGTCGGATGACCTGGAAAACCGCGTTGTTGCAGGACTCGACGACCGTGGTGTCGCCGAGGAAGATTTGGTTGCCGTCGATGGATGCGGAGGCCGTGATGTCGAAGCCGTTCGAGGAAAAGGAGCCGGATTCGATGAACACCGCGCTATCAAATGCCGTGTCGCCGCCGTCGGCGATCGCGATTTTCAGGTGGTAGGTGAGGCCACACTGGACCTGGGCGGCGGCTTGAAGCACGACCGTAAAGCCGTCGAGCTGGGTGGAGGTGGGGGTGGTGTTGTTCGCGTTGTCGACGTAGAACTCCGTGTTTTGGTTCCACTGGGGACTCACCTGCGTGCAGTTGCCGATTTGGCCCGAGGAGCCGACTGTTCCGTTGTTCACGGTGTTGATGGTGACCGGAATCGTGGTGCCGGGAATGATGGCGAGGTTGACGGCGCCGTTCGAAAAGGGGCCGCTGATGCCCGGACCGCTGAGGAAGAAGCCGAAGGCGTCGTTTACTGTTCCACAGACATACTCGTTGTATTCCTCCGAACCGAAGCTGTAGTTGAAGCTGATGGAGTCGCCGTTCGGCACGAAGTCAAATTCGAGGATGGCCGCGTCGTTCATGGCCACCGTCGAGATGGCTTGAAGATCCGGGTCTCCTACCTGAAAATTCCCTCCGCCCGTGGTTTGGCTGCCGATGTTGTTCGGCCCGATGGCCACGCTCGCGGTGCCCGTGGCCATGATCATGCCATCGGGAACGAGGATGTTCGAGTTCGCGGCGTCGAAGGTGCCGATTTGGTCGGCGTCCCCCGAGAAGGTGATGTTCGTGATGACGACGCCCTCGCCCACCAGGATGTCCTGTACGACCGTGGCCGCGGGGACGCCGGCATTCACCACCAACTGGGACCACGCAGCAGGAGCAAGGCCGAGAGCGAGCGCCACGAGACTGAACGAACGGATTTTCAATGCCATAGGTTTACGTTCCAAACATACACCGGAAATTAGGACTGGCCGATACCTTTACATCCATGCAGGAAACGCTTCTGGCGGTACAAGGGTTGCGCAAGACCTATACCATCGGCACCCAAACCGTCCATGCACTCGACGGAGTAGACCTCACCATCGCGCGGAACGAGTACGTGGCGCTGATGGGCCCATCCGGCAGTGGCAAGTCCACGCTCATGAACATGCTCGGGTGCCTCGACACTCCGACGTCTGGCTCGTATCTGCTGAACGGAAAGGACGTCAGCCGGCTCGATGAGGACGCGCTTGCGGACATTCGGAACAAGGAAATCGGGTTTGTGTTCCAAACGTTTAACCTCCTTCCGCGCTATTCCGCCCTTGAAAATGTTGCCTTGCCGCTCATCTACGCGGGAGTGAACCGCGAGGAGCGCGAGGAGCGGGCCCGCCAGGTGCTCGACCAGGTGGGCCTAGCAGACCGCATGCACCACCGGCCGAACGAGCTCAGCGGTGGCCAGCGCCAGCGGGTCGCCGTCGCCCGTGCCCTGGTGAATCGTCCGTCGATCATTTTGGCCGACGAACCTACCGGCAACCTCGACTCGGCGACCTCGATGGAAATCATGGCCCTGTTTCGGGCCATCCACGAGGCGGGGAATACCATCATCGTTGTGACCCACGAAGAGGACATCGCGGCCTGCGCCCAGCGCGTCGTGCGGCTGAAGGACGGCCGAGTGGATTCCGATGCTCCCGCGCGACCCGTTGCAGCGGAAGCGTGATGTGGGCGAACTTGCGCCCATGGAACGGGAACGCATCGTCCATTTACGGACAGAGGAGGCCATCGGACGCCAGGTGACGGTGTGCGGGTGGGTTCGCACCTTTCGCAACGACACCTTCATCGCCCTGAACGACGGTTCGTGCTTGACAAACCTGCAGCTGGTCATCGACCGCGATGAGGTAGATGAGGCGACGCGGAAGCGGCTGACTACTGGGGCAGCACTTCGGGCGGACGGCACCGTCGAGCGGTCCCAGGGAAAGGGCCAGGTGACCGAGTTGAAGGTCAGCGTACTCGAGGTGCTCGGGGATGCAGATCCCGAGGAGTATCCGATCCAAATGAAGCGCCACTCCCTCGAGTTCTTGCGGGAAAAGGCCCACCTGCGCTTCCGTACAAACACGTTCAGTGCGGTGTTCCGCGTGCGCCATGCGCTCAACTTCGCCATCCACCGGTTTTTCACCGAACGGGGCTTCTACCAGCTCCACACCCCCATCATCACCGGAAGCGACGCGGAAGGTGCGGGGGAGATGTTCCGGGTGACCACCCTCGATGCGGGCAATCCGCCGCGGCTCGAGGACGGCAGCGTGGATTACAGTGCGGATTTCTTCGGCAAAACCGCGAACCTTACGGTCAGCGGCCAGCTGGAAGCGGAGCTCGGGGCGATGGCCCTCGGCCAGGTGTATACGTTCGGACCCACCTTCCGGGCGGAGAACTCGAACACCTCGCGGCACCTTGCTGAGTTTTGGATGATCGAGCCGGAGGTTGCCTTTGCGGACCTCCGAGACAACATGCGTCTGGCGGAGGCCTGCTTGAAGAGCGTCCTGGCCGAGGTGCTGGCGGGGTGCGACGAGGATTTGGCGTTCCTCGAGGAACGCGAAGCGCAAGCAGACAAGGAACTTCCTGCAGACGCCCGCCACACAGAGCCCCTGCGTGCGCGGTTGCAGGCGGTCGTCGACGCGCCGTTCCAGCACGTCACCTACACCGAGGCGATCGAGCTGCTGCTCAAGTCGAAGCCGTTCGCAAAGAAGCAGTTCAAGTATCCTGTCGCGTGGGGCATCGACCTGCAGAGCGAGCACGAGCGCTACCTCGTCGAGAAGCACTTCGGCGGCCCGGTGATCCTGACGGACTACCCCGCCGAGATCAAGGCATTCTATATGCGGTCGAACGACGACGGCAAAACGGTCGCCGCGATGGATGTACTCGTTCCGGGCATCGGTGAGCTCATCGGTGGAAGCCAGCGGGAGGAACGACTCGACCTGCTGCTCGCCAAATGCAAGGCCTTCAACATTCCCGAAGACCATGTATGGTGGTACCTCGAGACACGGAAGTTCGGAAGCGCGGTGCACGCGGGCTTCGGGATGGGCTTCGAGCGGCTGGTGATGTACGTCACCGGCATGACGAACATCCGCGACGTCATTCCGTTCCCGCGGACGCCGCTCAACGCAGAATTCTGATTTCCGGCCATGTTCCGCCAAACCCTGCAGCAGAAGCTTCTCGGCAAGCTTTCGCCCCAGCAGATTCAGATGATGAAGCTGCTGCAGGTGCCGACCGTGGAACTGGAAGCCCGGATCAAACAGGAGCTGGAGGCGAATCCCGCGCTTGAAGAGCTGGCGGATTCCTACGAAGACGGGGGAGAAGAGTCCTACGAGGAGCCGGAGCCGGAGAACGACGACGGAGGCGAGGGCGATGCGATGAGCGAGTTCGATTACGGCGACTGGATGGACGACGAGACGCCGGACTACAAGCTGAGCGCGTCGAACCGGTCGGCGGACGACGAGGAGCGCAGCATCCCCTTCGTGTCGGGTTCGACTTTTCGCGAGCAACTCATTGATCAGCTGGCTTTTGTGGACGCAGATGCGGGCACCCGGTCGCTGGCCGAGCACCTCATCGGGAATCTCGATGAGGCGGGCTATCTCCGCCGGGATCTGGACAGCATTGTGAACGATTTGGCGTTTACGCAAGGCATAGAAACCACGCGGGCCGCCCTGCAGGCCGCCCTCGCCGTGGTCCAAACCCTCGACCCCGCTGGCGTCGGCGCCACCGACCTGCAGGAATGCCTCCTCCTGCAACTCCGGCGCCGCCTTTCCGAAGCCGCCGCCGAGGGAACTCCCGCAGACCGCCGCCTGGCCCAACGCATCGGCATCTCCATCCTCGAGCACCACTTCGAGGCCTTCACGAAGAAGCACTACGACCGCATCGCGAAGCGCCTCGACCTCGATGAGGCGACCCTCAAGGCGGCCCTCGACGAGATTATCCGGTTGAATCCGAAGCCCGGCAATTCGGGCAGCGACGGCACGCGCGGCCAGGTGCAGCATGTGGTTCCCGACTTCCTCCTGAGCGTGGAGGACGATGAGCTCCGGCTCCAGCTGAACGCCCGCAACGCCCCCGAACTCCGGGTCAGCGCGGACTACCGCGAGATGATGCGCACCTACGCGGCCGGAGCCAAACGCGACCCGAAGCAGCGCGAGGCCCTCGCCTTCATCAAGCAGAAGGTCGATGCCGCCCGTTGGTTCGTCGACGCCATCCGCCAACGCCAGCACACCCTGACGATGACGATGCAGGCCATCGTGGAGCACCAGCAGGCCTACTTTTTGAGCGGCGACGAGACGGATCTTAAGCCTATGATCCTCAAGGACATCGCAGACCGCGTGGGCATGGACATTTCGACCGTCTCCCGCGTGGCAAACAGCAAATACGTCCAAACCCCCTACGGAACCTTCCTGCTCAAGTCCTTCTTCAGCGAGTCGCTCTCGACCGATTCGGGCGAAGAGGTCAGCTCGCGGGAGGTGAAGAAAATGCTCAAAGACGCCATCGAGGCGGAGGACAAATCGGCGCCGCTGCCGGACGAGAAGCTCGTGGCGATGCTGAATGCCCAGGGCTACAACATCGCCCGCCGGACGGTGGCCAAATACCGCGAACAACTGGGCATCCCGGTAGCCCGCATGCGCCGGTCGCTGTGATGGATTTCCGCGTGGCGCGGTTCGTGTCGGGCCTGTTCCATCCGCTGCTGCTGCCACTGGCGACCGTGGTGGTGCTGTTTTTTACCGATCCTTTGCTGCGGGCCATGCCGGGGGCGTTTGGGTATTTGGCCATCGTGCTGGCGGTGAATACGGTAGCTCCCGGGATTTCCATTCTGATGCTGCACCGGCGCAAGCGGATCAGCGATCTGGACGTGTCGCGGCGGGAAGAACGGGCCGGGCCCTTCGGCGTGGTGCTGCTGTACTACCTGCTCACCTTCGGCGTGGTATACGACGCGTCGGGGGGACGGATGCCGGCGGTGTATTTGGCGTTTCTGCTGGGCTTGGTGGCGGTCCTCGGCCTGGCTTGGCTCATCACCTTTCGTTTCAAAATCAGCATGCATGCCACGGCGGCATCCGGAGTCGCGGGCACCCTGTATGCTGTCCAATTCGTACACCAGGAACCCCGTCCACTGCTCGTCTGCGGGGCGCTACTCTGTGTCGGGCTCGTCGGCTGGTCGCGCGTGCGGCTCGGCCGCCACCGGCCCGAAGAAGTCTACGCGGGAGGCATCCTCGGTTTCGTCGGGATGGCCGCTGCCGTATTAATCGGAACGGGCTGGTTATGAGTCTATTCTGGGGGTAAGCCGCTGCTGCCACCGCCAGGCATCGCGGAGCGCATCCTCCAGCGAAAGCCGCGCCTTCCAGCCCAGCACCTCGTGGGCCCGCGCTGCATCGGCCCAAACCTCCACCGCATCCCCCTCTCGCCTCGCCCCGATCCGGTGGGGCACGGCCACCCCCGTCGCCGCCTCGAAGGTGCGCACAACGTCGAGGACGGACGAGCCGCGGCCCGTGCCGAGGTTGAGCGCAGTGCAGCCCTTCGCCGCATTGCCGCGCAGTAGCACCTCGAGCGCGCGGACGTGGGCTTCGGCGAGGTCCACGACGTGGATGTAGTCGCGGATGCAGGTGCCGTCGGGTGTGGGGTAGTCGTTGCCGAACACCGTCAGCGGCGGGCGTACGCCGGCAACAGCCTGGGTGAGGTAGGGGATAAGGTTGTTTGGCACGCCGAGGGGAAGCTCCCCGATGGCGGCAGACGGATGCGCCCCCACCGGATTGAAGTAGCGCAGCACCATCGCGCGGAACTCCGGCCATGCGCGGGCCACATCGGCCAGTACCTGCTCTCCGACCTGCTTCGTCGCGCCGTACGGCGAGGTCGCCGGCCGCACCGGCGCCTGCTCATCGACCGGCACGTGGTCCGGCTCCCCGTACACGGTGCAGCTGCTCGAGAACACGAAGGCCTCGCAGCCGTGGCGTCGGGCCGCCTCGAGCACCGCGGCCGTGCCTGCGATGTTGTTCCGCCAGTATTTTTCAGGGCTCGTGACGCTTTCGCCCACCGCTTTGAAGGCCGCGAAATGCACGATGCCGGCGAACGGACCGGCCTGCGTGAAGACGCGTTCGAGCAGTTCGGGCGAAGTGCAATCGCCTTCCCACAGGGCGATGGGCCGTCCGAGGATGGTTTCGATGCCGGCCACCGCGTTTTTGCTGGAATTGCTGAAGTCGTCGAGCAACACTGGCTCGAACCCCGCCTCCACGAGGGCCACGGCAGTGTGCGATCCGATGTACCCGGCCCCGCCTGTCACGAGTATGCGTTCCATGGCCCCAAAGTACGGCCCTATCTTCGGGCCATGCAGTGGAAGGCGCACGATGTGCAGGCGTTTGAGCAACGCGGATGGACGGTCGACGAAGCAAACCGTCAGGTTGAAGCGCTGCAGTCGGGACCCGCCCTCGACCGCGCCGTGCGGCCTGCCTGCTTGGGAGATGGCATCGAACGGTGGTCAGCGGATGAGCGCGTGGCCTGCGCCGAGGCGTTCCGGTCGGGGAGCCGCTGGGCCCGCTTCATTCCCGCCTCGGGCGCAGCGACCCGCATGTTCAGCGCGTTTGCAGGTCCTGATCGGGCAGCGGCTGAGGCGACCTGGGCCCAGTTCGCTCACCGGACTGGACTGGTAACCGGGACGGATCCGTCGTGGCGAGCCGCCATCGACCGCTGGGCCCACGTCCCGAAGGGCTTCCTGCCGTTTTTGCATGCAGAAGGCCGGTGGTTTACAGCGTTCGAATCCCATGTCGCGGAGTGGCGCCTCGGCCAGCCGGCGGGCGAACTGCACTTCACGGTCCCGGAGGCGTGGCGGGAAGCGGCGGAGGAGACCGGTTTGCCGGCACGTTGGCACGTGCAGTCGCCGTCGACGGACACGCTTTCGTGGGATCTTGAGGCGCATGCTCCGGCGCGGAATGCCGATGGTTCCTTGCTCTTTCGTCCGGGCGGGCATGGGGCGCTCGTGGAGGTGTGCGAGCGGCTCACGGCGGACGTGATTTGCGTGCGGAATGTGGACAATGTGGTGGGCGTACGCCAAATGCAGGACCGCGTCGCGACCAGCGAAGCCCTCGCCGGCATGGCCCTCACCCTCCGCGCCGAACGGGACGCGCTGGCCGGCCAGCTCGACGCCGGGGCAGACGGGGAAGCCGCCGCCCGCTGGCTGTCTCCATTCCATGCAGGCCCCCTGACGACCCGAGAGCAGGTGCGTGCCGCACTCGATCGTCCTATCCGCGTCGCGGCGATGGTGCCCGCCGAGGGACACGCAGGCGGTGGGCCTTTTTGGGTGCGTTCTGCGGAAGGCGTGGCGCGCCTCGGCATCCTTGAATCTTCAGAGCTCCCGGACGGAATCACGTCTGGCACCCATTTCAACCCTGTGGAGATGGCCCTCGTGCCGCACCGCTCTTCAGGCCGGATTCGGTGGGCGGATTTCGTCGAAGACGGCGCTTTTTTCACCTCGACCAAACTCCACGACGGCAGAGCGGTGCGCATCCTCGAACATCCTGGACTCTGGAACGGCAGCATGGGAGGGTGGCTCACCCGCTTTGTCGAGATGCCGAGCAGCCTGTTCCGGCCGGTGAAGACCTGGGAGGATCTGATTTCGTGAAAAAGCAGAAAGCCACCCGATTCCGGGTGGCTTTCAATTTGAACTGAAAATTAATTAGCGTTTAGCGCTTGACCACTGTTTGCTGGGTCACCTGACCTGCATTCATGACCCGTACGCTATATACCCCTGTATTCCAAGAAGAAGGAACGGAAATCGAAACGGTCTCTCCGGCTTGGATGTTTGAACGGGTCTCGCGGAAGGCCACGAAACCGAGCATATCGATGACATCGATACGGCATTCACCTTTCATTGTGTTTTGAAAAGTAATGTTCAGGTTTTCCACGAAGGGATTCGGGAATACCGTCAGTGCCGGAGACGGTACTGCAATCGGTTCTTCCACGTGTTGGGTCGACTGACCGGCGTCTGCGCGGTTTGCTTCCACTTCCGACGCCGCCGGACGGAAGCCGATGGCCATCGAGATATTTGCATCAAGGGACCAGCCGTCTACGAAGAGCTCGTGTTCCGGCTCGACCATGTTCCGTGAGTGGAGAACGAGGTGTCCGCCATTGCGGGTTTGCGCATACACGCGGAAGTTCACGCCTTCCGTCACGGGAGCTTTGATGTCCACGGCAAGGATGCCGGTGAAGCCTTGAACCAGCTTCTTGGATACCGTGGTCAGGGTGTTACCGTACTTGTCCTGGATTCCGAGTTCGAGCGTTCCGCCGCGGCGAACTTCTTTGACCATCAGGTAGATGGTTTCCGTGAAGCCCGTCATGCAGGACGTGAAGCCCTGCTCGGCAATTTGGTTGTTCAACCGAACGGAGGTGTTCCCGAACGGCGTGGAGCTCACGCATTCGTGGTCCAAATCGCTCAGCGGATGGGCCGTGCCAGAAAGGCCATGGGATTGCGCGAACGTGGTCACAGCCAGGGCAAGCGCAGCGGCGGTCATCAGGACCGCAATCAAGGAGTTCTTGAGGTTCATGAGGAAAAGTTTTCGCATGTGTTTGGGGACACATACGCGCTTCCTCAGGAGAAGGTTACACCGAACTACCTCGGGTCAAATCGATGCGGTCCACAAATCCGGGGCAATCGTCTTCGGGCGCATTCGTGCATACCACGACCGTGGTGTCGGAACCCCAATCCGCAAGCAGTTCCCGGTACCACGCCTTGCCATCGCGGTCGAGATTCGCGGTGGGCTCATCAAGGACGACAAGTCCCGCTGCGGTTCCGAGGGCGGCCGTGAGGTGGATCCGTGTGCGCATCCCGGTCGATAGCGTGCGCAATTGGGCGTCCAAATGCGCTGCCATGCCCGCAGCGCGCAACGCGGCCTCGAGTTCCGTTCGGGGCCGAACCGCTCGGAAGGTGGCTTGCCAGTCGAGGGCTTCGCGGACCGTCAGGTGGTGGGGCAGGGCGGCCCCGGTTCCTGCGAGGACGGTCGAACGAAGCACTTCACCCGAGGGATCTGTGGCATCTACCGTGCGCCCCTCTCCGTGCCAGACCAAACGGCCTTCTGCCGGCACCAGATGTCCGGCGAGCATCCGCCCAAGCGTCGATTTGCCGCTCCCGTTTGGCCCCAAAAGCGCAGTGCGACTGCCGGGTAAGAGCGCGAAGGTCAGCGACCGGAAAATCCACCGCTGGGTAAACCGATGGCCACATCCGGTGGCCTCCACCGACCACCCGGCCATCTCAGAACGGTCCGCGGATGATGCCCTTGTCCGACGCCCGGATGAACTCGAGCACGATGTCTTTGTCCGCGCAGGACGGAAGCTCGGCGTCCGCAATCTTGATGGCCTGGGCCATGTTGCCGTTTTGGACGTAGAGCGTGCGGTAGATGTCCTCGATGCGCTGGATGCGGTCTGCATCGAATCCGCGTCGCCGCAGTCCGATGGCATTTACACCGATGTAGCTGAGCGGTTCGCGAGCGGCTTTGATGTAGGGCGGGATGTTCTTGCGGACGAGCGATCCACCGGCCACGAAGGCGTGCTGACCGACGGTCACAAACTGCTGAACCCCCACCATGCCCTCGATGATGACCCAATCTTCGATGGTCACGTGACCGGCGATGTTCCCTGAATTTGCGATGATGACGTGGTCGCCGACGTGCACGTCGTGCGCCAAATGGGTGTAGGCCATCAGCAGGCAATCGCTCCCGACCCGGGTGACCCAGCGGTCTGCCGTGGCCCGGTTCAAGGTGACGCACTCGCGGATGACGGTGCGGTCACCGACTTCGACTGTGGTGGCTTCGCCGTCGTACTTCAGATCCTGGGGGGCTGCGCCGACGACGGCTCCCGGGAAGACCTTGCAATCTCGGCCTAACGTGCTGCCGCTGAGGAGGGTGGCGTGTGGTCCGACCCACGTGCCGTCTCCGACACGAACGCCTGCGCCGATGTAGGCAAAGGGCTCCACCACGACTCCGGCGCCGAGAACCGCCTCGGGGTGGACGAATGCAGAAGGGGAAATCACGTCCCGAAGGTAGGGGCGTCAGGCCTGTTTGGCCACCTGCGCAAGCATCTCTGCCTCAGAAACCAGCGTGCCGCGCACGAATCCACGCCCGCGCATGTGAACAAGCCCCCGCCGGATGGGCGACAGCAGCTCGAGGTGGAAGATGACCGAATCGCCCGGAACGACTTTTTGCTTGAAGCGCACGTTGTCGATCTTCATGAAATAGGTCGTGTAATTCTCCGGATCGGGCACGCTGTTCAACGCAAAAATGCCGCCCACCTGGGCCATTGCCTCGACCTGCAACACTCCGGGCATCACGGGATTGCCCGGGAAATGGCCCTGGAAGAACGGCTCGTTCATGGTGACATTTTTCAGGCCGGTAATGCTCGATTCGTCCATGTCGAGAATGCGGTCGACGAGCAAGAACGGGTAGCGGTGGGGGAGCAGGCGCTCGATGCCCTGGATGTCGATGATGCCGGGACGCGCGGGATTCAGGTCGGGCAATCCTGCTTCGGTGCGCATGCGCTGCCGGATGAGGCGAGCAAATGCAACATTGCCGGCGTGGCCCGGCCGGGCAGCGAGGATATGTCCTCGGAAAAAGACGCCCGTCAGCGCCAAATCTCCGACGATGTCGAGCAGCTTGTGGCGGGCCGGTTCGTTCGGGAACCGCAGCGGCGAAGTGTTCAGCACCCCCGGTGCCTCGGCACGGGCCCGCAAATCGGATTTGCCCAGAAGGGTGCCGATTTCGTGCAGTTCTTCCTCCGCGTAGGGGCGTTCGATGAGCACGACGGCATTGTCGAGGTCGCCCCCTTTGATCAGGCCTTCCCGGGCCAGGGTGGTGACCTCTTTGAGGAACACGAACGTTCTGCAGCGGGCAATCTCCTCCGCGAAGTCGGCTAACCGCATCAACGAAGCGTGCTGGGTGCCGAGCACCGGGCTGCGGTAATCGACCATCACCGTGGCACGAAACTCCCCGTCCGGGTTCGGGACAGCGAGCATTTCCACCCCCTTTTCTGGGTCCTCGTAGGTCAGATTTTCCTTGAGGGTATAGAACTTTCTCGGGGCCTGCTGGTCAGTGTATCCGATGGTCTGGATAGCCTCCACGTAGGGGAGCGAGCTGCCGTCCAGGATGGGGATCTCCGGTCCGTGGACGTCGATCAGCGCATTGTCCACCTCACAGGCGTAGAGCGCGGCGAGGATGTGCTCGGTCGTGTGCACGCGGGCGCCTTCCTGTTCGAGGGTGGTGCCCCGTTGGGTACCGATGACCCGATCCACATCCGCATCGATGGTGGGCGATCCGGGCAGGTCCGTGCGGCGAAACTTGTAGCCGTGGTGTTCGTGAGCGGGATGGATTGTGAGCCGGTTGTGTTCGCCGGTATGCAGGCCGACACCTGCAAATTCGATACTTCCTGCGAGGGTGCGTTGGTTCATGGAGCGTCGGTTCGATGCGGAAGCAGGTGTTCGAGCGCAGCTAACCGTCCGAGAATGTTCTCGCGGAGGAGGGCGCGCAAGTGGAGCTGCTGGGTTTGGTACTTGTCGATAGGGAGGGAGGGGGTGCCCTGGTGGTCGGTGTCCGGCTTGAGAAGGCTTGCGCTGATGCCGGATTGGGCGCCGATGCGCACACCGTCGGCGATGCGGAGGTGGCCAGCGATGCCTACTTGCCCGCCGATCATGCAGCGGGCGCCGATGGTGGTGGAGCCAGCGATTCCGGTTTGGGCGGCGATGACGGTGTGGTCGCCGATGGTGACGTTGTGGCCGACCTGGATTTGGTTGTCGAGTTTCACGCCGTTCCCGATGCGCGTCGATCCGAGGGTTGCGCGGTCGATGGTGGTGGCCGCACCGATTTCGCAGCGGTCGCCGACGATGACATTGCCGGTTTGGGGCACCTTGCGGTAGGCCCCGTCCGCTTGGGGGGCAAAGCCAAATCCATCCGCACCGATGACCGCGTGCGGCTGGAGGATGCAGTCCGCTCCCACTTCGCAGCGGTCCCCGATGTGCACACCGACATGGAGCACCGTGCGCGCGCCCACGTGGGCGTCGCATCCTATATAGGTGTGTGCGCGGAGGTCAGCTCCATCGCCGACGGTCGCTCCAGCTTCCACGACAGCATGCGGTCCGATGGCGCAGCCTGAGCCGATTCGGGCGGTGGGGTCGATGACGGCGGTGGGATGGATGCCGGGGGGACGGTTTGGCGCCGGCTCGGCGAGCTCGAGGATGCGACCAAACGCCGCATAGGGGTCGGGAACGCGGATGAGGGTGAGTCCGACAGGCAGGGGCCGAGACGGCCGAAAATCCTCGCCTACAATGGCCGCAGAAGCGCCTGTCGTATAGATAAACCCCTCATAATCAGGATTTGCCAGGAACGTCAACTCGCCGACACCCGCCGACTCAATCCGTCCCACCCGGTGCAGCATCGCGGCCCCTGGGCCTTCCACGCGTCCTCCGAGGTACGCAGCGAGTTCATCTGCCGTCCGTTGCATGCCCCAAAGTTAGGCCCCTACCCCGTGCTCCCACGCCTCCAAGAACTCCGATTCCGTCAACGGCACATCCCACCGGGGCGCACCGACGGCATCGAGCACGACCTCCCGCACCTCGCGTCCGGAATTCTTCTTGTCCTGGACCATCCACGGCCACACTTCCGCTGCCGCTGCAGACGGGGTCTCTGCGCGCAACCAGCGCTTCAGATGCGGATCGATTTCGAGCGCGAGTTCCGGGCTCCCCCACTGCAGGACCCACCGCATCCCTTGGCCGACACATATACCATGGGGGATGGGCGTGCCTTTTGCGTGGCTCCATGCTTCAAGCGCGTGTCCTACCGTATGCCCGAAGTTGAGGACTTTGCGCAGGCCAGATTCGAACGGGTCTTTCTCTACGATCGCGCGTTTGATGTCGCACGAATCGGCAATCAGGGGGAGAATGGCATGCAAGGTCGGCGTGTGCACCGCGGCAATCCGTTCCCACGCCTGAGGACTGGAGATGAGGGCATGTTTGACCAGTTCGAACCATCCGGAGCGCAGTTCCTGTTCAGGTAAGGTCTCGAGCCATTTCGGAATCACGATGACCGCTTGCGGCGGGTGGTGGGTGCCGAGGATGTTCTTGTACCCGTGAAAATTAAGGGCAGTCTTTCCGCCGTGGGCGGCATCGACCATGCCGACAAGTGTGGTGGGCATCAACACGGTAGGTACGCCGCGCTTCCAAGTGGAGGCGGCGAACCCCACGGCATCCGTCACCGTGCCTCCCCCCACTGCGGCGACGGTTTGGCCACGTCCGACGCCGACCCGTTCCATCGCCGCCCAAATGTGTTCCATCCCCACCCACGATTTCAGTCCTTCTCCTCCCTCCAGCGGCACCCAGTGGTTCACTTCGGTCCACGCGGGGTAGTTGGCCACGATGTCCTCAGAAGTGAATCGGGCATCGTGGAAAACCACTTCAGGCGGGATTATACCTTCGTTGAGTTTTGTATAAAATTCCATCTTAACTATTAGTATAATCCTCGTGCTTCGGAATCCGGTAGGACTGGAAACAACATCGGCAGGCACTGGGCCTGCCGATGGAAGGTGGTACTACCGGGATTCGAACCTGGGACACGCGGATTTTCAATCCGCTGCTCTACCAACTGAGCTATAGTACCGCGCAAGAGCGTGCAAATATAGTGCTTCCTTCCCTGCTGCGCAAAGGATCGTTGTCGAATGTAGTTTTTCAACGCTTCTTCGTCACTGAACGCGGGGGATTTGAATTCCCATCGGTGTCGGATGTCGACTGAAACGAGTTCTTTATCGATGAAGTAGATTTTTTTTCTTGCAAATCGGAAACGAGACACATACATTCGTGGCTTGTATTCGATTTCCATTTCTGCGGGGATGGGGGTTGGATTGAATGAAAACAGACAACCAAATCACTTGTGTCATGCGTAAACTGTTGTATCTGTTGACATCGTGTTGGGCCTTGCTCGGGCTACACGGTGCTCATGGGCAAACTCCAGCCGGGGCGCCCTCATCGTCCACCACCATTCCCCCCGGGTATTGGTTAGGGATTGAGCCGTTTATGGTGCATACGGCACCGTACGTAGGTGCGTTTGGCACAACGAACTTGACGGGCCAGACGACATACCGGATTTATTTGCACACGAACGGCGCGACGGATTTCTTGTCGTCGATTTCCGGTGAGGCGGCGAATCCGTTGACGCTGAATTCGACGTCGACTCCTGCGTGGCACAACGATTTGGCGTTTGGTGCGAATTTCGGTTCGCTGATCAACGGGGCCTTCTTCGGGTTTATGCCGGCGCTGCAGTACGACAGCTGGCTGACCATCGGCGCCTCTCAAACGATTACGGGCTACACGCTTTCAGAGACAAACGTTGTGACTCCGTGGACGCAGTTCAACGCGGGTCAGAACGTGTTGATCAACCACCCAACGGGTTGGGCGCTGTACGGTTTGAACCCGTGTCCGACGGGCGTGGGCTGCAACTACACGCATCCGGGCTACGCTGGGGATGACTTGAAGATCCTGGTGGGTCAGATTACGACCGCTGGCACGATCACCGGCAATATATATGTACAGGTTTTCCAGAATGGTCTCGCCTCATCGGAGTTCCGGGGTCTGATGCCGATTTTGACGCAGGCACCCCCGGTCTCGGTTCCGGGATGTATGAACCCGGTGGCCTGCAACTACAATGCTGCAGCCACAACGGACAACGGCTCGTGTGTGGTGCCGACGGGCTGTGATTTCTGCTCGGGCGGTGCGGTGGTCGATGGCGACACGGACAACGACGGGGTTTGCAACTCGGCGGAGGTAGTGGGCTGCCAAACGCCCACGGCCTGCAACTACAACGCCTCGGCGACGGACGCTGGGGCGTGTGTGTTTGCGACGGGCTGCGATTTCTGCTCGGGCGGTGCGGTGGTAGACGGCGACACGGACAACGACGGCGTATGCAATGCTGCGGAAGTGGTGGGTTGCCAAAACGCGGCGGCGTGCAACTACAACCCGGCCGCAACGGATCCTGGCACCTGCTTGGTTGCGACGGGCTGCGACTTCTGTTCAGGCGGCGCGGTAGCTGACGGCGACGCGGACAACGACGGGGTGTGCAATGCGAACGAGGTGGTGGGCTGCCAAACGCCTACGGCGTGCAACTACAACCCGGCGGCAACGGACCCGGGCACCTGCGTGCTGGCGACGGGCTGTGACTTCTGCTCGGGCGGCGCGGTGGTCGACGGCGACACGGACAACGACGGCGTGTGCAACTCGGCGGAGGTGGCAGGATGCACGGCTTCGAATGCTTGCAACTACAATGCATCGGCGACGGACGACAACGGCACGTGTGACTTCTGCTCGTGCGCGGGCGGCGGCGGACCTTCGATTCCCCCATACACGATGACGGTGGAGCAACATGCTTCAGGCATTGTACCGGGCCAAACGACCTACCGGTTTTATGTGAACATGATCAATGGCACGGACTTCTTGTCCTCGATTTATGGGAACAACCTGGCTCCCTTGTTTATCAATACAACGACGGGCTCGTTCTACAACGACCCGTTCGCTACAGGTGAAACAGCCGGTGGAATCAATTCGATGTTCTTCCCGTTCTTCCCGTCTTTGGCTGCGGACAGCTGGGTGACCATCGGGATTTCGAGCGCCGCGGTTCCCCCGCAGTCTGCTCCTTCCACAATCGAGAGCTCAACCCAACCGTGGAAGCCGAAGTTCACCTCTGGCAATGCACTTTCTGGTACGAATGTGGCGATTAACGACTTCACGGGTGGAGCATGGTACTTGTTGAACGGCACCGTGAACGGCATTCCGGCAGCGGGCACGTCCCGCGTCCTGTTTATGCAGATGACAACTGCGGGCACGATCAACGGCCGGATTAACGCCCAGGTCTTCCCGCAAGGGGTGGGTGCGAACCAGGTGCAGTTGAGCTACGATTTTAACGGCACGGGCACGTACTTCCCCATCGGCTACACGCCTCCGGGACCGGACAACGCCTGCGGCTGCACGAATGCCTCAGCAGACAACTACGACCCGTCGGCGGACTACGACGACGGCTCGTGCGTGGTGTCGGGCTGCACCGACGCAACGGCCTGCAACTACGATTCGGGTGCAAACACCAGCGACGGATCGTGCCTGTACACGGATGCCCTCGGGGTGTGCGGCGGCTCGTGCGCGGCAGACGCGGACAACGATGACGTGTGCGACACCATCGACCCGTGCGTCGGCTCACTCGACGCCTGCGGCATCTGCAACGGTCCGGGCGCGATTTACGCCTGCGGCTGCAGCGGCATCCCCGCCGGCGACTGCGATTGCGACGGCAACCAACTCGACGCCCTCGGCGTGTGTGGCGGTGATTGCGCGGCAGACGCGGACGGCGACGGCACGTGCGACAACGTGGATGCCTGCGTCGGTTCACTCGATGCCTGCGGTATCTGCAACGGCCCGGGCGCGATTTACGCCTGCGGCTGCTCGG
>JBIIRP010000121.1:0-5213 GCA_044341475.1 Flavobacteriales bacterium | reverse complement strand
GCTCAACCGCACCGGCGGCACCACCACCACCGCCCCTTCGACGACGGCGATGTCCTTGACCACCAGCGTGGTATAGGAGATGAAGGAGAACTGCAGGGCTGCCGGTCCGGCGGGAACGGCGAGGGAGAAGGCGCCGTCGAGGTCGGTGGAGGTTCCGCGGGTCGAACCGGGCACGAGGACCGTGACGCCGATCATGGGTTCTCCGGTGCGAGCGTCGATGACCGAACCGCGCACGGTTCCGGTTTGGGCGGTGGCAAAGGCGGCCCAGGCCGCGCCAGCCAGCGCGAGCAACAAATGCTTCATAAAGAGGGAGTTATCAGAAGATACTCAAGGCACCTGCGGCGTTCGCCCAGGTCCAACGCAGCTCCGGTAAATCGGCCTGGGGCGCATCGGCCGCCTGCACCCCGGCAGGCACCGCACCGTTGATGTGCGCGGCTACTTGGTCCGGCGTCAGGTCGAAGTAGATGTCCGAGAAGCTCACGGCACCCGCCTGGTGGGCGGTCCGGTTGATGGTTTGGCCCGGACGGATGCCCGTGAAATAGATGTGCTCCAGGACCACGCGGCTGTTGTCGTCCGTGTTGATCAGGTCCATCGATTCCCACACCTCGCACGAAGCCAGCACCGAGCCGTTGCGGATCGTGTGGCCTGCCACCAGCGTGCCTTCCGGCCCGTCCAGCTCGAAACAATGGCCTTGCGGCGCCACCACGACGAAGTTGTCAAGCGTGCCCGACCACCCCTGGTCCGTATCGATGGCGTCGTCGCCTGCGTTCCAAACCACCACGTGGCTCACGTCCACCGTACCACCGAACCACTCAATGCCGTCGTCTTGGTTGCCGACGATTTCGATGTGCTCCACGGTCGTTCCGCGGCCCACTCCTCCGAGGGTGAGTCCGTTGATTTCGTTCCCCGAGCCGATGTTCGCGCCGCCGTGGCGGATGCTCACGTACCGCAAGATGCCGCTGTTGTCTTCGGGGTCGTTGCCCCCGTAGAGTCCCGTCGGGTCAGAGGTCGGGATGCCTTCGATTTGGACCTGGCTCACGTCTCCGGCGTCGTTCGACGCAGAAACGGGCGCTTCACCCAGGACGATGACCCCACCCCAAAGTCCGCTGATCGTGGCATTCAGGTTCGGGCTCACAAACACCCCGACCTCGATATCCTCAGGCGTCAACTCATCCGCCGTCGACGTGAAGATGATGGGGGCATCCTCGGTTCCTTCGGCCACGATGTGGCCATCGCGGGCAATCACGAGCGACGAGGCATTCGCCCCAGTTCCCGGTTCACCTTTGATCAGCGTGCCCGGCTCGATGGTCAGCGTCGCCCCGTTCGTGACCACGATGCGGCCCGAAAGCTGCCACACCTGATCTGCGGTCCACGTGGTGTTCTCGGTGATATTCGTCCGGACAACGGTGTTATCGTTCGGGACAGGAGTCGGCAAATCGACCGTGGACTCCTTGGTGCACGCTGCAAGAGCGCTAACAGCAAAAATGCTGAAAATGAGGTTATTAAAACGCATCCCCGACAGGTTTGGATTGCACCGCAAACGTCCGACGAGAACGCACCTGGCGTGTTACGGGAATGTTAAGGGAACGTTAGAGTTTGAGGAAGTGTGCGGCTGTGCCGCACAGAACGAGGACGAGGTTGAGGACGAGAACGAGGACGAGGACGAGGTTGAGGGCGAGGTTGAGAACGGAGAGGCCGTCTGGAGACTCAAACTGAAAACTGAAAACTGAAAACTGAAAACTGAAAACCTCACCCTGCGCGTTTGAACGGTTCGTAGGCGAGGGCCGAAACAGCTCCGAGCAGGATGGCGAGAAGCAGGCCGGACGCAGGAAGCACCGTCAGGCCGAAGGCGTCGCGGAGCCCCGGCACCGCGACGAGGAGGGCGCACAGCAGCAAGGGAACGACGAAGGCGGCGGCCATCCAGGAGTTCGGGCGGAAGTGGGTGCTCCAGGCCGGTTCCGTGCGCGACCGGGCAACCCGGGTCAGGACCGCGTTGCCCACCACCAGCGCGGTGAAGGCCGCGGTGCGGACGGTTTCGTCCGTGGGGGAGCCCGTGACGCGGGCGGCGAGCAGGGCGGCGGCAATGCAGCCGAGGGAGAGGGCAAAGCCTTGGATGAGGACGGCGCCGAGGGCCCCCGGACCGAGCAGGCCGCCGGTCACCGGCCACGGGCGGGCGACCTCCGCGTCGGAGGTGGGCTCGCGCTCGAAGGCGAGCGAACACGTCGGGCCCATGAGCAGCTCGAGGAACACCACGTGCAGCGGCGCAAGCAGCATCGCAGGCAGGCCGGGCACGAGCAGCGGCGCGACGACGAGCGCGAGAATCGGAACATGGATGGCAACCACATAGCCGATGGCCTTGCGGAGGTTTGCGTTGATACGGCGTCCGATGAGCAAGGCCGGCAGGAGGGTGGCCAAATCGTCTTCGACGAGGACCAGTCCGGCCGCGGCGTGGGCCACCTCGGTCCCGCGGCGGCCGAGGGCGATGCCGATGTGGGCAGCGCTCAGCGCAGGAGCGTCGTTCACCCCGTCGCCCGTCATGGCGACGATTTCGCCGGAAGCGGTGAGGGCATGGACGATTTGGAGTTTGGCGTCCGGGCGGATGCGGGCGAAGACGTCCGCCGCCCGGACCACCTCCCTGCGCTCCTCCTCCCCCATCGCCGCCCAATCGGCCCCGGTCACCACCCGATCCGCCGCCATGCCCACCTGGCGCGCCACCGCCACGGCCGTCTCCGGCGCATCGCCCGTGATCATCACCGTGCGCAACCCCGCCCCGCGGAGCCGCCCGAGCGCCTCCGGAATCCCAGGCGCCACCGGATCCGAGAACGCCACCAGGCCCACCCAAACGAACGGCAACTCCTCCTGCCGCCCCGGAAACTCCCCCGTCCACTCCGGCACGCGGGCCACCCCGAGCACCCGCAGCCCGGCCGCGGCCCGCACGCGCACCGCCTCCGCCGCCGCCTCCCGCTCCGCCGCACTCAGCCCCCCACACAACGCCAGCACCCCTTCCGGCGCCCCCTTGCACGCAATCACCTGCCGCCCATCCGCATGCCGGAACACGTGCGTCATGACGGGAGGCATGCCGGAAAGCGGATACTCCTGTACGAGAGCGAACCCCGCCGCGTCGCCGCCCTCCGCCCGGAACCGCGCATGCAGCGACTGCTCCATCGGGTCAAACGGCTCCGGCTCGCTCGCAAAGAAGGCCCACTTCCACGCCGGGAACTCGGGATCAGCATCCAGCGTGTCGACGAGGTCCATCCGGTTGAGCGTCAGCGTTCCGGTTTTATCCACGGCCAGCACGGTCGCCGACCCGAGGGTTTCGACCGTGGCGGGCGTGCGGGCGATGATACCGTGGCGCAGCATGCGGTACGCCCCGAGCGCCAGGAAGGTCGACAGCGCCACCGGCACCTCTTCGGGCAGCACCGACATGGCCAGGGTAAGTCCGTGCAACAGCCCGTGCAGCACGCTCCCGGACTCCCACGCATAGTACACCCAAACAGCCACGAAGACCGCCCCGCCCGCCCAGAGCATCCCGCGGACGAAGCGGTGGACCTTGATGCCCAGCGGCGTCCGCTCCTTCCCGGTGGACCGGGCGAGCACCCCGATGCCTGCGAAGGCCGTCGCCGTTCCCACGGCCGTCACCCGCATCCATGCCGATCCCCGGACCACCTGGGTCCCGGCCAGCAGCCCGTCGCTCGGCCGCTTGTCGACGGCCACGGATTCTCCGGTCATCGTCGCCTCGTTCACCGCACAATCGCCGCTTTCCACCACCTCCCCATCGGCCGGAATCACTTTCCCCTCCTCGCACAGCACCAGGTCATCGACGACCAACTCTTCTGCCCGGACCTCGCGTACCACCCCCTCCCGCATCACGCGCGCCGACCGCGCCGCCACCCGCGCCAGTGCCGCGACGGCCCGGTTGCTCCGCACGGTGCCCACCGCGTCGATCCCCGCCACCACCACAAGCGCCCCCACCATCGCCCACGCCTCCTGCATTTCGCCGAGGGCCACATACACTCCGGCCGTCGCAAGCAGCAGCAGGAACATGGGCTCCTTCACCACCGAGATCACCGGCCGCAGATGCGCCCACCGGTCGTGCGGCAGCACGTTCCGACCAAACCGAACACGCCGCTCCTCGACTTCCGAAGCCGTCAATCCCCCATCCATGGGCGGAAGGTACATCCGCACACTTTTCACACGCTTTAACGGTTTTGCTTTCGCGCAACGATAGTAATGCTATCGATATTTGAAGGCAAAACTCCACCATGGAAGGATTTGCGGTCGCGCCGAACTCCGGCCTCTACATGAAGGACCCGACCGGTAGCGATACCGGGCGGCGCATCGTCGCTGAGGGCACGGCGCTGATGGAACGCATCGGTTTCGAGGCGTTCACATTCAAGAAGTTAGCCGCCGCGATGGGCTCGACGGAGGCGACCGTGTACCGCTATTTCGAGAACAAGCACCGGCTGCTGCTGTACCTCGTGAACGGCTACTGGGCGGGCGTCGAGCTGCGGATGATTGCTGGATTTGCGTCGGCGCACAGCCCCGACGCCAAACTCAAAACCGCCCTGGCCCTCCTCTGCTCGGAGGCACCCGCCGGCGTTCCGTTTGCGGGCGTGGACGGGGCGGTGCTGCACCGGCTCGTGGCCGCAGAAGCGCCGAAGGTGTGGCTGACGAAGGACGTGGACGACGAAAACCGCGAAGGTTTTTTCCTGGCGTACAAGCGGTTGTGCGGTCATGTGGCGGACCTCATCGCAGCGGTGGCGCCGGAGTATCCGTTTCCGCGTTCGCTCGCAGCGACGGCCGTGGAGGCGAGCCACGCGCAGCCCTACTTCGCCCGGCACCTGCCGCGGCTTTCGGACCTGCCAGCTGCAGGGGTCGAGCGCGATTTGGAGGCGTTCCTGACGGGCCTGGTGTTCCACACGGCAACGCGCTGAAGCGATGAGAAATTCACCTCGTCCGCTGCGGCGTTTGGCGCGCATGTTTGCGCGCGACCGCAAAGACATCGCCTACATCTAAGGTTACGCGGCGTTCAACGGCCTTGTCGCCTTATCGCTGCCGCTGGGCATTCAAGCCATCGTGGGCCTAATCCTCGCCGGCCGCGTCAGCTCGAGCTGGATCATCCTGACGGCCGTGGTCACCCTCGGCATCGTGCTGTCGGGTGTGCTGCAGGTCATTCAGCTGTCGATCACGGAGATCCTTCAACAGCGGGTCTT
>JBIIRP010000016.1:0-17540 GCA_044341475.1 Flavobacteriales bacterium | reverse complement strand
ACCGCCTCGACACCGGCCCAGGCCACGGCGAAGATGCCTGCGGCGGCACTGGCGCCGAGGAGGGCGACGTGGATGCGGTTGGCCGCCAGTTGCAGGGTGGCGCCGAGGGAGGAGGGGAGGCCGTGGCGCGCCAGCAGCCGGGTGGCTGCTGGGGCGGCCGCCGCCGGCGTGGCCTCGCCGGGCCGGGGAAGGTCGCGCAGGGCCGCGAGGGAGGCGAGGACCGTGGCGACGAGGGCGGCGGCGAGCGCGGCGGCGAACGCCGACGGGGTGCGCCAGCCCGCGCCGAGGTAGAGGACGGTGGCGAAGAGGGGGGTGAGGGCGACCTGGAGGAGTTGGAGCCGGTTGAAGAGGCGCACCCGGTCGCGCGCCACGGCGACCTGCCCATGGAAATTCGCGACGGCCTGGAGCCAGCCCAGTCCGGCCACAGTCCAAGCCGTCGAGGCGGGCAACACCCCGAGGATTGGCAGGCCCAGCCCGGCCGAGGCCGCACACAGCACCATCCAACCGTGCGCAGGCCCCAGCAGCGATTGCAGCGCCACGGTACGCCCCAAATACACCACAGCACCGCCCGCCAGCAGCCCCCCCACCGACGCCGTCACCAGCAAACCTAACTGCAGCACCGCCACCCCCCCCGTGCCCTCCGCCCCGAGCAGCCGGGCGTTCAGCAGCACCATGGCCGCGGTGCACCCCAGCATCCCCAGGCGCGCCGCCACCGACCCCAGCGCCCTCCCGGTCATGCCGTGCCCGAGGACTGCCGGCCTATCACGGTGCGGTACACCTCGAGGTAGGCCTCCGCCACCACCGGAATCGAAAACAGCCCTTCCGCCGTCGAGCGCAGCACCTCCCGGTTCCACTTGCTCGACACCGTAAAGGCGATGGCGTCGGCCAGCGCCGCCTCGTCCCCGGGCGGCACCAGGATGCCCAGCTCCGGACCCAGGTGCTCCCGGATCCCCCCGACATCGCTCGAAATAACGGGGATGCCGCTCGCCCACGCTTCGCCGATCACACATGGGAAGTTCTCGAAGTGGCTGAACAGCAGCAGGGCATCCGCTTCGCGCATGCGTCGGGCGACCGCGCCGAGCGGGAGTTCGCCGCCGAAGGTCACTTGGCCTGCGATGCCCAGTTTCAGGGCCAGCTCCTCATGCGGGGCCGGGTCACCGTCGCCGAGGATGACCACCTCGAGTTGGGGCAGGTCGGGCAAGCAGCGCTGGAGCGCGCGCAGCATGCCGGAGATGTTCTTTTGGCGGTCGACCAGCGAGCTGACGTGCAGCAACGTAAACCGGTCCTGCTGCACATCCGACGCGGGCAGGGGGTGAAACAGACGGGTGTCGACGACGTTCGGAACCGTCCGGAAGCGTTCTGGTCCTCGGATGCCGAACGTCTGCATCGCCGTCCCGAGGTCGTCCGACACCGGACACACCATCGCCGCTGCCGCCCCCGTCTTCTTCAGCGCACGGCGCTGCCAAAACCCCAGCCGCTTCCCCGGTCCCTTCTGGTACGCCGTCCAGTGCTCCGTCATCACCAGCGGCACATTCCATTTCCGCGCAAGTTCCCGCGCTGCCGCACCTGCCGGATACCCCACGTGCAGATGCACCACATCGGGCGCCACTTCCATCGCTTCAGCCGCCTCGAGCAGCGCGCGGGTCACCCCGCGCACCACCGGTTTCCGAGCCTGGAAATACACGGTCTTCTCCAGCACCCCCGAGCGGCGCACCACCTCCACACCGGGCCGCACCGCCGATCCCCGCGGCACGGGAGCGGCATACAGCAGCTCCGAGGGCGCCACCGTCGCGATGGCCTGCACGTGCCGCTGCACGAAGTTCCCGAGCGTCCGGTGCACTGCACTGGGGAACCAACTGGCCAGGTGCAAAACCCGAATCGGAGCGTCGTTTGCCATCGCCGCGAAGTTCGAAAATTCATCTATCTTTGCGCCCCGCTTCGGCGGAAATGGTGGCCATAGCTCAGCTGGTCAGAGCACTGGATTGTGGTTCCAGGGGTCGTGGGTTCGAGCCCCATTGGCCACCCTACTGCGCTTCAAGCGCTTGCGTCCCCCGGTCATTCCGGGGGATTTTTTTTGGCCTTCAGCCGCCGCCAGGCGGCTGGAAGCCCCAAATCCAAAATCCCTGATTTGGTATAAAAACAAATCAAGTCGACAAATAAGCGCGGTTCATACGTATATTCGACACACCAAAACCTATCCATCCATGCGTGTCCGACTCCTAACCCGGCATGCGTGGTGTGCGCTGTTCGCCCTGTGCACATCCGCCGTCTCTGCCCAGCTCACGGGCATTTCTACCGAAGTGGTCGCCACCCACACCACGGGTGAACTCGCAGGTCAGGTCACCTACCGCGTCTACGCCGAGCTGACTTCTCCTTCGGATTATGTGTCCGCGGTCTACGGGAGTGCCCTCAACCCGTTGAGCATTTCCACGGTCACGAACTTTTACCAAAGCCCGTTCGGAGCCGACTTCGGGACTGCCGTGAATTCGAGTGTTTTCAGCATGTTTCCTTCCGCAGCGTACGATTCTTGGCTGACCATCGGCTGGGCGCCCGGCGACATCCCACCCCCGTCAAATGGCATTACGTCCATCGGCATGTCGGCGGCTCTTGCCTCCTTCGCAGCCGGAGGAAACCTCGAAGTAGCGTCTAGCGCTGGGGGCAGTTGGTTTTTGATCCCAAGCGTGCCGTTGAACCCCCTCGGCACGGCGGGCGACGATTTGCGCGTCCTTCTCGGCCAATTCACCACTGACGGCGTGCTTTCTCTCGACTTAAATGTGCAGGTATTTGTGGCCGGCCAGCAGTCAAACGAGCAAATTGCCGACCAAACCTCCGGAGGAGCCGTATCCCCAGGATGCAGCGATGAGGTCGCCTGCAACTTCAACCCAGCGGCCATCTCGAATGACGGCTCCTGCACCTACCCGGCGTCTACCTGCGTCAACTGTGCGGGGACCCTCATCGACGACGACAACGGCAACGGCATCTGCGACACCCTGGAAGTCATCGGTTGCATGGACTCGGCCGGCTGCAATTATTCCGCAGCAGCGAATGTTTCGGGGACCTGCACCTATCCGGAGCCGCTCCGGAATTGCAATGGCACCTGCCTCGCGGATGCAGACGGTGACGACGTATGCGATGCGGAGGAAGTGCTCGGGTGCACGGACGCCAACTTTGGCAACTACAACCCAGCCGCCACCGACGACGACGGCTCCTGCAGTTCGACCGTGGGCTGCACGAACCCGCTGGCAGCGAACTACAACCCCGCGGCGAACGTGAACGGCTGGTGCGACATCGACCCCGCGGTGTATTGCGGTGAAGGCACGATGTGGGACGCAGCCACTTCGCGGTGCATTCAAGATGGGTCTGCCGGTTTCGGTGGATACGGTAGCGTGTGTTTCGGCGACTTCAACGGCGACGGCGCCCGCGGAATCCCAGACCTGCTCCTGTGGCTCCCCGTCTTCGAGAACGCGTGTGGGGAGGATTGAGGCCAGGATTGCAATTGAGCAAGTCGGCACATGAGTGTCTAGCTCGATTCGTCGGAAGTTCGCATGGCGGTCAGAAAGCCGTGTTGACGAAGATCGAATAGGTGGGTTTTGCATGGAAAATGGTCATAGCAATTGCTTGGAGGGCCATTTCGTTGTTTCCACGCATTGAACCACGTTGCAATTTCTGAGGTCATCTGTGCTGAGCACCAATTTCGACTTCAGGGCTTTGTTCAGAGTTTTCCGTATGTTTGGAATGTATACATGCGCTTCACCTCGAAACCGGAAAAGATGACCAAATCCTTCCTCTATTTTGTTTTTGTTTTGGCGCCCTTCTCGCTGGCAGCTCAAAACAACGTCTCCCCGATGTCGACGTACGTCACCCCGTATGGAGGAGTTTTGCTCCAGAATTCTGCTGAGGTCTCGCAGTTCGGAACGGCGCACAAACGCGGCAATTACAATGCGTTTGACACGGATTTCGATCTACAGGTCAACGTCAAGGGAGAGAGCAAAAGGTCGCTCGGATCTACCTATGGACTTACCTACGGTAGTGTTTGGAATGACGAAGGACGCAAATGGAATCCGGGCTTTGAAGTAGATCTGTTTTATACCCATGCTTCGCACGAAAGTTCACTAGCAAATGAGGATGCCGAGGAGGTTACGAATGTGTCCGGCCCGAACGGGGATTCTGTTCTAGTCTTCGTGGAAGAGCATTACGCTGCAGGGCATCATACATTCTCGAATTCCATGACACAGGCCAGTTGGAATGCGGCATTGAATCTCACATTAACGTACAATCTTTCTTCGTCTATCTCCGTAGTAGGGGCATGTGGAGTGGGCTTTACTGCAATTACATTAGCAGAGGCGGAGAGTTTGCAGTCTAGTCCGGCGCCTACAGACCCAGGATTCGAAACAACGACGGATAACGGTGGTGATGTGGTGAATCATTTTAACAGTGTGCCGCAGGCGGCAGACAACTCCATGTTCGGTCAGCTTCGCTTGGGGGCAAACGTGCAATTGGCTCAAAACTTAGCTCTCCGTTTCGATGCACGTGCTCTGTTTGTCGGGACGAGCGAGTTCAACTTCGGAAGTACACGCTACACGGATCATGCCCCCACGGACAACTGGATGTACACCATCGATCGTGGGGTTGCACAGTCAATTGCAGTGGGATTATGCTACACCCTGTTGTAATCGGGTGACTGGTGATTTCTTCTGAATTTGCCTGCTGCTTCCGTCTTTGCAGAGTAGCAATACCCTCGTAATTCTGAAGTAGCGGAAACGATCCGTTCCATTTGCTTTCGTTCGAATCGGGATGACTTTGATGGTGTTGTCGAAGTGTTGATTGCGGTGGGGCTTCGGGGAATGTGAGCGGTGCAGGTTTTCCTGCACCTTTGGGGGGTGAATACGGATCAGATTCAGGTCGAAGCAATTTTAGCGCAAGCGCCTGAGGACAAGCAACCTGCATTCCGCGCCTTGCACGAGACGATCGTCGCGCACTTGCCCTCGGGGTTTGCGCCGGGCATCAGCTACGGCGGCCTAGGCTATGTCGTACCTCATGCGCTGTACCCGGCGGGATACCATTGCAAACCCGCTGAACCACTTCCGTTTGCGGGCATTGCCTGTTCGAAGAACGCTATCACCCTCTACCATATGGGCCTCTATGCGGACCCCGTGCTTATGGATTGGTTTACAGCGGAATACTCCCAGCATTCGGCACGCAAGCTCGATATGGGCAAGAGCTGCATTCGGTTCAAGCGTCCGGACGACATTCCGCATACGCTTATCGGTCAGTTGATGGAGCGCATGTCGGTCGCGGAGTGGATTGCTCTTTACGAACAACTCTACAAGCAAAAGGGGTGAGAAATAGCGCGGCTGGGCCGCGCAGAACGAGAACGAGGTTGAGGTTGAGGACGGAGGTTGAGGACGGAGGTTGAGGACGAGGTTGATATTAGAAGGGTGGCCATTCCTGAAAACCCAAACCCAAACCCAGCGGCGCAGCCGCGAAAACTCGAACTAAAACTCAAACTCGCGGCACAGCCGCGCTGCCGCGCAGCGGCGAAAAACTCCAACTCAAACTCACTCTGCGGTGTAGCGTACCTTGCGGGCATGAAGCGGTTGATTCTTTTGGCCTGCGGCGTAGCCCTGCAGGCAGCAGGGCTTGCCCAAACAGGTGCACTCGACCCCACATTCGGCAACGGCGGCATCGTCATGCTTGCGCCCGGAACCCTGCACGACGTGGTCTACGGCATGGACCTGCAAGACGATGGCAAGGTGATTTTCACGGGAGTCGCCCGGATCACCAGCCCGTCGGGGTTCACCACCGACCTCGTCATCGGACGCCTGAACACCGACGGAACCCTCGACGCCACCTTCGGCACGGCGGGACTCTTCACCTATGCTTCTGCCGGAGGGTCGGTCTTCGGCTACGATGTCGAAGTTCTCCCCGACGGCAGCATCCTCGCATGTGGCGGCTACTCGGTTACCCCCAGCGACACGGAATTCCTCCTCGTGCGCTTGACCGCGGACGGCGTTCTGGATCCCGCCTTCGGGGGAGGGGACGGCATCGCGACGTATTCATTCGGCGAGGGAGAAGATTACGCACTGGAGTTTGCGGTGAATGCAGACGGTTCCATCGTCCTCGTCGGCTCTTCTGCGCTGCCGACCTCCGCTTATGACCGGGCCATCGCCCTCCGCGTGCTGCCCGACGGCACCGTCGATACGAGCTTCGGCACCGAAGGATCCGTGGTATTCTCCCTGAACGCCACGTCCTCCGACACCTTCCGGAGTCTCTCTGTCCTTCCCGACGGACGCATCATGTGCGCGGGCTATTCCTACATGGACTTCACGGAACACCTCCTGCTCGTCGGCCTTACTCCGGAGGGTGCGCTCGATGCCACATTCGCAAACAGCGGGGTGCTGTCCGGGTCAACCCTTTCCGAGGCGTTTGCCGTCGTCGCGAGCGAGGACGTGCTGTATGTGGGGGGACGCATCAGCACCGATGGGTACGATGCGGCCATTTCTGCCTTCAACTTCTCGGGCGAACTCCTTCCCGACTACGGCGTCGGAGGCTCGGTCAGTGTGAATTTCAATCCCATCGATTTCTTCCTCGGCATGACACTGCAGCCCGACGGCAAGCTGCTCGCCGTGGGAGCGACGGGGCTGGGTACCTTCAACAACCGCGACGTGCTCGTGTGCCGCTACCTGCCCACCGGTGAGCTCGATGCCGATTTCGCGGATGCCGGCTCCACCATCATCGCCGTCAGCACCAGTTTCGAGGACGGAAATACCGTACTCCTGCAGGAAGATGGCCGCATCCTGATCTCTGGATTTGCGGCGTTCACCACGAACGAAATGGTGTTCCTGCGCTTGTTGAATGAGCCGATTTCGGGCATAGCCCAAACAGAAACCGCGCCCTCCCTGCATCTCTTCCCCGTTCCCCTGACCGGCTCCACCCTCTCCATCACCTTGCCCGATGGCGTCCACGGCACGACGGAATGCACCCTCACCGACGCAGCCGGCCGCACCGTCGCACGCACCACCCAGCAGGTCCCCTCTCTATCCGGCACCATCGCGCTCCCGCTCCCGGCTTCATTGCCCTCCGGCACCTACATCCTACAGGTACTTACCCCGGAGCAGCGGTTCAGCCGGGCGGTGGTGAAGTGAGGATGGGCGGCGCTGCGCGCCGCAGAACGAGGTTGAGGTTGAGGTTGAGGTTGAGGTTGAGGTTGAGGTTGAGGCCGTTCCTGAAAACTCCAACTCAAACTAGCCGCACAGCGGCGAAAAACTCAAACTAAAACTCCAACTAAAACTCAAACTAGCGGCGAAGCCGCGAAAACTCAAACTGTAAACTGCAAACTCGCCGCACAGCGGCGAAAAACTCAAACTTTCTCCGCGAGGTAGCGTTCCGCATCCAGGGCCGCCATGCAGCCGGTGCCGGCAGCGGTGATGGCTTGGCGGTAGGTTTTGTCGGCGGCGTCACCGGCCACGAAGATGCCGGGGCGGTTTGTGCGGGTCGTGCCGGGGACGGCGTAGCGGATGTAGCCGGTTTCGTCGAGGTCGATGTAGTCCTTGAAGACGGCGGTGTTCGGGGTGTGGCCGATGGCGACGAAAAAGCCCGTGCAGGGGATGTCGTGTTCGGCGCCGGTGGCGATGTTGCGGACGCGCACGGCTTCGACGCCCTGGTCGCCGAGGATGTCGGCGGTTTCCGTTTCGAAGAGGACCTCGATGTTCGGGGTGTTGAGGACCCGGTGTTGCATCGCTTTCGAGGCGCGCATGGAGGTGCCGCGGACGAGTTGGGTGACCTTTGTGCAGAGCTTGGCGAGGTAGGAGGCCTCCTCGCAGGCCGTGTCGCCGCCGCCTACGATGACGACGTTTTGGCCGCGGTAGAAGAAGCCGTCGCAGACTGCGCAGGCGCTGACCCCGCCGCCGATGTCGCGGAGGCGCAGCTCGTTCGGCAGGCCGAGCCATTTGGCCGAGGCGCCGGTCGCCAAGACTACGGCGTCCGCGTGAATTTCCTTCCGTGAGGCGCCTTCGCCCACCCACACCTTGTGCACCGGACCGCTGAAATCGACCTCGGTCACCCAACCGTAGCGGATGTCCGTGCCGAAGCGCCGCGCCTGGGCCTCCAGGTCGCCCATCATCTCCGGCCCCTTCACCCCCTCGGGATAGCCGGGGAAGTTGTCCACTTCCGTCGTGTCCATCAGCTGACCGCCGGGCTGGCTTCCCTGGTACATGACCGGGCGCAGGTCCGCACGGGCGGCATAAATGGCAGCGGTATATCCGGCAGGGCCCGATCCGATGATCAGGAGGTGGACGTGTTCAGGGGCAGTTTCCATGGCCGCAAAGATACGTCGCGGCGCGGGGTGGAACGTGTGCGTTAGGTCACGCGAACGCCTGGTTCACCGGTCCGAGAGACCCATGTCGAGCCGCAGCCAGGCGTTCCAAATGGGATCATCCGGCGGCGGCGCGATGACCGTGACCGGTTCCCGGCGGACGGGATGCATGAAGTCGATGCGGCGGGCATGCAGGTGGATGGAGGCGTTGTCGTTCGTGCGCCGAGCGCCGTACTTCACATCGCCTTTGATGGGGGCGCCGAGCGAGGCGAGGGTGACGCGGATTTGGTGGTGCCGGCCTGTTTTGGGCCAAACTTCGACAAAGGTGTAGTTGTCACTTCCGCCCACCACCTTGTAAATCAGTTCCGCTTCCCGCAGACCGGGCGCCGGCCGATCCGAGGCGTGGCTTTTGTTCGTCTTCTCGTTCTTGCCCAAATAGTTGACGACATGGCCCTCGTCCGCTGGCGGACTGGGCCGGACGACGGCCCAGTAGGTCTTTTGGACTTCGCGCTCGCGGAACATGGTCGTCAACCGCGACAGGGCCTTCGAGGTTTTGGCGTACAATATGACCCCGCTGACCGGGCGGTCGAGGCGGTGCACGGTGCCGAGAAAGGCTGCTCCGGGCTTGCCGTACTTCTGCTTCACATACTCAGCGACGACAGCACACAGCGTGGTGTCGCCGGAGCGGTCGTCCTGGACGATGTCCGAAGGGCGCTTGTTGATGGCGAGCAGGTGGTTGTCCTCGTACAGCACCCGCAGGTTTTCGGGGGTGCTCCGGACCACTGGGGCCTTCGGCGTCCGTGTCCAGACCTTCGCTTCGCCTGCCCCTTCAGGGCGCTCGTCCTGCTCAGCCACGCGTCAGTACTGTTCGTGGGGTCCGGGAAAATCGCCCGACCGCACGTCGCCCACGTAGCGGTTGACAGCGTCCTCCATTTGGTCCGCAAGGTTCAAATACCTCCGCAAAAAACGGGGCGAAAACTCGCGCGTCAGGCCCAGCATGTCGTGCAGGACGAGCACCTGGCCGTCGCAGCCCGACCCGGCGCCGATGCCGATCGTCGGACAGTCGAGCGATGCGCTCACCTCGCCGGCAAGCGCCGCGGGGATTTTCTCAAAGACGATGGCGAAGCACCCGATGCGGTCGAGCAGCGCGGCATCTTCCCGCAGCCGCAGCGCCTCTTCCTCTTCCTTTGCCCGCACGGTGTAGGTGCCAAACTTGTAAATCGATTGCGGAGTTAATCCCAGATGTCCCATGACCGGAATGCCCGCAGACAAGATGCGTTCGATGCTCTCGCGCACCTCGCGGCCGCCTTCCAACTTCACGGCGTGGGCGCCGCTCTCCTTCATGATGCGGATAGCCGACTGCAGCGCTTCCTTCGAATTGCCTTGGTAGGTGCCGAAGGGCAAATCCACGACGACCAGCGCGCGCTTCGCCGCACGCACCACGGCGGAAGCGTGGTAAATCATCTGGTCGAGCGTGATGGGCAGGGTCGTTTCGTGGCCGGCCATCACATTCGAGGCGCTGTCGCCCACTAAAATCACATCGACCCCAGCGGCATCCACGATGCCCGCCATGGAAAAGTCGTAGGCCGTGAGCATGGCGATTTTCTCGCCATTCTGCTTCATCGACTGCAGTACCTGGGTGGTGATGCGCCGGGCTTCGCGGTGGACAGACATGGGGTTAGGGTTGGGTTTCCGCGGCTTCGCCGCGAGTTTCAGTTTGAGTTTCCGCGGCTTCGCCGCGAGTTTGAGTTTGAGTTTGAGTTTGAGTTTGTTATTTGGTGTCGGTTGGGTGTGGTGGGGGGGGGGGGGGGGGGGGGGGGGGGGGGGGGGGGGGCGGGGTCGGCGTTGCGCAGGATTTCCCGCTGAATTTCGTCGGTGGCGGTGCGGACCTGGCGCATCGTGTTGCCCAGGGTCCGGGCAAGGGTCGGCACGCCTTTGGCCCCGAAAAGCAGCAGATAGATCACGAGGATCAGGACGATTTCCATGGCTCCCACGCCGCAAAGGTAGGGGCTGCGCAGGGGATGTAACTGAAGGCGCTCGTGTGCGTCCTTTGTAGGAACCGAATCCCAGGATATGCACCAGAGAATTTTGTGGGCGCGCACGGTCGTGTGCGCTGTTGGTTTGGCCGGCGGCGCAGCCGCGGCCCAAACGCCTTACTTCCAGCAACGTGTGGACCATGTCATCGACGTGCGGCTCGATGACGAGGAGCACGAATTGCACGGTACGATCGCGACGACGTACACGAACAACAGTCCGCAAACGCTTGATTTCCTGTGGATTCACCTGTGGCCGAACGCCTACTCCGGCGGCGAGACGGCCCTGGCAAAACAGCAATTCCGCGACGGCAACATGCTGCTGTTCTACGCGATGCAGCGGGAGCTCGGGCGCATCGACTCGCTTGCCTTCGTGGTGAACGGTCAACCTGCGCGGGTGACACCGCATCCGGAACATGTCGACATCGTGCGCCTCGAACTGCCCCGGCCGCTGGCCCCCGGCGCGACGCTGACCTACAGCACGCCCTTCCGGGTCGCTTTGCCTTCCGGCAGCATCAGCCGCTTGGGCCACATCGGGCAGAGCTACCAAATCACCCAGTGGTACCCGAAGCCCGCGGTGTACGACCGCGACGGTTGGCACGAAATGCCGTACCTGAATCAGGGCGAGTTCTATTCCGAGTACGGCTCGTTCGATGTAAGCATCACGTTGCCAGAGAACTATGTGGTCGGAGCAACGGGCGACTTCGTGGAAGGGGTGGCGGACAACGGCGCTGAGGTCCGGCGGCTTGACTCGCTCGATGCGCTGACGCGCTTGCGGTTTGAGTCGGCTCGGGCGGAAGGGAAACCGCTGAAGGGCCTTGTGCCGACGGAGTTTCCGGTGTCGTCGCGCACCACGAAAACGCTGCGGTACCGGCAGTCCGACGTGCATGACTTCGCGTGGTTTACGGACAAGCGGTGGGCCGTGTTGAAGGGGAGTGTGGTGGTGCCGGGGTCCGGCCGGTCGGTGACGACGTGGGCGATGTTCACGGGCGAGCGCGCGGATTTGTGGGAGCGGGCGCCGGAGTATTTGGCCGACGGCATCCACTACTATTCGCTCTGGAATGGCGATTATCCGTACAACCAAGTCACGGCGGTGGACGGAACGATCAGCGCCGGAGGCGGCATGGAGTACCCGAACGTCACGGTCATCGGCACCATGGGCTCCGACCTGGGACTCGAGACGGTGATCGTCCACGAGGTGGGCCACAACTGGTTTTATGGAATTCTCGGCACGAACGAGCGCACCCACGCGTGGATGGACGAGGGCATCAATTCGTTCAACGAAACGCGGTACTTCGAGACGAAGTATGGGGATTCGCTGGGGTTTGCGGGCACCATGGTGCCCAAGGGTTTGGCGCGAACCCTCGGGTTCGCAAACCTCTCCTACGGCCTGACCGACCAGTATTCCTACCTGCTCACGTCGCGCATGGGCATCGACCAACCCATGTCGTGCCACAGCGATGCCTTTTCCTCAACGAACTACGGCACAGTTGTTTACAAGAAAACGGCTGCGGCGTTTGCCTACCTGCGCGGCGCACTGGGCACCGAGGTGTTCGACCGGGCCATGCGGGCCTACTTCGATGCCTGGAAGTTCAAGCACCCGGGTCCCGACGACCTGCGGGCCATCATCGAGCGCGAGTCGGGAGTGGACTGCAGCTGGTTCTTCGACGAGCTGGTCCCCACCACCGGGCGGGTCGATTTCCGGGCAGGCCGGACCCGCAAGGGCCCTTCTGGCCGCGAGGTCCACGTGATGAATTACGGGGACATCAGTGGGCCGTTTGAGGTGTCGGTCCAGCTCGAGGGCGATAGTGCGTTTCGGTCCCTCGGCTGGAACGCGGCGCTCCCGTCTGGCACGGGGCGGTGGGTGCCGGTCCCGGCGGAAGCGCGCTCCATCCGCATCGACGGGGTGGAAGCTGCCCTCGAATACGACCGGCGAAACAACACGGTCCGGACTTCGGGACTGATGCGCCGGGTGGAGCCTCTCGAATTGAGGTTGCTGACAAGACTCGAACAGCCCTACCGCACCACGATCGGCTACCTGCCCATCGTGGGGTGGAACCTGTACGACGGGTGGATGCCGGGAATCGCCGTGCACAACGAGGTGCTGCCGTTACGGGATTGGGGATGGCATGTGGCTCCGATGTGGTCCTTCGGCGAGGACGAGCTTATGGGCTTTGCGCGGCTCAGCCGTCGGATGGGGAGCTGGATGGCACGTGCTGAAGCACGGCGGTTCGGTGCTCCGGCAGTTGTACCCGGTTGGGAGCGTGAGGTCTACCGGCGTGCGGCACTGGTTGCAGTGGCGCGGTTCCACAAGAAACCGGCCTCACCGTGGTCGTCTGCCGTCCGGTTCGAAGCGGTGGATCTGCGTTCTGATGCCACGCTCTACGGTATGGAAAATGCCCTCACTGTACTTCCACCTCGGACTGCACGCCAATCCCTGGGCGCCATCGGCTCCGCCACGTGGAAAGGCCGCTCCACGTCCCATTCGTTGCGGGCCGAGGTGCGCGGCTTCGCTTTCGACCAGGCGTACGAGGATGTGCTGCTCGTCCGGTCTGACGAGCGGGCCCTCTTTGCATCCATCACGTATGCAGGGTTTTACCGCTACGACCGCGACGGCCACAAGGTGCGCTGGCGGGTGTTCGGCGGCAACTCGACGGACGCTGCCGTCTTTCCGGTGCTGGTCCAGGGCATCGCGTCCGGCGTCGACCCGATGCGGGACCAACTGTTCTTGTCGCGGGAGGGTGAAGGTGTTGCCGGAGCCCAAGTTGCGGAATTGCACGGGGGCCTCGCGGGTTTCGCGTCCGCCCGTGGTGCAGCGTCGGTTGTTACTGCCTCAGTGGATGTCGATTTGCCCGCGAAGCTCGGGGTGTTTGCCGGGGCGGGAGTTGCCGAGGATTGGATGGGCAGTGCCGGGGTGTTTGTACGCTTGCCGGGTCTTCAGGGTCCTGGTGACATGCAGGGCAGCATCCGCATTCCGCTCGCGGCGACGGGTTGGTTCGAGCCGGGAATGGCGTACCGCCCGTGGGAGTACATCGCAGTGCAGTTCAGCATCAATGTGCTGAACCCGTTCGCATTAGCCCGGTCTGCCGTGCAGTCGTGACGGAAGTCCTTGCAGGGCATGCACAAAAAAAAAGGGGAGGCCGCAGCCTCCCCTTTTTTCTTTGCAGCACTGCCGCAATTACGTGGTCGCCTTCTTCTTCGAGAAGTCGAGGACGAGCGGGGTTGCGATGCACAACGAGCTGTACGTTCCCACGAAAATACCCACGAGAAGGGCGAAGACGAAGCCCTTGATGTTGTCACCTCCGAGGATGAAGATGGTAAGCAACACGACCAGCGTGGTCATCGACGTGTTGATTGTCCGTCCGAGGGTGCTGTTGAGTGCGTTGTTCAAGGTGTCCTTGCCCACGAGCTGTGAGGTTGCATTGTGCGTGTACTCCCGGATCCGGTCGAAGACGACTACCGTATCGTTGATGGAGTAACCGATGACCGTGAGGATGGCGGCGATGAAGGCTTGGTCAATCTCGAGCGAGAAGGGCAGGATGCCTTTCAGGAGGGTGAACATGGTGAGCACCATGAGCACGTCGTGGATCAAAGCGATGAGTGCACCGAGACCGTACTGCCACTTCCGGAACCTGAAGACGATGTAGGCAAAAATGACCACCAAAGCCCCCAAGGTGGCATTTCGTGCGCCTGAACGGAAGTCGTCGGATACCGTGGCGTCTACTTTGTTGTACTGGTCGACGGTGTAGTTCACCCCGATGGAAGACAGACCTGTGTTCAAGGCTCCGAGGATTTGCTCGTCCTGGTTTTCGACCTCGCTTCCGGAGAGGTAGTTCGTCATAATCCGGAGCTTCATGTCGCTGTCCTTGGTTTGGACGAGGGGGTTGCCCTTCGTGCCGTCTTCGGTGAAGGCGTCAGAAAGCGCAGTCCGTACCGCATCCACGTCTACGGGCTGCTCGAAGGTCACATCGAAGGTCGACCCCCCGGAAAACTCCACACCGTAGTTCAGGCCACGCGTCGCCAGCGATCCTAGCCCGATGGCAATCACGATTCCACTGATGGCATAGAAAAGCTTCCGGCGGCCGAGGAAGTCGAAATTCGTCTCGGTGAACCACTTTTCCGTGAGGTTCGACGAGAACGAAATGGGCTTCTTCCGCTCGAGGCGGCTGAAGATGATGAGACGGCTGATGACGATGGCGCTGAACAGCGACGTGAAGATCCCCGCAATCAGCGTGGTGGCGAAGCCCCGCACAGAGCCTGTGCCGAAGCTGTACAGCACCACAGCGGTCAACAGGGTCGTGATGTTTGCATCGATGATGGAGCTGTACGCACCCGAGTAGCCTTCCTTGACGGACTGCGAGAGCGATTTCCCGCTGCGCAGTTCTTCCCGAATGCGTTCGTACACAAGCACGTTCGCGTCCACGGCCATACCGATGGTCAACACGATACCTGCGATACCCGGCAGGGTCAAAGCCGCACCGAGGGAGGCCAGCGCGCCGACGAGGAAGAAGAGGTTCGCAATGAGCGCCACGTTCGCGACGAGACCTGCGCCCTTGTAGTAAACCACCATGTAGATTAACACCGCGATCAACGCAATGGCGAAGGACCACAGACCCGCCTTGATGTTGTCCTCACCGAGCTGGGCGCCGATGCTGGTTTCGTCCACGATGCGGGCCGGTGCCGGCAGGGAGCCGGCCTTCAGCAGGCCGGCCAAATCCTCCGCTTCCTTCAGCTTTTCCTCCAGGGCTTGGCCCGAGCCGAAGCTGATCTGGGAACGACCGTTCGTGATGGCGGACTGGACGTTCGGAGCGCTGAAAACCAGTCCGTCGAGCACGATGGCCACGGCGCGCTGGTTGTCTGCGGCGCAGGCTTGAGTCATCGCACCCCATACCCCAGCACCTTCACCGTCCATGGTCATGCTGACGACCACATCTCCTACCTCGTCGTACGACACACGCGCATCTACAATGGACCGGCCGGTCAACTTCGCTTTGCCCTTCCCGCTATCATCGCGGATGGCATACAGCTGGGCTACCCCTTCCGTCGCCTTTGCATCCCACATGAGGCGCACGTCCTGACCCAGTGCCGCGCGGGCTTCCGGGCGGTTAAGCAGAGAATTCACGCGAGAGGTGTCTGCGACAGCAGTGTAACCGACCACCGCGCCACGGCGCGACGTTTCCGGCTGCAGGTAGGCAAACAGCGGGTTCTTTGCCCGACGGTCGTCCAGCGTCAGCGCAGAATCCGGCTTTGCTTCACCCGATTCGGCAGGCGCGAGGCTATCTGCTGCGGCATCTGCAGTGGCGGTCGAATCCGCTGCGACTTCCGTCGTGTCGACTACCGCAGGCGCACCAGAAAGCCCATAGAGATCTGGCCGCAGGGCCTTACCTACAGCGGTATTCGCATCGGAAACCCGCTGGAAAATCTCGTCGTTGAACCAGGTTTCCCAGAACTCCAGGTTCGCGGTGGCTTTCAGTTGCTTCCGCGCCCGCTCCCGGTCGTCGATGCCCGGCAATTCGACGAGGATGCGGCCACCGCTGACGCGCTGGACGTTCGGCTGGGCCACCCCGAGCTGGTCAATCCGCTTGCGGATGATGCTCTCTGTGTTTGCGATGGCCGTCTCCGCTTCGTTCCGCAGGATGTCGAGGATTTCCGCATCCGTGGCTTTTGCAGGGAAGAGGTCTTTGTTCTCGAGGTTGTGGAAGATGCGCCAGAGCTCGCCTTTCGCTCCTTGCTTTTCCCAAGCGGCAGCGAAGAGCTCTACAAATTCAGCTCCAGCGACTTCCGAACGGCTGGACCGGGCCTCTGCCATCGCGGCTTGGAACTTCGGATTCGCCGAGTAATCGCTCAGGGCGACGATGAGGTCGGGAACACTCACCTCGAGGGTCACACTCATTCCACCCTGCAGGTCGAGGCCGAGGTTGAGCTCCTGTTCGACGACCTCCTGGTAGGTGTGTCCGAAAACGGGGTAGATCTCAGCGTTCGCACTGTCCCGAAGGAACTCGCGAGCTGCTTTCCGGGCGGCCTCTTCTCGGGCTGACTCTTGCACCACGCCCGCAGACACCAGCGAGTCGGCTACATAGGCCCCGTGTTCTGCTGCAACCCGCTCGAAGCGGCCTGCGACCCAGTTGAAGCTCAGCGTATAGAGCGTAGCCAGGATGAGCAGCGAGGTGAAGATCAGGACAGCGTTCTTGTTCTGCATGTCGGTGGGTTTCAGGGCGGCAAATATAACTTAAATCCCTATCGGCAGGGAGGCAGGCGGCGCCTACGCAGTACTTTCGGCCTATGTTTCACCGGAAGGACAGGGGAGTGGTCAACTTCTTCGCGCTCATCGGGTTCACGATTTGGATTTTGCCGCGAACGGCTGCGCCCGTCGCGGCCCAAACCCCACAACCTACCTATTCCCTTGCCGTCCTGCAGTACCGCGGCGGAGGAGACTGGTATGCAAACCCCACGGCCGTTCCGAATCTCGCGCGGTTTTGCTCCCGCGAGCTTGGCATCCGCCTTTCCGAAGAAGCTCCCTTCGTCGAGGTGGGCAGTCCGGAACTCGCGGACTACCCGTTCGTCCACATGACTGGACACGGCAACGTGACGTTCTCCCCCGCCGAAGCCCGAAACCTGCGGTCGTACTTGCTCGGCGGTGGTTTCTTGCACATCTCCGACAACTACGGCATGGACGCCTTCATCCGCCGCGAAATGAAAAAGGTCTTTCCGGATGCGGAGTGGGTAGAGGTGCCGTTCAACCATGCCATCTACCGTGCACCCTATACCTTCCGAAACGGGCTTCCGAAGATCCACGAACACGACATGAAGCCACCAGAGGGGTGGGGCATCTTCGTGGAAGGCCGCTTGGTCGTGTTTTACGATTACCAGTGCGACCTCGGCGACGGTTGGGAAGACGCCCAAGTGCACCGCGACCCCGAGGCCGTCCGGCGCAAGGCGTTCGAGATGGGGGCGAATTTGGTGCGCTATGCGTTTGAATACTAGGTTGAGGTTGAGGTTGAGGTTGAGTTTGAGTTTGAGTTTGAGTTTGAGTTTTCGCCGCTGCGCGGCTAGTTTACAGATTTCAGTTTGCAGTTGACAGTTTTCAGTTTACAGTTTAGGGGAGGAGGCGGTTGAGGAGGCGTTCGGAGGCCGGGATGGCGCCGAGGAAGAGCAAAACGCCGCAGAGGTTGAATACCACGTGAGCAAGGGCG
>JBIIRP010000120.1:0-5255 GCA_044341475.1 Flavobacteriales bacterium | reverse complement strand
CCTGTTCGCCTTTTCGGCGTGTTTGGCTGTGGCCACTGCCACAGCCCAAACCCGGTACCTCGACGAGGTCTTCAGCCAAGTCCAGGTCACTTCGAACGTGGTCTACGGACAGAACATCACGGTCTTGACGGCTCTTCAGGGCCTTCCGCCTTCGCCACAGAACCTCCTGATGGACGTCTACCGTCCCGTCGGTGACACGGAAACAGAGCGTCCGCTGCTGCTTTACTTCCACACGGGCAACTTCCTTCCGCAGTATATGAACGGCAGCCCGCTCGGCACGAAGACGGACAGCGCCGCCGTGGAAATCTGCACGCGGTACGCGAAGATGGGTTACGTCGTCGCTTCGGTCGACTACCGTCTCGGCTGGAACCCCCTTGCTGCCACCCAGCAGGAGCGGACCTTGCAGCTGATCCAAGCCGCCTACCGCGGCGTGCAGGACAGCCGCACCGCGGTGCGTTTCTTCCGCAAGTCGGTCGCTGAAAGCGGTGACCCGTACGGAATCGACCCGAACAAGATCGGCTACATCGGCGAAGGCACGGGCGGCTACATCACGCTCGCCTCAGCGAGCATCTCGAACTACAACGACATCATTTTGAACGATGCCGGTGCGCCGATTTCGAAGTTTTGGTACACCTCAGCCAGCGGCTATGTGCCGATGGTGATTGAAAGCATCCACGGCAATCCGGACGCCACGAACAACACCTATGCTCCGGCGTCTTCCGGCGGATTCCAGCTCTGCATGGCGAACCACGTGGGCTATTCCTCCGCGGTGAATTTCCAGATGAATATGGGCGGTGCCTTGGGCGATTTGAACTGGCTGGATCAGGGCGATATCCCGATGGTGAGCTTCCAAACCCCGCACGACCCCTTCGCTCCGTACACCACCGGCGTACTCGTGGTTCCGACCACAAACGAGTTGGTCGTCGAGGTGAGCGGCGCGTACGATATCCATGAGGAAATCAACGGATACGCGGTGAACAACAATGCCGTGTTTGCCGACGCGGGTCTCCCTGATCCCGTTTCTGCCATCAATGGCGGCTGGGACGGTCTCTACCCGGTCCAAAACAGCTACGTGAACGGAACCCCCACGGAGCCGTACGACAGCTCCCCCTGGCAGTGGTGGAGCCCGGCTGCAGTGCAAGCCTACGATGCATCGGCTGGCACGACCATTTACGCCACCCAGATGACCCTCAACCCGACGATGGGACCGACGGAAGGCCGCTACTGGATCGATCAAATCCTCGACTACAACACCCCGCGTATGGGCCTCGCCCTGGGAGCCATCACCGAGTCTGATCTCACGGGCGGCGTGCGTTACATCGATGAGGTCTTCGAAGACGTCGAAATCACCTCGAACATCACGTACGGTCAGAACATCACGGTGTTGACCGCACTCCAAGGCCTCCCGCCGGCTCCGCAAAACCTGCTGCTCGACATCTACGAGCCCGCAGGCGACACGGAGACGAACCGTCCTGTCATCCTCTACTTCCACACCGGAAACTTCCTCCCCCAGTACATGAACGGAGGAGCAACGGGAACGAAGACGGATAGCGCAGCGGTAGAAATCTGCAAGCGATTCGCTCGCATGGGCTATGTGGTGGCCTCGGTAGACTACCGGTTAGGCTGGAACCCGCTCGCGGCAACCCAGTCTGAGCGGACCCTGCAGCTCATCCAGGCGGCGTATCGCGGCGTCCAGGATAGCCGGACCGCGGTGCGTTTCTTCCGCAAGTCAGCCGCCGAAAGCGGCAACCCGTACGGCATCAACCCGAACAAGATTGCCATGTTCGGCGAAGGCACGGGTGGCTACATCACGCTCGCTTCTGCAAGCATTTCGAGCTACAACGACATCATTCTCGATGACGCGGGCAACCCGATCACGAAATTCTGGTACAACTCCAGCTCGGGTTACATCCCGATGGTGGTAGAAACCATCCACGGCAACCCAGACGCAACGACGAACACCTACGCACCGGCCTCTTCCGGTGGGTTCCAGTTGTGCATGGCGAACCACACCGGGTACTCCTCGGCCATCAATTTCCAGGTGAACCTCGGAGGTGCGTTGGGCGATTTGAACTGGCTCGACCAGGGAGATGTGCCCATGATCAGCTTCCACTCGCCCCACGACCAGTTCGCGCCGTACACCACCGGCGTGCTGGTGGTTCCGACGACGAACGAACCCGTGGTCGAGGTGTCGGGCGCTTTTGATGTCCACGAGGAAATCAACGGCTATGCGGTGAGCAACAACGCTTCCTTCGCGGAAATCGGTCTTCCGGACCCGGCTTCTGCCTTCGGCAACCAGGGATGGGACGGTCTCTATCCCGTCCTGAACAACTACGTAAACGGCCAGCCGACGGAGCCCTACGATGGCTCACCGTGGCAGTGGTGGGATGTTCCGACCGTGCAGGCCTACGATGCTGCGAACGGCACGTCGATCGCGGCTACGCAGTTGACCCTGAACCCGACGATGGGTGCAGCAGAAGGCCGGTACTGGATCGGCCAAATTCAAGACTACGTCGCTCCCCGTCTCGCCGCGTCCATGGACCTCGCGGACCTGGGCCCGGGCTGCAACGACACGGAGGCCTGCAACTACAACGCACTGGCCACCTCAGATGACGGTTCGTGCACCTACGCTGCTGCAGGCTTTGACTGCGACGGCAACCCCACGGTCATCAACGGCTGTACGAACCCGATTGCGTGCAACTACAACAACGCTGCAACGAACAACGACGGCTCGTGCGACTACCTGAACACGACCTTGCCGGTGGGCGCGTCGAACCCCTGGCTCATCGGTTTGACGGTGACGGGCACGCCGCTCGCGCCGTATGCTGCCGGCTGCGAAGTGGGTGGCGGTGTGAACCCAAACCTGGCAGTCAACGGGGTCATCCTCGGCAACGGCACGGGAGGGTTCCAGTACCTCAGCAACATCACGGATCCCACGGGACTGTTGGGTTCACTCGTCCCGGTTGCAAGTGCCACAGCGTTCAGCATCTGCGGCGACAACGTGGCCGTCCAGCTGGCCGGAAACACCTTGTTCCTCTCGGAGAACAACGGCGTGTACAAGACCATCGTTCCGGTTCAAGGCAACCAGTACCTCTGGGTCGCTCCGATGTCATCCTTCACCCTCGGTTGCGGAGATCCCACGGCGTGTAACTTCAGCGGCCCATGCCACTTGAGCGTTGCGTGTACGTACCCGCAAACGGGCTACAACTGCGATGGGTCGTGTGTCGCTGACACCGACGGGGACGGAGTTTGCAATCCGTTCGAGATTGTGGGTTGCCAAAACAGCACCGCGGACAACTACAACCCGAACGCGACCGACCCAGGGTTCTGCCAGTTCAACGGGTGCAACGATGCTACCGCAACGAACTACGACGCTACCGCAAACACGAACGACGGATCGTGCACCTACCTCGTGACCTTCCGCGTGAACATGTCCGACGTCACGGTGAACGCTGCGGGCGTGCACATCGCCGGTAGCTTCCAGGGATGGAACCCCGGTTCGACGGACGTGCCGGCCATCGGATATGGCATCCACGAGGTGACCATCCAGTTGCAAGCGGGCGACTACCAGTACAAGTTTGTGAACGGCAACGCGTGGGGCCAGGACGAAAGTGTCGGAGCCTGCGGAAACGGCGGCAACCGCACCATCACGGTCGGTTCGAACGCCACCACCCAAGCGTCCTGCTTCGGTAGCTGCGATTTGTGCCCTGGCTGTTCGAACCCCATGTTCCTGGAGTACAATCCATTCAGTGGCGCAGACGACGATTCCTGCCTGACGCCGATTGTTTCGGGCTGCACTTATGTGGATGCATCGAACTACAATGCGTTGGCGAACGTCGACAACGGGTCGTGCACCTTCGAACTGAGCTCGTGCACGGGCGATTTGAACGAGGACGGAACGGTGGGAACGCCGGACCTGTTGATGTTCCTCGCAGCGTTCGGGACCAGCTGCCCGAACTGATCTGACATGCATTGAAGCGCTTGAAAGGGCCATCCTCCGGGGTGGCCCTTTTGGCATGGATATTGAAACAAACGCTAAAGAACACCCGTGGACTTGAACTATATGCCCGGGAGTTCCGTAATTTGGTGGAAAACTAGAGAACCATGAAGCAATTCGTTACACTCGCCCTCGCCCTCGGAATGGTGGTGACGGCCTTCGGCCAGGTGGCTACAGGACCTGCAATTTCAGTGGACAAGGATGTGCACGACTACGGCACCATCAAGCAGGGTGCTGAAGGCGGGTGCGTCTTCACGGTGACGAACACCGGAACGGAGCCCCTGCTCATCGCGACGTGCAAGGGTTCATGCGGATGCACGGTGCCGAAGTGCGACACCGCGCCCATCGCGCCGGGTGCGAAGTCGGAGATCTCGGTGGTGTACGACACGAAGCGTGTGGGGCCGATCAACAAGAGCGTGACCATCACCTCGAACGCTGCGAATGAGCCCACGAAGGTCATCCGCATCAAGGGCACCGTGGAAGGCACGGAAGCAGCTCCGGCAGGAGGCGCTCCGGTGAAGCCAGCCGCGACGGGTGCTCCCGCAAATAAGCAATAATTCCCGAGAAGGGAGTTGAAAAAAAGGCCTCGCTCGCGCGGGGCCTTTTTTGTGGACACACGCCCCGAGGTTTCGCCGCCTCGGTCAAGTTCCCGAACTTCGCAGACGCCATGCGCACAGACATTCCCACGACGTACGATCCCAGCACCATCGAGGGCCGGTGGTACGCCCATTGGCTCGAGGCGGGCCATTTCCATTCCGAACCGGATGACCGCGAGCCCTATTGCGTCGTCATCCCGCCGCCGAACGTCACCGGAGTGCTCCATATGGGGCACATGCTGAACAACACCATCCAGGACGTGCTCGTGCGGCGCGCCCGGATGCAGGGCAAAAATGCGTGCTGGGTGCCTGGCACCGACCACGCCTCCATCGCCACCGAGGCGAAGGTGGTGCGCCGGTTGCGCGAACAAGGCATCCGCAAGGCGGACCTAAGCCGCGAGCAGTTCCTCGAGCACGCGTGGGAATGGACGCGCGAGCACGGCGGCATCATCCTCGAGCAGCTGAAGAAACTCGGGGCGAGCTGCGATTGGGAGCGGACGCGCTTTACCCTCGACGAGACGTATTCGGAGAGCGTCATCGATACGTTCATCGATTTGCATGCGAAGGGATTGATTTACCGTAGCGTGCGTATGGTCAACTGGGACCCGGTCGCGTTGACGGCGTTGAGCGATGAAGAGGTGCTGTACCGGGAGGAGCGCGGC
>JBIIRP010000119.1:0-5322 GCA_044341475.1 Flavobacteriales bacterium | reverse complement strand
GCCGGCCACTGGGTCATGACCCCATTTTTCAAGGACCACACGTCGTACGGGGCGGTGCTCGCGATGTGCTTGCCTGCCGCTGTAGGCGCGCTGCTCGTGCCCGACCGCCGTTGGGGCCGCAGGGGCCTGCTCCTCAGCATACTGGCCATCCTCGTGCTGGGCACCGTGTTGTCGTACACGCGGGCGGCATGGGTGTCGCTTGCCGGTGCGGCGACGCTGCTGGCCGCACTCCAAATGCGCATCTCCCTTCGTACCCTTGTCGCCACCGGACTCCTCGTTGTGGCCGTCGGCTGGGCGGCCCGCGATGCGCTCGTGATCTCACTCGAGCGCAACCGCCAAGACTCCTCCGACAACCTCGCCGAACACGTCGAGTCGATTTCGAATGTCTCGAGCGACGCCTCGAACCTCGAGCGGCTCAACCGCTGGTCCTGCGCCCTCGCCCTGTTCACCGAGCGTCCCCTCGCCGGCTGGGGCCCCGGCACCTACCAATTCGTCTACGCCCCCTTCCAACGCTCCGAAGACCGCACCATCATCTCGACAAACAACGCCGACGGTGGCAATGCCCACAGCGAATACCTCGGCCCACTCGCCGAACAAGGCCTTCCCGGAGCACTTTTCATGGTCGGCCTGCTCGGCTGGACGCTGCACCTCGGCTTCCGTCTGCGGCGCACGCTCACCGATGTAGGCGAGCGGCGCTTAGCGACCGGGCTCTTCCTCGGCCTCATGACTTACTTCATCCACGGCGTCCTGAACAACTACCTCGATACCGACAAGGCCAGCGCCCTCTTTTGGGGCTTCCTCGCCACCCTTGTCGCCCTGGACCTGAGGCAACGGGCGAGGTCGGAGAGGGAGGTTGAGGTTGGAGGTGGAGGGCGAGAGGGTTAGCGGAAGGCGGCGGTCAGGAGCGCGGTGTCGTCGAAGGCCGGAGTGGCGCCTCGGAAGTGCTCAAGACTGTCTAAGACGCCTGCTTGGATTGCCGCTGCGCCCATGCCTCTGCGTTCGCGTACGGCAGCTTCAAGGCGCTGGTTTCCATAGGGAATGCCCTCGCGGTCTTCTTGTTCGACGAGGCCGTCGGTGTAGCACACCAGCACACTTCCTTTGGGAATATCCACTTCCCCGACTTCGATGGAAGGAAGTTCCGGGAACATGCCTAATCCCACAGAGCCGAGCACCAGGCCCGTTGCCGACCCGTCCGGCATCATCAGCAAGGGGGGATTGTGGCCGCAATTCACGTACTGCAAGCGGCGCGTCGACCGGTCGTACAAGCCCATGAATAGGGTGATGTACTTCTCGCCTCGCGCGCTTTCCATGACCCGGGAATTGAGTCCTCGAACGGCCAACTCCAAATCCGTTCCGCCGAATTGAAAGGCCGTTCGGACGTTTGCTTGGAAGTTGGACATCACAAAGGCCGCCGAGATACCCTTTCCGCTGACGTCCGCCATGCAAAATGCGAGAACCCGCGGATTCACTGCGAACACATCGTAGTAATCGCCACCGACCTCCCGATGTGGGCGGTACAATGCGCTGAGATCTACATCCTTGTCCTCCGGCCAAGACGTCGGAACCAGCATGGCCTGCAGCTCGGCAGCGAGCTCCAACTCACGCCGGGTCGCCTCCTGACGCAAAGCGTTCTGCGCAAATTGGCGGTTTTTCAGGGCGACTACAAGGACGTTCGTCAGCGTTTGGATGAACTTGAAGTGTTTGACCACCGGACTCACCCCATGGCCTTCTTCTGCAATTCCCGCATACAGCACGGCCGCTGGCTCGCCCTGCAACAGTACAGGCACGTCGACATCGAAGGCTTCGCCGTGTCCTGAGACCACCACAGGCCAACCGTCCGCGCTCGGAACGACTTCACCGGGCAATGCCCCCGTGCATCCTGTGGACAGGACGAGCGGCGCTGTGCCTCCTTCATCCGCCACGTACAGGGCAAGCCGGTCAATCTTTAGATGCTCTGCAAGGCTCCGCCGGAAGCGTCCCAGCAGATCGTCGTCCGACGCGCTGCTGTTGATGGCCCGCGTGACGTCGAGCAGAGCATTCAGTTTGTAGTCCTGAACCCCCAGCCGCCGTTCTAACCGACCAACTCGCTCCGACACCCGCTTACTTCTTGACCCGCTCGACGTACTCCTTCGTCCGCGTATCCACCTTGATCCAGTCGCCCGTATCCACGAACAGCGGCACCCGAACCTCCACTCCCGTATCTACCGTCGCTGGCTTCAGGGTATTCGTAGCGGTATCGCCCTTGATGCCCGGCTCCGAATAGGTCACTTCCACCTCCACGTGGGCAGGCAATTCGCAGCTCAGCACGCGCTCCTCGTCCGCATGGAACTGCAGCAAGCACACCACCCCGTCTTTCAAGAACTCCGGAGCATTGATGAGGTGCTTCTCGACACTGACTTGCTCGTAGTTGTCCGTGTTCATGAAGACGTACCCTGTGTCGTCGTTGTAGAGGTATTGGTACTCACGGGTTTCGATCCGCACAGGGTCGATTTTCACCCCCGAGTTGAAGGTGTGGTCGACGACCCGGCCGGTGGCCAAATTCCGCAGTTTCGTCCGCACAAACGCCGCTCCCTTACCGGGCTTTACGTGCAGAAATTCGATGATGAGCCACAACCCGCCGTTGTGGTTGATGCACATCCCGTTTTTGATGTCGGCTGTCGTTGCCATAGCGCATGGAGTTTGGGGCGAAGATAGGGCGAGGAGGAGGTTGAGGGCGAGGAGGAGGTTGAGGACGAGGTTGGGGGCGAGGTTGAGGACGAGGGCGAGGTTGGGGGCGAGGGTGAGGGCGAGGTTGGGGTTGAGGTTGGGGTTGGGGTTGGGGTTGAGGGCGAGGGCAAGGGTGATAAGGCGCCTCGGAACCTCAACTGCAAACTGAAAACTGCAAACTGTAAACTGAAAACTCAAACTGAAACTGAAACCCTCACCTCCCACGCCGCAGCGCGCGGCAGCCGGATTCCTGAAGAGGCATCGGTACCGTGCACGCTCGCGGCAAAGCGCAGGCGGTTGTGTTGGGCAGAAATCCGCAAGGCGTAGCGGAGCTCATGGGCAGAAACGGGGGCAATGTTCCAGCCGAGGGCGCCGGGTTCAAAGCCGTAAAAGGGCGCGTCGGTTGCAGCGCGTCCGCACCACACGTCGCCCGATATCGGTCCCGAAGCCGGTCGCCACCCCAGCAACACGGAAGTTCCCGTGCCGGGATCCCAACGGATTCTGCACACCCCCTCAGGACCGTCGCGACGCAACTCGAGCCGCGCCGCGCCCCCATCGCGCACAACGCATCGCAACTCCCAGGGGATTCCATCGGGGGTGGGCAACTGGATACGGCGGCGCCATTCGACTTCCCAGTCGGGTTCAGGGTAGACTTGGACGCGAAACCAGAGCCGTCCCGACTCCTTGCCCGGATGCACCCAGCGCATTCCGAGCACACCTGCACCCGGAGCAGGAGCCGACGCGCGCACGTCCCCCCATGCCTTGCCCGGATGCACGCCGTGGGCACGGGATACGCTTCCGAACAGGTCCAGTTCGCGGCCGCGGCCGGTCAGAAATGCCGCGTGAAGCACATGTCCGTGAGGGTGGAAGGCCGCTTCCGCGGCCCAAACCGTATTGCCCCGCCCACCTTCTGCGTGGATCCCGCCTACAGCCGTAAGGGTGGGGATTGAAGCGATCGGGCCGATTTCACAGGCAGCCCCGATCCGCCCGAAGCGGACGGTGCGCTGCAACAGCAGTGCAGTGCGGGGCGGGTACCGGAGCGAGGGCTGGCGGGCGACGCTGCAGGCGAAGCGCCAAGGTCCCGTCGCGGACCAGGCGGCCAGGCCGGAGCGCATCGGTACGGAAGGGCCGGCGCATGCTGGCGCCACAGGGATGGTGGTGCGCAAGGCCGCTTGGGGTTCCCGAAGGCCATCGAATGCACCGATGGAGCCGGTGACTGCGCCTTGGGCCCAACGCAACGTGTGGTCCCCAAGTACGACGGACCACGGACGGCGGCGGGGCCGAAGGACGACATGGCCAGACAGGTGGGCACCGCGGTCGTAGCGCAGCGCCCACGTGCCGGATCGGCCGGCGCGGAAGGACTGCCACAGCGTGTCGGCGTAGCGGGTGTCCACGCGGGCCTCGAGGCGGTTGCGCGAGACCGAGGTGCGCGAAGGATGGGCGGCCATGCACCACGAGCGCCAGAGCGGGTCGGCGGCGATGGCGGTGGCGGTGGCTGGCCGCAGGCCCTGCACTGCGCCGATTTCTTCGGGGGCGATGGGCCATCCGGCGGTGGCGATGTGGGCCCGGATGGCGTCGGCCTCGTGGGTCTCCAGAAGGCCGGATTCGGTCCAGTCAGTCAGCCAAGCGTCGAGGGCATCTGTTTGGCCTGCAAGGCAGAGAGGAAGGAAGCAGGCGATGCCTGCCCAAACCCACTTCCCCGCCCGTCCCAGCCCGCTCATGGCACCAGGCCCCACGTCCAGCCAAACAGCGGGTGCGGCCCCATGAGCAACCACACCGGACGCCCTCCGAGGGTCCAGGCCACACTCGCTCCGAGCCGCCACGGATCGGCAGACATCCAGCCGCCCAACCACACCCGGGGATGGGCTTCGCCGGCGCAGAAAGCATAGAAACCGCGGTCCGAATGCCACGCAACCGCTCCCGAAACGCGGTCCAGCCTCCTGCTGCCCATCACCCCCCACCGGAACTGGCTGCCCCCCTCCACATCGCACCACACCACCGCATCCGCCGGACCCGCCCTGCCCGACAGCGCCACCGATGCCGTGGGTCCGTAATCCACCACATCCACCGTCGCCCACCGCCTCTTCCTCACCCCCACCCCCGCAGCCAAGGTCAGTCCAGGCCGCAGCTCCTGACGCCGGGTCACGCCCATCCGCGACACCGTCCATCCCCCCGTCGCCGTGGCCTCGGCCCACCCCCACCAGGCCTGCCTCACCGAATCCGACCGCAGCACCGGAGCCGCAACGCCGGCATCGACAATCCCCCCCTCGGGCCAAAGCCCCACCCGCCACGACCCCGGCGCCACCCCCATCGGCGGCGCCACGTCCGCCGGCACCGGCTGCGCCGCTGCCGCGCCCCACTCCGCCGCCGCCAGGACAGCCCCAGCCGCCCCAAGCCACACCACCACCCCCTTCCATTCCATGCCGCAAAGGAATCCCGCGGTGCGGGCGGACCACCCCCGAATTTGTGACCGGTGGCCGCAGCTTTACGGCCGCGCCAGAGTCGGAAAAATCCCCCCGAAATCGACCTCGGCCGGGGCAGGTTCCCAGCGGAACCCCTCCACCCGGAAGGCGAGGCCTTCGGCAGCGGGAAACTGGTCCCAGCGCCCAGTAGGAC
>JBIIRP010000118.1:0-5340 GCA_044341475.1 Flavobacteriales bacterium | reverse complement strand
TCGTGGGCAGCCCCCATCGCCGCCCAACTCATCGAGCAGTACCTCACCGATTCCATCAGCGACCCGGCCCGCGAGCTCCGGATCCTGGAGGGAACCTACCCGTTTGAATGATGCGCCGCGACGTCCCTCTGCTGCAACGAATCGACTGGATCGCCATCGGGCTGGTGGCGGCACTGGCCCTGCTGGGCTGGGTGAATGTCATCAGCGCGACTGCGGGGGCGGAGGAGGTGCGGCTGTTCGATTTGGCCACCTCCCACGGCAAACAGCTGCTGTTCATCGGCGTCTGCACGCTGCTGGCCATCGCCATCCTGAACGTCGAAGGGGAGTTTTTCATCCGGACCGCCCTGATCAACTACGCCATCAACCTCGTGTTGCTGCTGCTCGTGCTCGCCGTGGGCAAGAAAGTGGGCGGCGCGCGGGCGTGGTTCGGCTTCGGGTCGTTCAGCATGCAGCCGGCTGAGTTTGCCAAATCCGCCACAGCCCTTTCCCTCGCGTGGCTCCTTTCGCGGTCGGAAGGGCGGTTCCGCGGCTGGGCGGAAGCGCTGAAGTCGTCCGTGCTCGTGCTCGTTCCGGCCGGACTGATCCTGCTCCAGCCCGACCTGGGCACCGTGCTCGTGTTCTTCGGACTGGTGTTCGCGCTCTACCGCGAGGGACTCAGCGGCAACGTCCTTGTGGTGGGCTTCAGCGCCATCGTCCTCGGGGTGGCCACCATCCTGTCTGGGGCCAGCGTGGTCGTGTATCCCTTCGTCGGGGCCCAGTCGGGGATTTGGATTCTGGTGGCGGTGCTCGGGGTGGGCGGAGTGGCCGGGGTGGGTTTGGCAGCCCGCATGGCCGTTCCGCGGACCCGCTCCTTGCTCCGGCGGGTCGGCTATCCCACGGCCATCGCCGCAGCGGTGTTCTGCGGCGGGCTGCACGCCAGCTTCGAAGAAATCCTGCAACCGCACCAACGCGAGCGCATCTACGTCCTCTTCGGCCTTGACGCCGGCGACCCCGACGCCGACTACAACATCCGGCACGCGAAGGCGGCCATCGGCTCCGGCGGTTTCATCGGAAAGGGCTTCATGCAAGGCCCGATGACCGCGTATGGCTTTGTCCCTGAGCAATCTACGGACTTCATCTTCTGCACCGTCGGCGAGGAATGGGGCTTCATCGGATCCGCCTTCGTCGTCATCCTCTTCGGCGCCTTGCTGTTCCGCATCCTCGTCATCGCCGAACGCCAGCGCTCCGATTTCACCCGCATTTACGCCTACGCCGTGGCCAGCATTCTGTTCATGCACGTCTTGATCAACGTGGGCATGGTGCTCGGTTTGGCCCCGGTCATCGGCATTCCCCTGCCGTTTTTCAGCTACGGCGGCTCTTCCCTGCTGGGCACAACCCTCCTCGTCTTCATCCTCCTGCGCCTCGACGCGGAACGCTTCCTGGTGCTGCGGTAAAAACTTTCTCGGCGCATCTTGACTTTCGACGATTCATTCTTCATATTTGTAGTAATGAATCGCCAGTTTGTCGTGTGTTGCTGCTGTTGTTGTCCGGCCTGTGAGGGGCGGGGAACTCAGGTGCGCATGCGGTAAGCGCGCGGCTTCTGATCATTCCCGGATGCGCCCCCACGGAAGTGCGGGGCGTTTTGTTTTTGCCCTAATCTCCCGTGGTGGTCAACCGGATAACCGGATTCGACACCATGCTCGCCACCCCTCTCCCCCGGACTTCCCGGATTTCGCGAACGCCCCTCCGGCGCATCCCCTCCTTCGAACCGCATCCCGGGGTCGAGGTGTGGGCCAAACTCGAATGGCTCCAGCCCGGCGGATCCATCAAGGCCCGCGCTGCGCGCGCCATCCTCGCCGAAGCCCTGCCTCGATTGAACGGCCGACGGCTGCTCGACGCCAGTTCGGGCAATACGGCAATCGCCTATGCGACGTTTTGCGCGGCGGCTGGACTTCCGCTCACCCTGCTGGTCCCCGCAAACGCTTCCCGAGAACGCCTGCGCCAACTCGCCCTACTGGGCGCCGAAGTTCGGCTCACCGATCCCCTTGAAGGCACAGAGGGTGCCCGCGACGCTGCACGTGTCCTGGCAGAAGAAGCGCCCGAGCGCTTTGTTTGGCTCGACCAATACGCAAACCCTGCAAACTGGCAGGCACACCGCGATTCCACCGCTCCCGAAATCTGGTCTTCCACCCGAGGCCGCATCACCCACTTCGTCTGCGGTCTCGGAACCACAGGGACCTTTACCGGGACGACCTTAGGCCTACGGGCCCGGTCGCCGCACATCCGGTGCATCGAGGTTCAGCCCGAAACGGCACTTCACGGTCTCGAAGGATGGAAGCACCTGGATTCCGTTCCTGCTCCGGACATTTACCGACCGGGATTAGCGGATGGCCGAGTCACCGTAGCCACCGAAGCTGCGCACCGCACCTTGCTCCGAGCGGCCCGGAGCGAAGGACTTCTCCTTTCACCGTCCTCAGCCGCGAACCTCTCGGCGGCGGCGGCGCTTGCGGCCACCCTCGACCGGGGCGTTGTGGTCACGGTGTTTCCCGATGATGCCTCCAAATACGGCGACTGCTTGGATCGCCTCGTACCGCTTCTCCGTCCATGACTGCCCTTTTCCTAACCCCAGAAACGTATGGTTTGGTCGCAGCGGAAGCCCGCCGGAGCTATCCCGAGGAATGCTGCGGTTTCCTCATCGGGCTACTCGATGGGCGGACTGACCGCCACGTCTTCCATGTGCTTCCGGCAGCGAATGCAGCCGAAGGCGACCGGAAAAAGACCTTTGCCATCCAGGCTTCCGATTACATCCGCGCAGAGCGGTTCGCGCTGGCACACTCGGCGACCCTGCTCGGCATCTACCACAGCCACCCGAGCTTTCCCGCCATCCCCAGCCTTCGCGACCTCGCCGCCGCTCAACCCGAATTCTCCTACCTCATCGTCTCCTGCTTTCCGGATGGCATCGATCACGCCCGGTCTTGGCGACTCCACGACACCCGTCCCACGTTCATCCCAGAGATGCTCCGCCTCTCCCAAACTGAAAACTCAAAACTCAAAACTGAAAACTGAAACTCCCATGCCACGTCTCCTCATCCCCACTCCCCTCCGAACCTACACCGGAGGGGCGGCCACCTTTGAAGGCCCGGCCGAGTCCGTTCACGACTTGTTAGTCAGCTTAACCGAGGCTCACCCGCACCTGCGGAGCCACCTGCTGGACGAAGCCGGGCAGGTCCGATCGTTCCTCCGGATCTACCTGGAGGATACAGACATCGATGAATTTGAGGGCACGCGCACCCGTCTAGCTCCCGATGCAGAAGTTGTACTCGTCCCGGCCATTGCGGGCGGAACGGAAATCCAAGCAGGGCCATGGGTACGTTAAACACCTCCGAGCTCGAGCGGTACAGCCGCCACATCATCCTTCCGGAATTTGGTGTGGAAGGTCAGGAAAAGCTCAAGAGCTCCCGTGTGCTGGTGGTGGGTTCGGGAGGGTTGGGAAGTCCTTTGTTGCTGTATTTGGCGGCGGCGGGCGTCGGGCACATCACCATCGTGGACTTTGATTGCGTGGAGGATACGAATTTGCAGCGCCAGGTCCTGTTCGATGGCCGCGACGTCGGCAGCCCGAAGGCGGAAGCCGCAGCAGAACGGCTTCGTGCCCTCAACCCCCACATCCACGTGGAGGCTCGAAATGTGCGCTTCACATCCGAAAATGCCCGTGCGCTCGTGCGCGAATCCGATGTGGTGGCCGATGGAACGGACAATTTTGCGACCCGCTACCTCGTGAACGATGCGTGTGTCCTTGAAGGTCGTCCGAACGTATATGCCTCAATTTACCGGTTTGAAGGCCAGATTTCTGTTTTCAATGCCGCTCTACCCGATGGGTCTCGCGGACCAAACTACCGGGACCTTTTCCCTTCACCACCCCCTCCCGGCCTCGTGCCTTCATGCGCCGAAGGGGGGGTGCTCGGGGTGCTTCCAGGCATCCTCGGCTCCCTCCAAGCTTTGGAAGTCATCAAAGTGCTCACCGGAGTAGGGGAAGCCCTCGTAGGACGCCTCTTCCTCTTCGATGCTGCAACGTTCACATCCCGCACCTTGAAACTCCGCTCCCGTGCAGACAATCCACTTACCGGCAGCTCACCCACCCAAACGGACCTCATCGACTACGCGGCCTTCTGCGGTGCTGCAACGGAACGGCCTGTGCGGGAATTGAGTCCAGCGGAGTTCGTTCAGTGGCGCAACACCGGAAGGCCCCACGTGGTCATTGACGTCCGCGAGCCCGCTGAATATGCCATCGATCACCTCGGAGGTCTGCTCCTGCCACTGGGAACCGTCGCTGATACCTCCCATCGCATTCCCCGTACGGTCGACGTCGTCGTCCACTGCAAGGGCGGCATCCGCAGTGCCCGTGCAATCCGCCAACTCGAAGATCTTCACGGATTTTCAAACCTCTACAACCTCACCGGAGGCATTGTCGCTTACCGGTCGCACCTGGAGGAGGCGGTGGAAGAACGAACCCCGCAGTAAAGGAGAGGGCGGCGTGGCACAGCTGTACACTGTATGCAAACCCCATCGGCCGAGCGTAAGCTCATCGTCTTCCGCCGAATCGAAGTATTCAACTGCGCTGAAAGCAGCAGAACACGAAGTCTTGGGGTTTGCCTGCGGGGGTGTAGTGGGTGGTCGTCAGGCACCGGGTCGGGCGGAAGTAGGGCGCAAACACCTCTTCCAAACGCTCGCGGCTGTACTGCCGAATCGGAATGCCGCTGCACGCTGTCGGGCCCGTCTCCGCGAACGTGCCGACCACCAGGCGTCGCCCCGCTCGCAGGGCCCGGTGCGCCACTTCAACATACCGCGCGATGTCCGCTTCTTCGGTCAAGAAGTGGAACGTTGCCCGATCGTGCCAACAGTCCAACTCCCCATCAAGCTCCACATCCAACACATCCGAGCACATCCACCGCACCCCGTCTGCTGCGCGTCCAAGTCGCTCTTGCGCACGCCCCAGGGCACGTTCGGACACATCCAGAACCGTCACCTGGGTGAAGCCCGATGCGAGCAAGTGGTCGACGAGGACGCTGTCCCCGCCCCCCACATCCATCACGTGTGCCCCAGGACCCACACCTTCCTCCTGAAGCAACGCGAGCGAAGTTGCCGGAACCGATTGGAACCAACTGACTTCCGTGGGTGATTTGGTCGCATACACGTGCTCCCAGTGCTGCTTGCGGCTGCTGATTTCCATGACCACATGGTAACCGCACCCCTCCGAGGCCAGTGTGACCCAACTCACCCCTCAACCCCAACCTCGTCCTGCGCGGCGCAGCCGCGCCCATCCTCAACCTCAAACTCCCAACAGCACCTCCTCCGGACGCTTGC
>JBIIRP010000268.1:0-5443 GCA_044341475.1 Flavobacteriales bacterium | reverse complement strand
AGCTACCGCGCCGCCCGAGCAGAAGTCGCAGCCCGTTGCGAAAACGCAGGAGCCGTTGTTGTCCGTAGCTGATGCGTTGTAGTTGCACGCCGTAGCATTCGTACAGCCCGCAATCTCGTTCGCATTGCACACCCCGTCGTTGTCCGCATCGCCGTCAGCTACCGCGCCGCCTGAGCAGAAGTCGCAGCCCGTCGCAAAGACGCAGGAGCCAGCATCCGTGGCAGCCGGGTTGTAGTTGCAGGCGCTAGATGTCTGGCAACCCACAACCTCGTTCGCGTTACAAACCCCGTCGTTGTCCGCATCGCCGTCCGCAACCGTGCCGCCTGAGCAGAAGTCGCAACCCGTTGCGAAGACGCAAGAGCCGTTGTTGTCCGTAGCTGCGGCATTGTAGTTACATGCCGTCGAAATCGTGCAGCCCGCGATTTCGTTCGCGTTGCACACCCCGTCGTTATCCGTGTCGCCGTCCGCAACTGTACCGCCTGAGCAGAAGTCGCAGCCCGTCGCGAAGACGCAGGAACCGTTGTTGTCCGTAGCTGCAGCATTGTAGTTGCACGCCGTGGCATTCGTACAGCCCGCAATCTCGTTCGCGTTGCACACCCCGTCGTTGTCCGCGTCGCCGTCAGCTACCGCACCGCCTGAGCAGAAGTCGCAGCCCGTAGCAAAGACGCATGAACCTGCATCCGTAGCTGCTGCGTTGTAGTTGCAGGCACCAGCCGTTTGACAGCCAACGATTTCATTCGCGTTGCAAACCCCGTCGTTGTCTGAGTCGCCGTCGACCACCGCACCGCCTGAGCACGTATCGCAGCCCGTAGCGAAAATGCATGAGCCATCATCTGCCGTTGCCGTGGCGCTGTAGTTGCAGGCCGTGGCATTCGTGCAACCACAAACGGCCGTCGAGCCGCCGCCGCCTGACGTGTAGCCAATCGGATTGAACGTGCCCGTGCCAGAGAATTCAAAGCTGTATTGCTGTTGGTTCGCGCCCACACCCAGTGGGAATACCTGCGCGTTGATGCGACCGCTCAACGTACCCGCTGTCGTCATCTGCATGATGAGCACCCGCGAGGTGCCCGCTGAAGCAATACCATTCACCGTGCCGTTCAGCAAGTACCATGCTCCGCCCGTCACATCGTTCACCAGCACATTCGTGCCGGCTCCAGCAGCACCGAACGTGAACTTTGACTTCCAGGGCTGAGCGCTGCTCTCAATCGTTGAGGGATCCGCCTGAGGAGGTACAGCCGCTCCTGAAATCCCGATAGTCACCCAGCTGTCCGCCAAAAGCGTCGGGAAGAACGCCGCAAACGCAGCATTCACGCCACCTGCAGTGGCACCCGTTGCAAATTGGTCATTGTAGAATGAATTCGTCGAGGTGTTCACAATCAACGGAGCCGTGTTGTTGCCATATACCGACGACAAGAAGTCCGTTGAGTTCAACATATCAATGTAGAACCGGTACGTCGTTTGGCCGGGGATAAGACCCGTAGCATGCTGCTCAACCGTCAGCGTGTACGTCGGCGTCGGAGTGCCGCCACCGTTGCCCGCACACGAGCAGTAGTCACAGGTACCGTTGCTGTCCGTAGCATTTGCATTGTAGTTGCACGCCGTGGAATCCGTGCAACCCGCGATTTCGTTCGCGTTGCACACCCCGTCGTTGTCCGTGTCACCATCTGCAACCGCGCCGTTCGCGCAGAAGTCGCAGCCGGTCGGAACCACGCACGAACCGTTGTTGTCCGTCGCAGCCGGGTTGTAGTTGCACGCCGAAGCGTTCGTGCAGCCCGCAATTTCGTTCGCGTTGCATACCCCGTCGTTGTCCGTGTCGCCATCCACAACCGCGCCGCCAGAGCACGTGTCGCAGCCCGTCGCAAAGACGCAGGAGCCAGCATCCGTGGCAGCCGGGTTGTAGTTGCAGGCGCTAGATGTCTGGCAACCCACCACCTCGTTCGCGTTACAAACCCCATCGTTGTCCGCATCGCCGTCCGCAACCGCGCCGCCTGAGCACGTGTCGCAGCCCGTCGCAAAGACGCAGGAGCCTGCGTCCGTCGCTGCCGGGTTGTAATTGCACGCACCAGCCGTCTGGCAACCCACAACCTCGTTCGCGTTGCACACCCCATCGTTGTCCGCGTCGCCGTCAGCTACCGCGCCGCCCGAGCAGAAGTCGCAGCCCGTCGCGAAAACACACGAGCCGTTTTCTTCTGTAGCTGATGCGTTGTAGTTGCAAGCCGAAGATGACGTGCAGCCCGCGATCTCGTTCGCGTTGCACACCCCATCGTTGTCCGCATCGCCGTCAGCTACCGCGCCGCCCGAGCAGAAGTCGCAGCCCGTTGCGAAAACACAGGAGCCGTTGTTGTCCGTAGCTGATGCGTTGTAGTTGCACGCCGTAGCATTCGTACAGCCCGCAATCTCGTTCGCGTTGCACACCCCATCGTTGTCCGAGTCGCCATCGACTACTGCACCACCGGAGCAAGTATCGCAGCCTGTGGCAAAGACACACGAGCCGTTGTCCGTCGTTGCAGCCGAGTTGTAGTTGCAGGCAGTCGTGCTCGTGCAGCCCGGCACACCCGAGGACATGGAATTGAATGTACCTGTGCCGGAAAACTCGAAACTCCGCTGGACTTGGTTTGCACCAACGCCCAGGGGGAAAATCTGCGCATTGATTCGACCGCTTAAGGTTCCCGCCGTCGTGATCTGCATGCAGAGCACCTTGTTGCCTGATCCAGCCGTTGGCAAACCATTCACTGTACCGTTGAGCAGATACCAAGCACCGCCGGTCAAATCATTCACCACAACGTTAGTACCAGCACCCGTCGCGCCAGAGGTGAACTTCGACTTCCACGGCTGAGCAGCACTTTCGATGGTCGAAGGATCCGCCTGTGGGGGGACTGCCGCTCCTGAAATCCCGATTGTTACCCAGCTATCGAAAGCTAGTGTCGGGAAAAACATGAAGAACGCGCTGTTCACCCCGCCCGCTGTGGCACCTGTGGCGAACTGGTCGTTGTAAAACGAGTTCGTCGAAGTGTTCACACTGAGGGGAGCAGTGTTGTTCCCGTAGATCGACGACAGGAAGTCCGTCGCGTTTTGCATTTTAATGTACAGCCTGTACGTCGATTGGCCTGCCAGGATTCCCGATGTATGGGTGGCGTGGGTTTCGACGACCAACTGATACGGTGTCTGGGCCCAAGTGAGGGCCGCAGTACACAGCGATGCAAGAAGGAGCAGGAAACGGCTCATGGTTAAGTATGGTTATGGCTCCGTAAATATAGCCAAAAATCACTTACCCTTCGACGTTACACAGCATTTAACCGATAAAAATGCATGTTTGCGCGACCAAGCGAAGGCTTGTTTTGAGAACAATCGATGCCCACGAAGTGAGAGTGCACCCGAAAAATCCCCCACAAATCAAGGGATTGCCGACATACAATTGTGCAAAACAAGACATTCCACTGGAGAATACACAGTGGTTCAGCAGGCAAAAATTTAACAGCCAGGGTTTTCAGCACTATCGCTGAAACAGGATTACTCGTCGTCGAGTTCGTCGAGCCAGCCGGGAGCACGGCCCTTTTCCCGCTTCACCTTCGGCGGCTTCGGACCGTCGGCGTAGATGTCACGTTCCTTCCGCTTTTCGGGGAGTTTTTTCTTCGGCGGGGCAGGGCGCAGTCCGGGTTTGGGCGCGTCGCCTGGGGCCTCCCGCCGGCTGAACTCGCGCGAGTCACCTCCACGCCCGGAGCTATCTGTCCGCGGTGCTCCGCCGTCCGGACGACCGCCACGCGGCGGGCCACCGGGCGACCGCCGATCATCCCCTCCTGGCCTACCGCCGGGAGCCGAGCCCGCAGGCCGCTCCTCTGCCTCCTTCACCACCATGCGGAACCGCATGAACTCCTGGTCGTTCAACTCCGCCATCGCTTTGCGGGCATCGTCGGCTTGGGCCATGTGCACGAAGCCGAAGCACTTCGACACGCCCGTATCGCGGTCCGTGACCACGCGGGCGTACCGGACTTCGCCGTACCGAGAGAACAACTCGTTGAGATCCGCGTCCGTGACGTCACGGTTCAATTTCGCAACGAACAGCTTCATGCCGAAAGAAGGGATGGGGGTGTAGCGCGGACTAGCCGCAGAAAGGAACAGGCCACAGGATTCACAAGCGATTCAAACATCTCCCCCAAAAGTAACACATTCTCACTCGTTTCCACATCCGCCTCACCAGTTGTCACCGTCCAGCATGCGGCCTAACCCGCCGAGGACACTCCCCTCCTCCCGCCCGCGCCCCCCGGCCGAAGGCGCATGGGCGAGAATGCGGTCCGCTAACCGGCTGAACGGCAAAGACTGCAGCCACACCGTGCCGGTGCCGCGCAGGGTGGCGAGGAACAGACCTTCTCCCCCGAAGAACATGGACTTCAAGTTGCCCGCCCGCTCGATGTCGTAGTCGATGTTTCCGGCAAACCCGACGATGCAGCCCGTGTCCACCCGGAGCGTCTCGCCGCGCAGTTCTTTGCGGACCACGGTGCCGCCTGCATGGACGAACGCAAGACCGTCCCCACGAAGTTGCTGCAGGATGAAGCCCTCGCCTCCGAAGAAGCCAGCGCCGAGGCGCTTGTTGAAGGCGATGGTCACCTCGGTCCCGTAGGCGGCGCAGAGGAAGCTGTCTTTTTGGCAAATAATCCGACCGCCGACCTGCGTCAAGTCCACCGGAATGATTTTGCCCGGATACGGCGCGGCGAAGGCCACATTGCTGCGCCCGGTACCGTGGTTCGTGAAGTGCGTCATGAAGATGGACTCGCCCGTCAACAGACGCTTGCCCACGTTGAGCAACTTGCTCATCATGCCTTGGTTCGGCTGCGATCCGTCGCCCATCCGGGTCTCGAATGCGATGCCGTCTTCGAGCCAGTTCATTGCGCCTGCTTCGGCAATCACAGTCTCGTGTGGATCAAGCGTAATCTCCACAGCTTGAAGGTCATCGCCGTAGATGCGGTAGTCGATTTCGTGGCTTTTCATGGCACAGATCGGGTTGGATGCGAGGTGCAAAGTTGTGGTAATTTTGACGAGCAATTTCTCTGCTATGCGCCAAATTTTCCCCACCGTCTCCGCCGCACTCCTGCTCCTCGCGGCCTGCAGCAGCCCGGAGGCCACCGACCCGAACCTCGCTTACATGGAACCGAACCTCACCTACCCGGAGACGCGGGTGGACTCCACGGTGGTGGACACACTTTGGGGCGTCGCTGTCCCGGACCCCTATCGGTGGCTGGAAGACGACCGCTCCGCCGAGACGGGGGCATGGGTCGACGCCCAAAATGCCGTAACACGCGCCTTCCTCGACTCCATCCCCGTCCTCCCGGAACTGCGCAAACGCTACGAAGAGCTCTACAACTACGAGAAAATCGGCGTGCCGCGCCGCATCGGATCCCGCTACTACGTGGCGAAAAACGACGGCCTCCAGAACCAAAGCGTTTGG
>JBIIRP010000117.1:0-5448 GCA_044341475.1 Flavobacteriales bacterium | reverse complement strand
CGAACTCGCTGAACAGGCCTTTGAGGGTAAAAAGGTCACTGGTGCGACTTTGGACGATAAGATCAATTCCATATTTCAGCTAATTCAACAATCGTCTACCTCCGACTACATTGGAATCAGCAAATCTGGATTTCATCAAATGCTGATTGATCTTCAAGCCTACGTTCCAGAAGGCATGACGGAATTGCGAAACATATTTGAATTTGATTTATCTGAATCGATTGGTGCCGAATTAATGATTAACCTGAACATACACCCTAGGGATGTTGTGGAAGCGCTCTCTGCAACGTCATTACAAGCCTTTGCCGAAGCAAAATCTGTTTCCAAACGTGGGAATTTGACAGCTAACTTGCTCAACGCGTACAGAAATACTGAGGATTTATGGGTTGAGCAATATGTAAGCCTGGCAAACCGCGATTTGCTTGCGCTTCGCACCCATGGTTTGGAGGTAAATGAGGCAGAGTTAGGAGCACGATTCCAAGAGGTCACAGCCATGATGTTGGCAACTATGGGACTTGTCGAAACCAAAGAGTTAAGAGCTGCCGCGAAAAAAGGGAAAGAACAACCTGATGTTGTGGTTCAATTGCCCAGCAATGAAGTGCTCCTTTTTGAAGTGAAATCCGACAAGAAGTCCTTCTACTCAAACTACGCAGGCGTAAGTCGCCAAATTGAATCCTACAAAAAACAGCTTCAAACTGCAGGATACAATGTAGCTAGGAGCATTTTGGTAGGCCCTGACTTCACAGATGAGTTCATTCGAAACGCAGAGTCTGATATAGATCTTGACTTACTCTTACTGCCCGCATCAGAGCTCAAGAGTCTGTTTTACATCGTGCGCGAAAAACCGTCTTTAAAAGCGCTTGTTAGCACCAGAATCATCAAGTTTCGGAGAGTCCTCGCCGATGTGAAGTACATGATGAATTGAACATTTACCGGATCAACCGAAGTGCCAGCCAGACCGGTGGCAGGTAGGCGGTCGTGAGGTCCAGGACGATGAACCACAAGGGGTCGGGTACGAGAAAGGCCATCGAGATGCCCCCCAGCAGGAAGAGCATCCCCACGGTGTAGGCCCACCGGGAGCGGTAAGTTGCCGAGCCCCAACGGGCCACCACCAGTGCACCCGCGAACGTACCCACGGCGTGCGCGAGCCACGGAAAGAGAAAGTTCATCGGCTCGAGAAACGGTGCAGCGGCGCGCAAGCCCTCCGGCGTTTGCATGTTCGCCTCCGGCGGCAAACCATCAGGCAGCGGTATCCACCCCGCCCCGGCTGACACCAGCGCGCCATTCACGAGCGCCCCGAGCACCACTCCGAGCACAAACACCCCGATATCCTTCAAAAATGCCATAAACTAAAACTTCAACTCAAACTCAAACTCAAACTCAAACTAAAACTAAAACTAAAACTCAAACTCAAACTGGAATCACCTCCCCTTCATCCTCACCTGCTGCGGATTCTTGATCGCCTGCTCGACCTGTTTGATCTCTTTCTTGAGCATGCCCTTCGTGTCGTGGCGCTTGCTGTCGGCGAGGAGGATGGCGGCTTCGCGGGTTTTGCGGCGGGAGGAGGCGATGATGGCCAGGTTGAGTTTGGCCATCGCGATGTCGGTCGACTGCTTCAACCCGAGGCGGAGGGCTTCGCGCAGCAGGCGGTCCGCGTCTGACATGTTGTGCTCCATCGCGAGGCTGCCCATCAAAAAGTAGTACGTGGGACGGCGCCTCGGCCACAGGTGCGACGGATTCACTCGCGCAAGCCATTTGCGAGCGTCATCCATGCGCTGCTGGCGGAGGTTGACGAAGACGAAGAGCATGCGCACGCTTTGGAGCGCAGCGAGCACCACCACCACGGCCACCAGCACCATGCCGATGCCGGCGCCGATGTAACCCTTTGTAAACAAGTAGACTGCATAAGCAATCGCCGCAGCAGCGAGGAGGATCTTCACGATCCGCGTATCGATCCGGGAAAGCAGGGTCATCGGTTCTGGGAAATCGCCGCTAAGCTACGGCGGTTCGCGGGCGGGAGCGCATCCGGCCGTACCTTTCGGACATGGCCACCCTTGTACGTCTCCGCATCATTCTCGACACGGAAAACGACGTCTTCCGCGACATCGAAATCCCGACGGACGCCCCGCTCCTCGCCCTGCACGACGCCATTTTGAAGGCCTTCGGCTGGGAGGCCGGGGAGCTGGCTTCGTTTTACCGGAGCAACGAGGCGTGGGACCGCGGCGACGAGTTCCCGCTGCTGGACTTGCCGGCGAGCGACCTCGACCTGGGACTCGATGACGAAGAGCTTGATTTCGAGGACCGTCCGCTCCTGCCGAAAAAGCCCGCGGAGCCGCGGACGATGGCGGAGGCGCGCGTCGGAGGCCTGCTTCCGGATGCGACCGCACGGGCCGTCTATGTGTACGACTTCCTGCGGATGTGGTGCTTTTACGTCGAGCCGCTCGCGTTTTCGGAGGCGGAGGAAGCGGTGGGCTATCCGCGGGTAACGTGGGCGTTCGGCGATGCGCCGGCGGCGGACAGCCGGGAGGCGGACAACTTCGATGATTTGCTGGCAGCCATCGGGGCAGCAGAAACGGGCGGGCCAGAGTTGACCGGCGACCCGGAAATCGATGCATATCTGGCTGATCTCGAGGGAGATGAGGACGGCGAGGACCGCGAGGGAGGGCCGGAGTTCATGGACTTGGATGGGTTGGACGACCGGTACTGACCACGCGCCGGAGGCCGGGGAACGGCCGCTGCTCGTGGTGCTTGCGGGCCCGACCGCCGTGGGGAAAACGGCCTGTGCTGTGGCGTGTGCGCAGGCCCTCGGAACCGAGGTCGTCAGCGCCGACGCCCGCCAAATCTACCGCGGGATGGAGATCGCCACGGCCGCGCCGACCGCCTCGGAAATGGGGGGCGTTCCGCACCATTTCGTGGCGTGCCTGGATCCGGCCGAGCCGATGAGCGCCGGGCGGTACGGGGAGGCGGCGCGGGCGGTACTCGAGGCGGTGTTCGCGCGTCGGCGGACCGCCGTGCTGGCCGGCGGCAGCGGACTGTACATCCACGCGGTGCTGCACGGGCTCGACCCCCTGCCGGCCGATGCGCAGATGCGGGCGGAGTTGATGGCGGAGCTTGAACAGCAGGGGTTAGCTGCGCTGGTGGAGGAGCTGGAGCGGCGCGACCCCGCGACGTTCGGGCGGATCGACCGATCGAACCCCCACCGCGTGGTGCGGGCGCTCGAGGTGTGCCGGGCAGCGGGAAGGCCATTTTCGTCGTTTCACACGGGCGCGGCCACGGCGGACCTGCCGTTTGACGTGCTTGCGCTCGGGCTCGAGCTTCCACGGCCCGTGCTGCATGCCCGCATCGCTGCGCGGCTCGAACGCATGGTGGCCGACGGCATGGAAGACGAGGCGCGGCGGCTGCACCCGCAGGCCCATTTGAATGCGTTGCGAACCGTAGGGCTGCGCGAGTGGTTTAGCTACTTTGACGGTCAATCGACCCGGGCGGAAGCCCTCGACGCCATTCTCGCCCACACCCGGCAGTATGCGCGCCGCCAAACCACCTGGTTCCGGCGCATGCCCGACCTGAGGTGGATGGCCGGCGACCAGCCGGAGGCGGTGCTGGAGTGCGTCCGAGAGGCGTGCGCGGCGCGGGGGTGGACCTTGCCGACCTGAACAGCACCCGATGGCGCACGAACGCACCCTCCCTCCCGCCGACGCGACCACCCTGGCTGACCTTGAGTTCGACGTCGTCCGGGCGCTGCTGGAGCGGCACGCGCACGGTCCCACGGCGAAGGCCCGCGCGGCGGATTTGGTCCCCTTCCCCCACCGCAAAGAAGCCCTGCGCGCGCTTGAAGAGGTCAAAGAATTCACGCGCGTGCGCAGCGAGGGCAAGCCCTTTCCCACCGTTTCCGTCGACGAGCTCACGCGCGAACTCGCCCTGCTCGATGTGCGCGAGAGCATTCTCGATGAGGCTGGTTTTCAGCGTATTCTGCAGGCAAGTGTGTTTGCAAACGAGGTGTGTACGGCGCTGCACGGGGCGGAAAAGACCCTGCCCCGGCTCGTGGCCCGGCTCGGCGACATCCGCCCCACGGACGAAATCGTCGAGGCCATCGGCCGCATCTTCGACCCGAAAGGCCAGGTCCGGAGCGACGCCAGCGGCCGTTTGGTCACCCTCCGCGAAGAAATCCTGCGCGTCCGCCGCACCATCAACCGCAACTTCATGAAAATCATGAAGGACTGCGACGAACGCGGCTGGCTGGCCGACATCCGCGAAGGCTACATCAGCGACCGGCGCGTGCTTGCTGTAGGCAGCACCCACAAGCGCAAAGTCACTGGTTCTGTGCTGGGTATGTCGAACAACGGCTCCATCACCTTCATCGAACCGGCGGCGAACGTGCCCCTCGGATTCGAGCTCGAAATGCTGCGCGACGACGAGCGCAAAGAAATCCAGCGCATCCTGCGCGAGCTGACACGGGTGATGCGCCGCCATCTCCCCCTACTGCGCGCGTACCACACCCTGATCGTGGCCCTCGACTGGACGCAGGCCCGGGCCAAACTCGCATTCGAAATGCGGGCCGACCTTCCCTCCCTGCGCAAAGCCCCGGGATTTCACCTCATCAACGCCTACCATCCGCTGCTGCTGCTGCGCAACACCGGCACCGGAGCCCGCACCGAACCCCAAACCCTGCAGCTCCGCCCCGACTCCCGCATGCTCATCATCTCCGGCCCGAACGCCGGAGGCAAGTCCATCACCCTCAAGACCGTAGGCCTGCTGCAGCTCATGCTCCAAAGCGGCCTGCTTATCCCCGCCCACCCGAACAGCGAGATGGGGTGGTTCAACCGCATCCTCACGGACATCGGCGACCACCAAAGCATTGAAAACCAGCTCAGCACGTACAGCTACCGGCTCGGCCGCATGCGGCATTTCCTCGACACCGCAGACGCCTCTTCCCTCCTGCTGCTCGACGAGTTCGGGACGGGCAGCGATCCTGAACTTGGCGGCGCGCTCGCGGAGGTCTTTTTCGAAGAGCTCTATGCCCGCGGCAGCTTCGGCGTCATCACGACGCATTACGGCAACATCAAAACGCGCGCGGCGCAGCTGCCCGAAGCGCGCAACGGCTCCATGCGGTTTGACCGCGAAACGCTGCAGCCGCTCTACAAGCTGGAAATCGGCAGCCCCGGCAGCTCCTTCACCTTCGAAGTCGCGGAGACGAACGGAATCTCGAAGGAGTTGATTTCCCGGGCGAAAGCCAAACTGGATGGCAACCGCGTCCGACTCGACGACCTCATCGGCGACCTTCAGCGCGAAAAATCCACCCTCGCACGCCTCACCGACCGCACCCTCAAGCGCGAAGTCGAACTCGAAAAGCAGCTCGCCGAACTCACCGCCGACCGCTCCCACGTCGACGAACGCGCAGACGCCCTCGCCGCCCAAGGCGAAGCCCAAAACCACGCCATCATCCGCGGC
>JBIIRP010000116.1:0-5459 GCA_044341475.1 Flavobacteriales bacterium | reverse complement strand
GGTGCGTTTTCGCCGGAGGCGATGCTCGAGCCCGTGCCGGTGTGGGAGGTCGCGGTTGCCGGGGGCGTGCTTGCGGGAATAGCGGGGGTGTTGTGGTGGGCCGGCGTGCGGTGGCCCCTCCGGGCGGCGGCCTATGTGGGAGCGGCCCGCAACCGATCGAACGAGCGGCCGGACGGGGAAGTCAGTGGCCCTCCCGCAGGAACGCCCGGGCCACGATAAGGTCTTCCGGAGTGGTCACCTTGAGGTTGAAGGGGTCACCGGGCACGAGGTGAACGGGTGAACCGGCCGCCTCCCAAACGCTCGCATCGTCTGTGAAGTACGGTCGGTAGTCCGCCGCGTAGGCGGTGCGGAGGCGACCGAGGTCGAAGCATTGGGGGGTTTGGACGGCGCGAAGCGCATCCCGCGGGATCGCGCGCGATGCGGCCCCATCCACCTCACGAATGCTGTCCTTCAACGGAATCACCGGCACAGCGGAACCGTGCACCGCGGCCTCGCGGAAGCACGTAGACACGACGTCGGCGGAAACAAACGGCCGCACCGCATCGTGGATGCCGACCACCCCGCCGGACGCAGGGACCGCCGCAAGCCCGTGCCGCACCGAATGAAACCGCTCCTCCCCACCTGCAACGACGCGGTCGACCCCGGCCGCCCCGTACCGCCCCTCGAGCTCCGCCCACCCCTCGAACAGCGAGGCGTGCAGGACGAGGGTGACGTCGAGCGCCGCCCCGAGCGCCGCCCGAAAGCGGCGGAGGGTCCACCACATGAGCGGCGAACCCTCCACTTCGATAAACTGTTTGGCCACCGGCAGGCCCATGCGGGTGCCGGTGCCGCCCGCCACCACGATGAGCGACTGCATCCCGGGTGAACTCACCCGCGAGCGGCTGCGTACCGACGGGACACCTCCTCCCAGTCGATGACGTTGAAGAACATCGCGATGTAGTCCGGGCGGCGGTTTTGGTACTTCAGGTAGTAGGCATGCTCCCACACGTCGAGTCCGAGGATGGGCGTGCCTGAGCAGCCCACGCCGGGCATGAGCGGGTTGTCCTGGTTTGCCGTCGAGCACACCTCGAGCTTGCCGTCCTTCACACACAACCAGGCCCAACCCGAGCCGAAGCGCGTCGCTGCCGCCTTCGAGAAGGCCTCGCGGAACGCCTCGAATCCGCCCAGATCCCGCGCAATGGCGTCGGCCAAATCGCCCGTCGGCAGTCCGCCGCCCTTCGGAGACATCACCGTCCAGAACTGGTTGTGGTTCCAGAAACCGCCTCCGTTGTTGCGCACTGCCGTGACATCGCTGTGGTCGCGCATGAGTTCCTCGATGGTCTTGCCCTCCATCGGGGTGCCGGCAATGGCCGCATTCAGGTTGTTCGTGTAGGCCGCGTGGTGCTTGCCGTGGTGAATCTGCATCGTTTCCGCATCGATGTGCGGCTCGAGTGCGTCGTGCGCGTAAGGGAGCGCAGGGAGTTCGAATGCCATGGGGAAAAGTTAGGGAGTTTTCTTCTGAGGAGTGAAGGTCAGCCGTCCTGCCCGGACGGCCAAACCTGCGGGATACCGCAACACCTCGAGGGCGCGGGCCAGGGTCGCATCGCCCCGCAGTTCCGCTTCGTGCAAGGCCTCTTCGCCGAGGAGGTTGCGGGCGATTTGGGCGACCAACTGGTCGCCGAGCACCCGGCGCTCTGCCGCATCAAGCACCACCCGCTGTTCGCCCGAGCGGTTGCGCAAGAAATCCTCAATCGCTGCATCACGGACGGCGGCATCGAGTGCCGCCACGGTCCGGATCGGCTCGAGCGCTTTCCGGCGGGCATCGACAAAGGCAAACGACGCATCGCGCACCTCGCCGAGCCACATCCATTCGGCCACCCGGTCCGTCAATCCTGCGGTATCCAGCGGCACAAAAAAGTCCGGCGCAATCCCCCCGCCGCCATAGACGACGCGCCCTTCCGGCGTTTCGTAGCGCAGCGAATCCGGCCCGTTCTCGGTCGCCCCGTGGAAGAGCTCACCGTTCTCCATCCGCTCGCCCGGCTCCTCGGAGTAGGCGTCCGTTCCGTCGCTGTAGGGCCGCTGAATGGCACGGCCTGTGGGCGTGTAAAAGCGGGCAACCGTCAGCCGCAGGGCCCCCGCGTCCGAAAGCCCAAACTCCTCTTGCACCAGGCCTTTGCCGAAGCTTCTGCGCCCGATCACCGCCCCGCGGTCGTTGTCTTGGATGGCCCCGGCGAAGATTTCGCTCGCTGAGGCAGACCCCTCGTCGATAAGTACTGCCACGTTCCAGTCCCTCCACTTGCCGGGCTCCTCCGCCTCGTAGTCCGTGCGCGGCACATGACGGCCCTCGGTGTAGACCACCTGGTCGCCCTTCTCGAGGAACCCCGCCACCATCGGCACGACCGCATTCAGGTAGCCGCCGCCATTTCCCCGAAGGTCGACGACGACGCTGCGCACGCCCGCGGCCGCGAGTTTGCCCATGCCGGCCTCGAATTCTTCGGCAGTGTTCGCCGCGAACCGCACCACCTTGATGTAGCCGATGCCCGGCTCGAGCTCCAGCGCGGCCACGACACTGTGGATCGGAATGCGGTCGCGGACCAAATCGTACTGCAGCACCCGCCCTTTCCGCGACACCCCGACGCGCACATGCGTCCCGCTGGGCCCTTTCAGCAGCTCCGCCACCCGCGCGTTCGTCAGTTCCGGCCCGGAAATCTCCACCGAATCGACCTTCACAATGCGGTCCCCCGCATGCATCCCGGCCCGCGCCGCCGGCCCGCCGGGAATGGCCGCCACCACCATCAGCGTATCGTCTTGGATGACAAACTCGATGCCGATGCCTTCAAATCCGCCCTCCATGGGCTCGGCGAGTTCCGCGAGTTCTTCCGCAGAGAAGTAGTAGCTGTGGGGATCGAGTTCCGCGAGAATGGCCTCGACGGCCACCTGTTCAAGGCGCGCGCGCTCTACATCGTCCACGTACATGGACTCGATGCGGTCGAGCACTTCCTGCAGTGCGCCCCGCGAGCGGCCGAGCGGTCCGCCCCCGCCGCCATCGAGCAGGAAGCCGAGGAACAAGCCCACCGCGAGCAGGGCCGCATAGACCAGCGGTTGGCTGGCCGACCGGCGCGGGTTTTCCGGGGTCTTAGAGTCCATCGGTGTGCAAGAGGTCGTGCGGGAAGGCGACAATTTCGACCCCTGCTTGGTTCAAAAAGACCAGCCCGCTGTCGTCCTTGTACGCGTCGCGGTAGACGATGCGCGAAATCCCTGCCTGGTGGATGAGTTTGGCACACTCGCGGCACGGCGAAAGGGTCAGATAGAGGGTGGCCCCGGAGGCGCTGTTGTTCGAGCGTGCGAGTTTCGTGATGGCATTTGCCTCTGCATGAAGCACATACCAGTGTGTATCGCCGAACTCGTCCTCGCACGGATTCGGCAGGCCCGATGGCGTGCCGTTGAACCCGTCGGCAATGATCATGCGGTCTTTCACGATCAGCGCGCCGACCTGCTTGCGCGTGCAGTGCGACAGCTGGGCCCATTCGGCGGCCATCCGCAGGTAGGCTCTGTCGTAACGGGTTTGTTTCGTGTGGGTTGTGCTTTCCATGCGGACGTTTGCCGGCTGCGCCGGGCCAAATTTACTCCCCAGACACCGCCGCGGCGCCCGCCGTTGTAGTTTGGCTTTCCCAAATCCTGCCAAACATGCGCATCTACACCCGCACCGGCGACGACGGCAGCACCTCCCTCTTCGGCGGCCGCCGCGTCCCGAAGGACGATCTGCGCATCGAAGCCTACGGCACGGTCGACGAACTCAACGCGTTCCTCGGGGCCCTCGCTGACCACCCGGAAGTCGCCCACCATCCCGAGGACGCCGCCCTCGCCGCCACGATCAGCGCCGACCTATTCACCCTCGGCAGCCACCTGGCGACCGCCGACCCGGCCATGAAAGCCCACCTGCCCCCGCTGCCCGCCGGCCGCCCCGCCGAGTTCGAAGCCCACATGGACCGCTGGACCGCCACCCTCCCCGAGCTCCGCCACTTCATCCTGCCCGGCGGCCACCCGGCCGTCTCCGCGGCGCACATCTGCCGCGTACTGAGCCGGCGCGCCGAGCGCCGCGTCATCGCCCTCCACCGCGCGGAGCCCGTCGACCCCGCCATTTCCACCTACCTCAACCGCCTCAGCGACCTCTTCTTCGTGTGGAGCCGCGCGCTGGGGGCCCGGGCGGGGGTTCCGGAGCGGATTTGGCAACCCAGCTGACGGGTTGCAAACCTCCCAGAAAAGGCTATTTTTGCGCGCTGAACGCAACCCTTGCACGATGTACTGGACACTCGAACTCGCCTCTTACTTAGAGGATGCCCCGTGGCCGGCCACCAAGGACGAGCTCATTGACTTCGCGATGCGCACGGGCGCCCCGCTGGAAGTCGTCGAAAACTTGCAACAGCTTGAGGACGAAGGTGAACTCTTCGAAACCATCGAGGACATTTGGCCTGACTACCCCTCGAAGGAGGACTTCTTCTTCAACGAGGACGAGTACTAAGCGGACGCCTTCCGGGCCTACCACCGGTGCGCTCGGAGCACCACCAGCCCGCCTTCCACATAGGCGGGATACGCATTCCACGGACTCGATTTCTGCCGATCCGGCGCGCCGGATCCCAGCGTCACGTAGGGTTGCACCTGCCACTGGCCCAGCGCGACCACTGCGCCCAGACCGGCCGTAAGTCCGACGTTGAGCGCCCCCGGGACATAGGGCGTACGCTCCCCCCGTTCCTCATCGTACACCTCGGCATCGTGGGGCGCCCCGTAGGTGAACCGAAGCGTCCGCGCCAGGACCCGGATTCCCCCATAGACCACCCACGTCATGCGTTCGGTGCGCACCGGCAGCGGCACCCCAAACTCCGCAAACACCCCGAAATCCTGAAGCCGCTGCCGAAACGGCACCACCACGTCCGGTAGACCCGACGCGGTATCGCGCGCTGGCATCTGCGACATCCCACGGACCTCCACAGGCAGGGAAACCGACGTCCCCAACCGAAGCCACTGTCCTCGCTCGCCCGCCGCCGAATCCAACTGCAAGGCACCCGATTGCACGGTCCACCCCTGCGTCGTACCCACCGCATCTCCGGCACCCCGCACATAGGTGCCGACTCCCGTCGCGCCCTGGGCCTGAACCCGTTGCATGACCCCGGATCCCGCCACACACACTACCGCCCAAACGACCGCCGCCGCCGCCCAGCGGCGCACCGCGCCCGTCCTCAACCTCAACCTCAACCTCAACCTCAACCTCGTCCTACGTTCTCTAACGCCTCCCCCGCCAACCTCCCGTTCCACCATTCTGTGCTCCATTGCGTTCCGAGTGCTTCGTAAAACCCGATGGCCGGGGCATTCCAATCCAGCACCTGCCACTGCAACGCGATGCACCCGGACTGCAAGGTTTCCGCCGCGACCGCGCGGATCAGTGCCCGCCCGATGCCTTTGCCCCGTTGCGAAGGCCGAAC
>JBIIRP010000115.1:0-5494 GCA_044341475.1 Flavobacteriales bacterium | reverse complement strand
ACCATCCACCGTCAGCTGTACTGCGCTTCCCGGACCCGCGATGGGTCGGTGGCCTATGGGCTAGCCCCGACTCCCTGGAAGGGCGCCGTGTTCCTCGTGGACGAGGCGTCGATGATCGGGGAAGCGGGGGGCGGGCGGGCGGATGACGGGGGGTTCGCGTACCGGAGTGTGCTGGACGACCTGATGGAGTACGTGTTCAGCGGGGAGGACTGCCGGCTTGTGCTCATCGGGGACGACGCGCAGCTGCCGCCGGTGGGCGCAGACCGCAGTCCCGCGCTGGACGAGGATTTCCTGCGGCGCGAGTTTCACCTCACCGTGGCTGGAATCCGGCTGACGGACGTCGTGCGGCAGGAGCTCGACAGCGCCATCCTGGCCACGGCGCATGCGCTGCGGCTGCGCATCGACGCACGGGAGGTCGGGTTTCCGCAGCTGCAGGGTGGGGGTGACGTCGTGCGTTTGGCCGGCGGCGATATGCAGGAGGTGCTGGAGGAGCTCTTTTCGCGCTACGGCGAAGAAGGGGTGGCGGTGATTACCCGGTCAAACAAGCGGGCGAACCTCTTCAACACCGCCATCCGCACCCGCATCCTCGGCCGGGAGGAGGACCTCGACGCGGGCGACCGCCTCATGATCGTGCGCAACAACTACCACTGGCTCGCGGGCCGGCCGGATTTCGCGAATCCGCTGCTCGCAAACGGCGATGCCATCGAGGTGTTGCGCATCGTCCGGCGTTTCGAACGCTACGGCGCCCCGTTTGCAGAAGTCGAAGCGCGGCTGCTCGATGCCCCGCCGCACGAGCCGTTCACGGCCCTGCTGCACCTGAGCGTGTTGCACACCGACGCCCCGGCGCTTCCGGCGGTGGAGCTTCGCGCGCTTTACGAGGCCGTTGCGGAGGATTACATCGACCTGGGCGACCGCCGCCGCATCCACAAGGCCGTGCTCGCAGACCCGTGCTACCAAGCGCTGCAGGTCAAGTTCGCGTGGGCCATCACATGCCACAAGGCCCAAGGCGGTCAGTGGCCCGCCGTGGTGGTCGACCAGGGTTTCCTGACCGAAGAGCACCTGAACGTCGAGCTGCACCGCTGGATGTACACGGCGTTCACGCGGGCGCGCGAGCGGTTGTATTTGCTGAACTTCGTCGACGCTTTTTTTCCGCCCGATTGAGCTGCGGCCCGTAGGTTTGCAGGCGCTAACCCTCTCGGCATGTCGTTTACCCTTGCGGTCGTTCAGCTCGAACTCAATGGAAGTTATGAGCGCAATTTGGCCAAATGCCTCGACGCCACGCGCGAGGCGGTGGGCCGCGGAGCGGAAGTCGTGTGCCTGCCGGAACTCTTCGGAGGGCCGTATTTCTGCCAAACCGAGGACACCGCCCACTTCTCCCGCGCAGAACCGGCGGACGGCCCGTCCTTCCAGGCCTTTTCCGCCCTCGCCCGCGAGCTCGGGGCGGCGGTGGTCGTGCCGTTCTTCGAAAAACGCATGCCGGGGGTCTACCACAACAGCGCCCTCATCGTGGATGCCGACGGTTCGGCCGCTGGCCTGTACCGGAAGATGCACATCCCGGACGATCCGCACTTCTACGAAAAGTACTACTTCACCCCCGGCGACCTCGGGTTCCAGACGGTCCGCACCACGAAGGGCCTCCTCGGCCCACTCATCTGCTGGGACCAGTGGTATCCGGAGGCGGCCCGCCTGACCGCCCTCGGCGGGGCAGAGGTCCTCCTCTACCCCACGGCCATCGGTTGGCATCCCGCCGAACGCGCCCGCTACGGAGAACTGCAGCATGGCGCGTGGATGCGTTCCATGCAGGGCCACGCCGTGGCGAACGGGGTCTTCGTCGCCGCCGCAAACCGCGTCGGCCTCGAGCAGTACGTGGAAGGCACGGAGGGAATTCAGTTCTGGGGCGCCTCCTTCATCGCCGGTCCCCAAGGCGAACTCCTCGCCCAAGCGCCGCACGACGCCGAGGACATCCTGCTCGCCCGAATCGACACCGACCTCATCGAAACGGTCCGCCAAAACTGGCCCTTCCTCCGCGACCGCCGCATCGACGCCTACGGAGGCATCACCTCCCGGTCCCTGCTGCCATGAACGCGCGCCGCATGCCGGCGGAGTGGGAGCCGCAGGAGGGGGTTCTGCTGTGCTTTCCGCATGCTGGCCGAGACTGGCCGGGCAAGTGGGGCGCGGTCGTTTGGGCCTTCGTGGAATTCATCCGGATCGCCGCACAGCGCCAGCGGGTCTTCCTCGTCGTGGCGGATGCGGCCCACCGCGACCGGGTCACGGCGATGCTCGAGCGGGCGCACGCGGACCTCGGGCAGATCACGTTCATCGAGCAGCGGACGAACCGCTCGTGGATGCGGGATTCGGGGCCGATTGTCGTGGAAGGCGCTGAAGGCCGGGAGGCCCTGCATTTCGGGTTTTCTGGGTGGGCCAAATACCCCAACCACCGCCTCGATCGCCTCCTCCCCCCGGCGGTCGCCGCAGCACTGGACCTTCCCGTACGGCCTGTCGTGCGCGGCGGCCGGCCCGTGGTGCTCGAGGGCGGCTCCATCGATGTCAACGGCCGCGGCACCCTCCTCACCACGGAAGAGTGCCTCCTCGACCCCACGATCCAAATCCGCAATCCCGGCTTCACCCGCGCCGACTACGAGTCCGTCTTCGCCGAAGAACTCGGCGTGACCTCCACCGTTTGGCTGGGAAATGGCATCGCCGGCGACGACACCCACGGCCACATCGACGACATCGCCCGCTTCGTCTCGCCCACCGCGGTCCTCGCCGCTGTCGAGCCGGACCCCCGCGACGTCAACCACGCCCCGCTCGCCGACAACCTCCGGCGCCTCCGCGCCGCCCGCCTCGCCGACGGCCGCCCGCTCGACATCATCGAGCTGCCCATGCCCCACCGCATCGACTTCGAAGGCCTGCGCCTGCCCGCGAGCTACGCGAACTTCCTCATCATCAACGGCGCCGTCCTCGTCCCCACCTTCAACGACCCCCGCGACCGCACGGCGCTCGGCATCTTAGCCGAGTGCTTCCCCGACCGCGAAATCATCGGCATCGGGGCGACGGACTTGATTTGGGGTTTCGGGACCCTCCACTGCCTCAGCCAACAGGTTCCTGCCGCCGCTCAGAAGCCGTAGAACCAGGTGCACATGGGGAACGGGAACGAAATCCTCTCCCCTTCTAACGTAAAGCTCACCCCGGCAAGGTTGAACTGAAACGACTTGTTCGGCGTGCGTTCCACCCGGAAGCCCGGCATGAGGAAGAACATGAACACGGGTTCGCCGTCGCCCTCGACCAGCTCTACGTTGTGGCTGTAAACTCCGTCGATGTACATACCCGTAAACGGATCGTAGAATGGCTCCTGAATCGTAGTGGTTTCCACCGTGTTGTACGGCCGGCTCGAGCGGAACATGCCCCACATGGAGTCGAACACGAGGCTCGCCTTCGGCCCCACCTTCGTGATGCCGGCTATAGAGAACAGCGGACCCCGCACCCGTGATGTGCCTTTGCGAACCTCCAGATCTCCCGGGAAATTGTAGGGCTCGAAGTAGTTGTAGTTGCTTAGGTAGGTTCCGCTCGGCAGGACCTCTGTGCTGTAATCGCCCCCTGTGCCCTGCGCATACCCGAGCGCCACCGTCACGTTGTGCTTTCGGTTCCCGTAGGTCGCGTTTGCAAAGTACAGGCCGCCGCGGCCCACGAAATCGTTGAGGTAACCGGATGTTCCTAAGAGCGCTCCGGCGGAGAAGTTGAGCAAAGGATCTGCAGTTTCGAAGCTCCGCTTGACCGCGAGGGCCATGGGGCTTCCGAGCCAGGTGCTCATGATGCCTAGACTGGTGTTGTCCGAAACGGCGAAATGCACTTCCGGGCCGTACAGGTTGAGCATGGCGTAGTTTTCGCCGCGCTTCACGGGCAGAGCATTTGTCGTGAAGCTGTAGCGCGTCGTGAACGCTCCTTCACCGACGTATTCGCCGGAAACCACATCGGTAGCCCGGGCGGGCTTGATGCTGAGGATGTTCGACTTCGACAGGTAGATTTTCCCCCGGTCTTCGGTGTCGATGAGGACCTCGCGGCCGTCGTCGCTGAGGATGATCCCGACGTAAGTTTGGTTGTAGTTCGTGGTGATCACCATGCGCTCGCCGGTGGTATCTGCCACGACGGTTCCTTCTGAAACCGAGGGGAATGCATCTTCAGACGCAAACAAGACGCCTGTGCTGCACAAGGACAGCACCAGTACGAAACAACCGAGGAGGAGCTTCTTCATGTGCCCGAATGTAGTTTGTTATTCGCCGCCACGCACGTGACCTCAGTAACGCATCATGCAAGCCGCACTTCCAGCTCAGCACGCACGGCCTCCAGGAAGTCCTCCGTCGTGAGCCAGTGGGCTTCCGTGGTGGCATCTCCGTGGATGAGGACCGCGAGGTCCTTCGTCATGCGTCCGCTCTCGACCACGTCGATGCAGACCTGCTCCAGCGTCGAAGCGAAGGTGCGCAACGGCGCATTGCCGTCGAGCTTGCCGCGGAAATCCAGGCCGCGCGTCCAAGCAAAAATGGAGGCAATGGGGTTCGTCGACGTCTTGCGGCCTTTCATGTGCTCGCGGTAGTGGCGCGTCACGGTGCCGTGGGCCGCCTCGGCTTCCATCGTGCCGCCATCCGGGGTCACCAGGACCGACGTCATCAACCCCAGCGAGCCAAACCCCTGGGCCACCGTATCCGACTGCACGTCGCCGTCGTAGTTCTTGCAGGCCCACACAAACCCGCCGTTCCACTTGAGCGCCGAGGCGACCATGTCGTCGATGAGCCGGTGCTCGTACGTGATGCCCGCGGCATCGTAGCGCTCCTTGAATTCCGTGCGGTAGACCTCCTCGAAGATGTCCTTGAACCGGCCGTCGTAGGCCTTCAGGATGGTGTTTTTCGTCGACAGGTACAGCGGCCAACCCTTCAGCAACGCCGTGTTGAAGCAGCTCCGAGCGAAACCGTAGATGCTCTCGTCCGTGTTGTACATCGCCATCGCCACCCCGTCGCCCTCGAAGCCGTACACCGTCCACTCCTGCACCGCGCCACCGTCCTCGGGCGTGAACGACATCCGCAGCGTTCCGCGGCCGTGAATCACCGTATCCGTCGCCCGGTACTGGTCTCCGAAGGCATGCCGGCCGATGACGATGGGCTGCGTCCAGCCGGGCACCAGGCGCGGCACATTCTGCATGATGATGGGCTCCCGGAAGACCGTGCCGCCGATGATGTTGCGCAGCGTCCCGTTCGGGGACTTCCACATCTTCTTGAGCTTAAACTCCTCCACGCGCTGTTCATCCGGCGTGATGGTCGCGCACTTGATGCCCACGTTGTGGCGCTTGATGGCCTCTGCGGCGTCGATCGTGACCTGGTCGTTCGTCGCGTCGCGGTGTTCGATGCCGAGATCGTAGTAGAGCAGCTCGATGTCGAGGTAGGGCAGGATCAGCTTTTCCTTAATGAATTGCCAAATGATCCGCGTCATTTCATCGCCGTCC
>JBIIRP010000014.1:0-18290 GCA_044341475.1 Flavobacteriales bacterium | reverse complement strand
TCGATGTGCCGCTGCCCGCGATGTCCGTCGGGGTTGTCAGCGCCGAATTCGTCGCATACTTGAAGCCCGTCGCAGACACTGCCGCCCCGCCCGTCGCCGTGATGGTGGCGTTCAGCGTCGCAGTGGTCTCGGTCACCGACGTAGCCGCGTCCGTGTCCACCGTGGGGGCTGCATGCGTAGTAAAGCTCAACGTATCCCCCGGCGACGTACCCTTCACGTTTTTCGCAAAAGCCGCTACATAGTACGTCGTCCCGTTTGCTAGGCCGCTTGCAACCGCTGAGAAGGGCGTGACCACCCCACCCACCGCAAGCGAATCCGATAAACTCCCAGCCGAAAGTCCATACTTGAACCACTGCGCTGTGACGACCGTGTCGCCATCCGAGGTGACCTTGCCGTAGAAGGTCGCTCCCGTGCCGGAAATGCTACCGATGCTGTCTGTGTCCACCGTGGGAGGCGTCATGCGAGCAAAGGCAACCCTATCCATCAAGGCTTCAAGCAAGACTTCAAGCGAATCGTACAGCGCCTCGCAGCGGTAGATTTTGTACACCTTCCCTACTACGGCGACGTCCGTCACGCGCAAGGCATAGTCAACCCGCACAACCGTAGTCGATCCCGCCAGAGCCAGCGAGTCCTCGTAAGCGCGCAGAACCGTAATCAGTGAGTCGTGATTGCACTCGATGTAGCTCTTGGGGCTGTTTTGGGCAAAGCCCTCAACAGAAACACCGCATACGAGGCTGAGCAACGTGAAACGGATGATAGCACCCCATGAATTTGCAAACCGTTCCATGCCCCTCATACTTAGACCCTGCATGTTGTGAAGCAAAACGCTCACTTATTCAGAGAAAGTAAACGTAATCAATTGTATCGACCAAATCACATTTCTTGGTGATTGAATATGCAACTTCGTATAAAATAGAAAGCCTCAGCGAGCGACACGCTTACTCTCCTACCGCGAGCATCCAGTCGAACGTAGAGCACCTACCGTACCCCAATTCCACCGAATTTCGCCCTCAACCTCAACCTCAACCCCAACCCCAATGCTCCTCTCCTCCACCCACTCCGGCATCCGCACCCTGTGCCTCAACCGCCCCGAAGTGTTCAACAGCTTCAACCGCGAACTGGGACATGCCTTCCAACATGCGTTGGACGAGGCCGCCGTAGATCCCGCCGTACGCTGCGTGGTTGTGACCGGCACGGGCAAGGCCTTTTGTGCGGGCCAAGACCTCAAAGAAGTCACCGCTCCCGACGCGCCGGACTTCTACACCGTGGTTGAGGAGACCTACAACGCGAGCATTCGCAGGATTCGGGCCATGGAAAAGCCGGTCATTGCCGCCGTCAACGGGGTGGCGGCCGGGGCTGGGGCGAACATTGCACTCGCCTGTGACCTCGTGGTGGCGAGGCGCTCGGCGAACTTCATCCAGGCCTTTTCAAAAATCGGCCTCATCCCGGACAGCGGGGGCACGTGGTTGCTGCCTCGGCTCGTGGGGATGCAGCGGGCGGCGGCGCTCGCGTTTCTCGGCGACAAAGTGAGCGCCTCCGAAGCCGAGCAGTGGGGCATGATCTACCGCGCCGTAGACGATGAGGATTTCGAAAACGAAGTGGAGACCTTGGCAGGGCGGCTCGCAGCGCTGCCGACGCGTGCGTTGGGCATGACGAAGACCGCCTTCAACGAGGGCTGGGACCGCCCGCTGACGGACCATTTGACCCGGGAGCGCGACCTCCAAATCGCAGCCGCCGCCACCGCCGACTACGCCGAGGGCGTGGCCGCCTTCCTCGAAAAGCGTCCCGCCCACTTCACCGGCGCATGACCGATTCCGCCACCTGGATTTCCACCTCTGACCGCCTGCCGGAAGACGGCGCGCGAGTTCTCGGCTTCCTCCCCGGCAACCGCGTCACGCTCCCGGGCAAGGAGGAGGTCGAGCTGCGCGAGGTCATCGTGCTGCGCTTCCACCGCGACTTCTTTGCGGGGGCGCCGGAGAAGGCGGCGCTCCACGGGGTGCATTTTTGGGGCGGCGAAGGGGCGAGCAACCGGTACTTCCGGGAAGTGACCCACTGGATGCCGCTTCCGGACGCGCCGCCCACCGCCTAAACCGCGGCGAGCCGGAAGGCGTGGACGGCGGCGACGCCCGCCGTCTCCGTGCGCAGCCGCGTCGTGCCGAGCGAGACCGCGACGGCCCCGGCCGACTCGGCAGCGGCGACCTCCTCCGCCGTGAAATCCCCCTCCGGCCCGATGGCGACCCAGCCCGCGGAGGTAGTGCCGGCGGCACAGACCGCCGCGAGCAGGTGGGGCTTCGTACCGGGCATGCAGTGGGCGATGTAGCCGGGTGCGGCGGCGGCGTCAGGGCCGGTGCACCAGGCGGTGAAGGCCACGGCGGGCCGCAACTCGGGAAGGTAGGCTTGGCGGCTCTGCTTCATGGCCGCAATGAGGATGCGCTCCCAGCGGTCCAGTTTTTCCTGCCGGCGCTCAGACCGCGCCGTCCAAACGGGCTGCACAGCGGACACCCCCAGTTCCGTCGCCTTCTCGAGCATCCACTCAAACCGGTCGGTGGACTTCGTCGGGGCTACGACGAGGACGAGGGCCGGAGTGAGCGCGGGCTCCACCACAGGAGCATCGAGCCGCAGGGAGCAGGTACGCTTTGTCACCTCCTCCACCGCGCCGAGGTAGCGTCCGCCCCTCCCATCGACGCACTCCACCCGGTCCCCAGGGCGCACCCGCAGCACCCGCACCGCGTGTTCCGCCTCTTCCCCTTCGAGGGTGTGGACGGGCAAGGCGGGGGCTGGCGTGTAGAACGTGTGCATGCGGTGGCGTCAGGCCACCGGGGAGGCCACGAGGATGGCTTCGGAGGCTTGGGCCTCGAATTTGGCAAAATTCTCGCGGAAAAGACCCGCGAGCTGCTTCGCCGTCGCATCGAACGCAGCACTGTCCTTCCAGGCCGAGCGTGGATCCAGCACCTCCGATGGCACGTCTGGACAGGACAAGGGATGCCGGAGCCCGAAGACCGGATCCGTCGCCCACTCCACCGCGTCAAACGCACCGCGCATCGCTGCCGTGATGGTCGCCCGGGTGTGGCGCAGCTTCATGCGGTGGCCTTCGCCGTAGCTCCCTCCGGTCCAACCCGTGTTCACGAGCCACACCTGCACGCCGTGCGCTTCCATGCGGTCGCCCAGCATTTCTGCGTAGCGCGCAGGGTGCAGCGGCATGAAGGGCGCCCCGAAGCACGCACTGAACACCACCTGCGGCTCCGTCACGCCCACTTCCGTGCCGGCCACTTTTGCGGTATAGCCCGAGAGGAAGTGGTACATGGCCTGGCCCCGGTCGAGGCGGCTGATCGGAGGCAACACCCCGTAGGCATCGCAGGTCAGGAAGAAGATGTGGTTCGGATGCCCGGCCCGTCCGGAAGCAACCGCCCCCGGAATGTGGTCGATGGGGTACGAAACGCGCGTATTCTCCGTCCGGCTCGCGTCGTCGTAGTCCGGGGTGACCCCGTCGGGACCCATGCCCACGTTCTCGAGCATGGCGCCGAAGCGGATGGCGTTGTGGATTGCGGGTTCGAGGTCGCGGCTGAGGTGGATGGTCTTTGCGTAGCATCCGCCCTCCATGTTGAAGACGCCGGAGTCGCCCCAGCCGTGCTCGTCGTCGCCGATGAGGCGGCGGTCCGGGTCGCTGCTGAGGGTCGTTTTGCCCGTGCCGCTGAGCCCGAAGAACACCGCTACGTCGTCCGAGGCGCCCACATTTGCCGAGCAGTGCATCGGAAACACCCCGTGCTGGGTGGGCAGGACGAAGTTCATCACCGAGAACATGCCCTTCTTGATCTCGCCCGTGTAGGCGGACCCGGCGACGAGGATGATTTTGCGGGTGAAATCGATGGCCGAGACGTTGCCCTGGCGGGTGCCGTGCAGCGCGGGCGTCGCCTGGAAGCCGGGGGCGCATACCACATGCCATTCCGGGGAAGGCACTAGAACGTCTTGCTCCTCGAGCCGGATGAACATGTTGCTTACGAAGAGGTTAGACCAGGCCTTCTCCGTGACCACGCGGACGCGGATGGAGCTCTCCGAATCCGCCCCTACCGCGGCATCCCGGACGAAGACCGACTTACCGGCCAAATACGCCGCCACATCGCGGTGCAAGGCCTCGAAGTGCTCCGGGGACAGCGGCTGGTTGATGGTGCCCCAGTCCACGGCTTCGTGGGTCGCGGCGTCGTCCACGATGAACCGGTCCTTCGGGGAACGGCCCGTGAAGGTCCCGGTGTCGACCGCAAGGGCGCCGGTGTCCGTCAGGGTGCCATCGCCTCGGAGGAGGGTCTGGACAATCAGTTTGGCCGGAGGCAGATTCCAATGGGCCCGGGAGACGTCCTCGAGCCCTACAGCTTCAAGCGAAGCATCAATGGGGGGATTTCCTACGTGTTTCATGTGAGAATGATCATTGCATTTCACGGACACAACGCACAAAGCTACTCCGCTGGGCGCCGTTTGCCCGAACTTCACCCCGCAAGAAATCCACCAGATGCCCACAATCGCTTCCCGCACGCAGCGCCTTTTCGCCGCCGGAGTCTGCGCCGTCCTCGCCTGCCACGCTGCTGGTCAGGTCGTTCCGTGGTCGTGGACGGTCGGCGGCGGCCCGTCGGTCGTGGTGGACGGGACAGCCCTTCCCTTCCCGTGGACCGGCGGATTCACCGCGCCGCAGTGGAGCCCTGTGGATTTCGATGGCGACGGCGACGACGATGTGTTCAGTTGCGACCGGGACGGCGGCCGGGTGCTGCTGTTCGAGCGGACTCCGTCGGGGTTTGTCGAGCGGCCGGACTGGGCCGTGGGCTTCCCGGAGCTCACGGAGTGGGCCCTGCTCGTGGACTACGATTGCGACGGGCTCGCGGACCTGTTCACCGGGTTCCAAAACGGCGTCCACGTCTACCGCCATGCGCCGGCGGGCACGTTCACGCCTGTGGCACAGCCCCTTTACGCGTCGTGGGATTTCGGCAGCGGGCCGTCGCAGTTGCCCATGGTGGTGTTGACGCTGGATAAGCCCTCCATCGCAGACCTCAACGGCGACGGCGCCCTCGACGTGCACGCCTTCACCGAGACGAGCACCACCGTCTACGCCTACACGGGCCAAACGCCCTGCGGGCTCGACTTCGTCGTCACGAACCGCTGTTACGCGATGTTCGACGAAGGATCCGAGGACAATTCGGTCTACATCGGCGACGACCACACCTGCGGCTTCAACGTCGCCGACCCCCGCGACACCGATCCGGCCGGGCGTCCCGAGGAGCCGCTCCGGCACGCCGGGGGGAGCCTGACCGCCCTCCAGCTCGACGGACTGGGCGGTCACGATCTGCTCGTGGGGGATGTTTCGTTCGGGACCTTGATTGCACTCGTGCTCGAGGAAGCCGTTGACGGGCAGGACAGCACGGCTTGGTACGACCCGGCGTTTCCGGCGGAGTTGCCCCATACCGGGCTGCAGGATTCGGTGTACTGCTGGAAGTTTCCGGCGGCGTGGCCCATCGATGCAGACGCGGACGGCGTGGTGGATTTGGTCATCAGCCCCCAAACGGACATCGAAACGGAGGACGATCGCTGCGTCCACCTGTGGCGCAATGCCGGCACGGCCGACGCACCCGTGTGGGAATTCGTCACCGACACCTGGATCCAAGGCGGAACGCTCGACGTGGGCCGGGGCGCGGCTCCGGTGTTCGTCGACCTCGACGGCGACGGCCTCCTCGACCTCGCTCTCGGCAACAAGGAGCGCTACGAAGGCGTGGGCGCGACCCCGACGGAACTCGCGCTCTTCCGCAACACAGGAACGGCCACTGTGCCAGAATTCACCCTCGTGGACTGGAGTGCCGTGGACTTCAGCGCGAATGCCATCGAAAGCGCCTACCCGACCTTCGCAGACCTCGATGGCGACGGCGATGTGGACCTGCTCGTCGGGGACGAGCTCGGACTGCTTCATGGCTACACAAACGCCGCTGGACCGGGCGCTTGGCCCGAATTCACTCTGCCCGAGCTCTCGGTAACGGATGCCACCGGTACGCCCATCGATGTGGGTCAGTTTGCTACTCCCCAAACCGTAGACCTCGACGGCATCCCACCCCTCGACCTGCTCATCGGCGAGAAAAACGGCACGCTGACGGCCTACTTCGCCTGTCCGGACGGCAGCGGCGGACACTCCTGGTGCCTCTGGACCTCCCCCACCACGGGCGAAAACTGGGGCGGCATCGTCGTCGACAACGCCCTCGGCATCAACGGCTACAGCGTGCCCTGCCTCCTCCCCCACGGCGGTGTGACCGAGGTGTTTGTCGCAAACGAACTCGGCCAACTGCAGTACTTCGGCACCTTCACCCCCGGCACAGACCCCGGCTACCTCCCGGAGATTTCCGCCGCAGCGGGTGGATTCCAGCCCGGCCTCCGCGCCGCAGCCACCTTGGCCGATCTCACCTCCGACGGCATTCCCGAACTCGCCATCGGCATCCGCAACGGCGGCGTCCGGTGGTACAACGGCACCGCCACCTCCGTCACCGCCCCGGCCCCGGACCGCACCATCGCCCTCCACCCGAACCCGTCCCCCGGTTCTGCCCGCCTGACCGGCGCCACCCCGGCTGCAGCGGTGGCCATCTTCAGCACCGACGGCCGACTGCTGCACACCGAAAGGACCGGACCAGACGGCACCGCCGTCCTGCCGGTCCTTCCCGCAGGTTCCTACATCGTGACTTCCGGCGCCACCTCGCTGAAGTGGGTCGTCCAGAACTGAACCGTCAGGCCGTCGCGTTCATCCGGTCGAGCACGTCCGCCACGGAACGTACCGCCTTTTCAGATTCCGCGAGCAACGCCTTCTCGTCCGCATTCAGGTCGAGTTCGATGATTTCCTCGATGCCGTTCTTGCCCAACTTCACCGGCACCCCGAGGTAGAGGTCGTTGATGCCGTATTCGCCGGTCAGCCACGCGCAGACCGGGAAGATGCGCTTCTGGTCGCGGACGATGGCCTCGACCATTTGGGCAGCGGCAGCGCCCGGAGCATACCACGCTGACGTGCCGAGCAGGTTCACGATCTCGCCTCCGCCCGTCTTCGTCCGCTCGACGATCGCGGCGAGCTTGTCCTCCGCGATGAGCTCGGTCACCGGAATGCCACCGACGGTCGTGTAGCGCGGCAGCGGCACCATGGTGTCGCCGTGGCCGCCCATGAGGACCGCTTGGATGTCCTTCGGGCTGACGTCGAGCGCTTCCGCGAGGAAGGCCCGGTAGCGCGCCGTATCGAGGATGCCGGCCATGCCCATCACGCGCCGCGAATCGATCCCCGCCGCGAGGTAAGCGCAGTAGGTCATCACATCGAGCGGGTTCGACACCACCACGATGATGGCGTCGGGGCTGTGGGCGATGAGCTGCTCCGTGACGCTCTTCACGATGCCGGCGTTGATGGCGATGAGGTCGTCGCGGCTCATGCCGGGTTTGCGGGGCAAACCGCTCGTGATGACCACCACGTCAGAACCGGCAGTGCGGCTGTAGTCGTTCGTGACACCGACCGTGCGGGTGTCGTAAAGGTTGATGGGAGCGGTTTGCCAAATGTCCAACGCCTTGCCCTCCGCGAAGCCGTCCTTGATGTCGAGCAACACCACCTCGTTTGCCACTTCGCGCGTCGCCAGCACATCTGCGCACGTCGCACCGACGTTGCCGGCGCCCACTACGGTTACTTTCATGGTTTCTTGAAAATCAGTTGGGAAAAATTCGCGACAAAACTACGGCGGGGGCACCGGCCGGATGCAGCGATGTTGCATAATTTGGCAGGAAACTCCTGCATGCGCGCTTCCCCTTTCTTTCCGCGGTTCGCGGGTCTATTCGTTTTCCTGTGTGTTGCCGGGCAACACGTTTGGGCGCAGCCCCGAACGGTACAGTCCGCTGCAGAAGTTCCTGCGGCGCTGAAGGCGCTTTGGCCCCCGGGGCAACCGGGGGTCGACTACAACCTCACGGGCGCAAAAGGCCTGCGGGAAGGCCTCTGGATGCGGGTCTATCCGAACGGAGCGGTCTACTACACCGGCGAATTCAAGGGCGGCAAACCCACGGGAACGTTCACGTTTTACTACGAAACGGGCGAGAAGATGTCGGTCATCGTGCACGACCCGCAAGGCGACGGCATGCAGGCCACCCACTACCGCTCAGCGGGTTCGCTCCGCGCGGAAGGCCGCTACTTGACGACTGCAGAGGTCAACGAAGAGGGCGACCCGGTCCGGCAGAAGGAGGGCTTGTGGAAGTACTACGACGAGCGCGGGACGTTGCGGCTTGAAGAGGGGTATCGCCTGGGCGTGCAGCATGGACCTACCCGGGTGTTTGATTCCGCGGGCAAGCTGCTCGAATCGGGTGGGTGGCTCGACGGGGAGCGCGAGGGGCTCTGGACCCGCTACGACGCGCAAGGCCTGGTTCTGGCGGAGATTTCGTACCGCATGGGACTCTTCCACGGTCCGCACCGGACGTTTTCCGCGCCCGGCAAGCCCGAGCGGGAAGGGACCTACACGGACGGGAAGCCGTCCGGGATTTGGAAACTCTATGAACCGAACGGAAACCTTCGGGTCATCCAACGCTACGAAAACGGCGAGCTGATCAAAGAGCAACGCCACAACGGCACCTTCGAGGACACCTACCCGGACGGACGGCCGAAAGCCACGATCACCTATAAACTCAGCGTTCCGGAAGGGCCGTTCAAGGAATGGCATGACGTGGGGTCGTTCGAACTCGTCGAAGTTGCCGATCCGCAAACGGGCGAAGTCGATGTCCGGAAAACGCCCGTGGGTCTGCAGGTGGCCCGAGAAGGCACCTATGTCGAGGGGGTGTTGCACGGCAAAGTGACGTTTTACACGGAACGGGGCGCGGTGGAGAAGGTGGAAACGTGGGAGAAGGGGGTGCTGAAGTCGTCGGGGCCGCGATGAGGAGGTGGGGGGTGCTCGGTGCCGCCGTCTGTGCGGGGGGGATGGCGTGGGGGCAGTCGGCGCCGTTGACGTTTTGGGTGGGCTTCGGGGCGAAGTCGTGGGGAGCGGACTATCCGTACCGCCTGGAGCGGCCCGAGGATTTTTTGTCGGACCGGGCGCTGGAGCGGCGGGCAACGGACGGGATCGCCCTGGATTCGCTGGACCTTCCGGTGGCCCCAGCCCTGCTCGCGGCGCTGGAGGAGCTGCCCGGGGTTCGGGTGCTGCACGCCTCGAAGTGGCTGAACGCGGCCTCGGTCGCGGTGGAGGACAGCACGTTCGATCCGGCCGTGCTGGAGGCGGTGCCGGGTGTGGTGGAGGTGCGGCGGATGGCGACCGGCGGCGGGCGGAGGCCCGAGCCGGAGGCGCCCGGGGGACGCGGCGGGGCCGTCGTGCCGCCGGACACCGGTCGATACGGTGCGGGATGGGTGCCACTGGTGCAGTTGAACGGCGCACCGCTGCATGCCCATGGATACCGCGGGGAAGGGGTGCAGATTGCGGTGCTGGACGCGGGGTTTGAACGGGCGGATGTGCTTCCCTGCTTCGAAACGACACGGGCGACCGGCCGGTTGAACGCCGGCTGGGACGTGGCCGGTTCGCAAGGGGGCCTGTATGCCCACCACCGGCACGGGACGATGGTGTTAGGGACGATGGCGGCGTTTTGGCCCGACTCCCTCATCGGAACAGCGCCTGACGCGACCTACTTCCTCTACCGCACCGAAAATGCCGCCACCGAATACCTCCTCGAAGAAGACCAGTGGGCGGTCGCGGCCGAACACGCGGATTCGGCGGGCGTCGACATCCTGACGACCTCGCTGGGCTACACGACGTTCGACGACTCCACGATGAACCACACCCCGGCTGATCTCGACGGCGCGACGGCGCGGATTTCGCGGGCCACGGCCGTGGCGGCGACCCGCGGACTGCTCGTCGTGAACAGCGCGGGCAACACGGGGAACACGGAGTGGCATTTCATCAGTGCGCCGGCCGACGCGGACGGCATCCTCGCCGTGGGTGCGGTCAATGCCGCTGGCGACCACGCCCCGTTCAGCGGCTTCGGTCCCACGGCCGACGGGCGGGTGAAACCGGACGTCATGGCGCACGGGTGGCAGGCGGCTTATCCGACCCACGATACGCTCGTGAAGTACGGGAACGGCACGTCGTTCTCTGCCCCCATCCTGGCGGGGATGGCGGCGTGTTTGATGCAGGCCGTGCCGCAGGCTTCTGCGCAGGAAATCCGCGCGGCCATCATCGCGTCGGCCCATCTTGCGGACGCGCCAAACGACTCCATGGGCTACGGCATCCCCGATTTCCGGCGGGCCTGGGAACTGCTTGAGAAGGTGCCCCCGGCCGCGGAAACCGGGAGCATCCGCCTGTTCCCGAATCCCGGCGACGGGCTGGTGCGGTGGTCGGCGGGCTGGGCGCCGACGCGGTGGGAGGCGTGGACGGTGCAGGGGCGTCGTGTGGCGGAGGGACCAGTGCCCGTTTGGGCCGGGGCGGCGGGCGGAACCGGGGGGTGGATCGACCTCCGCGGGATGGGGCTCGCGGCGGGAGCGTACGTTCTGAAATTCAGCAGCCCGGACGCGGCCGCCACGGCAACCTACCTCCTTTCTCCCCCGCAGTAGCCTCAGTAGCCGTACTTCCCGCGCCAAACCGCGCGCATCGCCTCGCGAATGCTCCGCTCCCGCACGTTCTCGCCCGGCACATACCACACGCGGCCCGCGAGCTGCTCCGGCAGGAACTCCTGGCCAGACGCTCCTCCCGGCGCGTCGTGGTCGTACACGTAGCCCGCCCCGTAGCCGAGTCCCTCCATCAACGCCGTGGGGGCATTCCGCAGGTGCATCGGCACGGGCACGTCCCCACTCGCCCGGACTTCCGCCAGCGCCGCATCGATGGCCCGGTAGGCCGCATTGCTCTTCGCCGACGTCGCTAAGTACACCGCGCACTCCGCGAGCGGAATCCGGCCTTCGGGCATGCCCAGCCGCTCCACGGCCTCATACGTCGCCACCGCGAGCGGCAGCGCCGCCGGATTCGCGAGTCCGACGTCCTCCGCGGCCGAAATCAGCAACCGCCGCGCGATAAAACCCACGTCCTCCCCACCAGCGATGAGGCGCGCGAGGTAGTACACCGCTGCATTCGGGTCGCTCCCCCGGATGCTCTTGATGAGCGCACTCGCGAGGTTGTAGTGGCTCTCCCCGTCCCGGTCGTGCAGGAGGGTCGGGTGGCGCACGGCTTCCGCCACCCGGGCGTCGGTCACCACCGCGTCGCCCTCCGGACACGTCGCCACGGTGAGTTCGAGCACATTCAGCAGCTTCCGCGCATCTCCGCCGCTCGCCCGCACCAGTCCCTCCCACTCCGCCACCCGGGCGCCGCGCTCCCGCAGCACGGCATCCTCGGTACACGCCCGCTCGCCGATGGCCCGCAAATCCTCGGCGCGTAGCGGCTCGAGCACCACCACCGTGCACCGGCTCCGCAGCGCCGGAATGACCTCAAATCCCGGGTTCTCCGTCGTCGCCCCGATGAGGGTCACGAGACCTTGCTCGACAGCGCCGAGCAGGCTGTCTTGCTGGGACTTCGAGAACCGGTGGATCTCGTCGATGAACAGGACGGCCTTCGAGGCGAAGAGGCCGGCCTTCCGGACGCCGTCGATGACTTCGCGGACGTCCTTGACCCCGCTGTGGATGGCGCTGAGTTGGTGGAAGGTCCGGCCGGATGCGCGGGCGAGCAGTCGGGCGAGGGTCGTTTTGCCCACGCCGGGCGGGCCCCACAGAATCAGCGAGGGGAGAGCGCCCTTGTTCAGGGCCCGGCGCAGCACCGTGTCGGGGCCGATGGCTTGGGTTTGGCCGACGTAGCCGTCGAGGTCGAGCGGGCGCATCCGCTCGGCGAGCGGTGGCAAGTCGTGCTCCGGCGTCATGGCGCAGTCCGCGGGTGAAGGGGAAGATCGGCCGGACGACGGTGCTTCCAGCGCTTGTGCGTCCACAGCCACTGCGCGGGGTTCGCCCGGATGTCCGCTTCTAACCGGTCGATGCACGCCTCGAGGATGGCTCCTTCGGGCAAGCTCCGGGGATTGTCCGTAATGAGCTCGTATTCTGTCACATAATGCCCTCGGCTCGGCTTGCGGATGTGGCCATACAGCACCGCCATGTCGTAGGTGCGGGCATACTTCTCCAGGCCGTAGTACCAGGCCGTTTCTTGGCCGAGAAAGGTCGTCCACCAGGCTTTTCGGGGGTCGGCTGGGCTTTGGTCAAACCCCATCACCACCGCCCACGGGTGCGGATTCGGCTGGCCCACCTCGCGCTCCATCCACGACGCACTCGCCACTGTCGGCACCATCGTCAGTCCCCAACGGCTGCGGCTTTCCTGCATCACCCGGTCCATGTACGGATGGCTCAACCGCTTGTAAATGGCCATGGTCCGATGCGGCAAGGCAGCATCCGCGGTCAGGGCATACAGCTCCCAGTTGTTCAGGTGCCCGCCGGCAATGAGCACGTGTCGACCGGCCGCGAAGGCGGGGTCGAAGAGCTGCGTGTTCTCGAACTGCATGCGGCTGCGGGCCTCCCGCTCCCCTACCGTGAAGTGCTTGACGCTCTCGACCATGAGGTCGGCCAAATGGGCATAGACCCCGCGCTCCATCCGGTCCCACTCCGCCGGTCCGGCCTCCGGGAACGACGCCTCGAGCCCGGCCCGCACCACCTTGCGCCGGTAGCCCACCCACTTCCCGAGCACCACCACGAGCCCGTTCGAAATCCAGTACAGGATGCGGTAGGGCAACCGGCTGAGCGGCCGCACGACGAACAGAAACAGCCACTTCATGCGGACTCGCCTTCAGACACCACCGTCAATCCGTCGTATGCAGCGAAGATGCCATCTGGTAGGTCCCGCTCGAGGTCGGCGTGGGTACCCATCTGGTGGCTGAGGTGGGTGAGGTAGGTCGCCCTGGCGCCCACCCGGCGGGCCACCGCGATCGCTTCGTCCAGCGTGAAGTGGCTGGGGTGCGGGTCGCGCCTCAGCGCATTGATCACCAGCACATCCACCCCCGCCAGCCGCTCCCAGGCCAGCGGCTCGAGCGCGTTCGCATCCGTGATGTACGCGATGCCCCCGACCCGAAATCCCAGCACCGGCAAGTTCAAATGGCGCACGGGCAGCGGCCACCAACGGATTCCGGCCACGTCGAAGGGTTCTTCAGCAATGGTCGTGAGGTTCAGCCGCGGAATGCCCGGATACGGATCTCCGTCGAAGACGTACGCGAACTCACGCCGCAGCGCGGTCTGCACGCGCTCGGTCGCGAAGACGTCCACCGGGCCGTTCGACAGGAAATTGAAAGGCCGGACGTCGTCGAGTCCTGCCGTGTGGTCTTTGTGCTCGTGGGTAAAGACGACCCCGTCGAGGTGGCGCCAGCCCGCGGAGAGCATTTGGGCCCGGAAATCCGGACCGGCATCGATGGCGACGGCCGCTGCTCCGCACCGGATGCCCGCCGCCGTCCGCAGCCGGGTGTCGCGGGCATCACGGGACGAGCACACCTCACATCTACAGCCGATTACGGGCACGCCTTGCGAGGTCCCCGTCCCAAAAAAAGTCAACTCGACCCGCATGCCACGAAAGTACGCTGCCCGCCCGGCTTCCCCGCCCACGGGCTTCGTACCTTCGGCGCTGTGGAGCAGAACCGCGTCATCCTCACCTCCAAACAGAAGGCCCTCCGGATCAACTTGACCCCGGAGATCTACGGCACCTTCGCTGAAATCGGCGCTGGCCAAGAAGTCGTGCGGCATTTCTTCCGCGCAGGCGGAGCATCCGGCACGATCGCAAAGGCCATTTCCGCCTACGACAAGGAATTCAGCGACGCCATCTACGGCAAAGAGGCCCAGGGCCGCTACGTCTGTGAAAGCCGGCTGCGCAAGATGCTGCAGTACGAATACGGCCTGATGGAGGAGCGCCTGTCCCGCGATGAGCATGCGACGAAGCACTTCTTCGCCTTCGCCGATACGGTGGCGACCATCAACTACCACAAGACGGTGCAGGGCCATGGGTGGTTTGGGCTGCGGTTCCAAACCGCACCCGACCGCGAACCGAACACGGTCGTGCTGCACGCCCGGCTCCACGAACAAGACGCGCTGCTGCAGCAGCATACCTCCGGCAAGCTGGGCGTCAACCTCATCTACGGCTGCCTCTTCTTCCACAAGCGGCCGAAGGAGCTGATCCTCTCGCTCTACGACGAACTCGAGCGCGACCAGGTCGAAATCGACATGATCCAATTCGAGGGTCCGGACTTCGCCGACGTCGACAACCGCCTGATTTCCTTGCAACTCGTGAAGAACGGCATGACCGATGCGGTCATCTTTTCGCCGGAAGGCACGAATCTGCAGGCCGCCGACGTGCTATACAAGAAGAACATCCTCGCCATCCGCGGCTCGTTCCGCCCGGTAACGAAGGTGAACATCGACATGATCGCGAAAGGCCTCGCCCGGTTCCGCCAGGAAGCGCGCGTGGAGGAACGCAACATCCAGGTGCTGTTCGAGATCACGCTGAACAACCTGTCTGCGGAGGGCGATATCGATGAACAGGATTTTCTCGATCGCGCAGACATCCTCTGCTCGATCGGCCAAACCGTCATCATCTCGAACTACCAGAAGTACTTCAAGCTGGTCGAGTTCTTCTCGCGCCACTCCACCAAGCGCATGGGCCTCATCATGGGAGCCGGCTCCCTCGCCGAGGTCTTCGACGAGCGCCACTACCGGGACCTCAACGGTGGCATTCTGGAAGCTTTCGGCATCCTCTTCTCCCGCGACCTGAAGATCTACCTCTATCCGTGGAAGGACGAGAAGTCGGGCGAGTTTTGGAACACCTCCACCCTGCCCATCCATCCCCGCCTCAAGCCGCTCTACGACTACCTCATCCACAACAAAAAGGTGGTGGACATCGAGGACTACAATCCCGAGCTGCTCAACATCTTCAGCAAAGACGCCCTTTCCCGCATCAAACAAGGCGACACCGGCTGGGAGGATATGGTCCCGGATTTCGTCGATACCGTGATCAAGGAGAAGTGCCTCTTCGGGCACTGCGGCCTCCCTTCGGCAGATGCGACCGACCGGGTCGACGATCCCGCTGAAGCAGCGGCGAAGGCGATCGGCGGCAAGCACTGACGCTGCGCCCGCCCCGGCGCAGTCCTTTCGCCGTTCCGGCCCGCCCACTTTTCTTGCGCAAAAAAACCGCCCGGCACTCGCGAGGAGCACCGGGCGGTTTCGTGTTTTGCTTTTGCCTTCGCGTCAGATAGATTCCGCCTCTGCGCGGGTCAGGACCTTCTTTTTGTGGAAGTTCCGCGTTCCCGTTCCGGCCGGGATGAGGTGGCCGACGATGACGTTCTCCTTCAGGCCGAGCAGGAAGTCCTGCTTGCCTGCGATGGCGGCTTCGTTCAGCACCTTCGTGGTTTCCTGGAAGGACGCTGCGGAAATGAAGGACTTCGTCTGCAGCGACGCGCGGGTGATGCCCTGCAGCAACGGACGGGCCGTGGCAGGAATGGCATCGCGGCCCACGGCGAGCTTCATGTCGCGGCGGCGGAGCGAGCTGTTGACGTCGCGGAGTTTCCGCGCGGTGACCATTTGGCCCGCACGCAGCTCGTCGCTGTCGCCCACCTCGGTGACCACCACCATGCCATAGATGCGGTCGTTTTCCTCCATGAAATCCGACTTCTCCGCGTACTGCTTCTCGAGGAAGCGTGTGTCGCCCGGATCCTCGATGACGACCTTCTTCATCATCTGACGCACAATCACTTCGAAGTGCTTGTCGTTGATCTTCACGCCCTGCAAACGGTACACGTCCTGGATTTCGTTGACGATGTACTCCTGCACGGCCGTCGGACCGAGGATATCGAGGATGTCAATCGGCGTAGTTGCACCGTCCGACAGCGGCATGCCCGCCTTGATGAAGTCGTTGTCCTGGACGAGGATGTGCTTGGAGAGCGGAACAAGGTACTTGTACTTGTCGCCCGTGCGCGACTCGACCGTGATCTCGCGGTTGCCCCGCTTGATCTTGCCGTAGCGTACGATGCCGTCCACCTCCGAAACCACCGCGGGATTCGACGGGTTCCGGGCCTCGAAGAGTTCCGTTACGCGCGGCAGACCACCCGTAATGTCGCCTGACTTGCCCGCCATCCGCGGGATTTTGCAGAGGATTGCACCGATTTTCGCCGTGTCGCCGTTGCGGACTGCAAGGTGCGCGCCCACCGGGACCGAGTAGGTGCGGAGCACTTCTCCCTTCTTGTCGACGATGAGCAGGGCAGGGTTCTTCCGCTTGTCCTTCGACTCGGTGATGACGATTTCGCGGAAGCCGGTCTGTTCGTCGAGCTCTTCGCGGTAGGTCACCCCTTCCTCGATGGCGTCGAACTTGATGGTTCCCGCTTCCTCGCTGATAATGACGTTGTTGTACGGGTCCCACGAGCAAATGGAATCGCCCTTGAGGATCTTTTGGCCCGAGAACTTCTTGAGCACGGAACCGTACGGCAGGACCGTAGTCGACAAGGCCACACCCGTTTCCGGATCGAGCACCTTGAATTCTGCCGAACGGGAAACGACCACCGTCTCCTTTTCGCCGTCCATGTTCACGCGGGTCACCTCGCGCAGGTCGTCGATCTCGATGAGACCGTCGAACTTGACGCGGATCTCGTTCTCATCAGAGATCTTCGATGCCGTACCACCGACGTGGAAGGTCCGCAGGGTGAGCTGCGTTCCCGGTTCGCCGATGGACTGGGCCGCGATGACACCGACGGCTTCGCCGACCTGCACCATGCGCGCTGTGGCCAAATTTCGTCCGTAGCACTTCGCGCACACCCCTTGCGGAGACTCGCAGGTCAGCACCGAACGAACCTCCACCTCGTCCACACCGGCCTCTTCGACCTTGATGGCGAGCAGTGGGGCGATTTCCTCGCCAGCAGCCACGATGACCGCTCCAGTCAACGGGTGAACGATGTCGTTCACCGTGACACGGCCTTCGATCCGGTCGCCGATGCCTTCGACGATTTCGTCGTTCTGACGCAACGGCGTCGCGATCACGCCGCGCAGCGACAGGCAATCCTCTTCGGTGATGATGACATCCTGCGCGACGTCCACGAGACGTCGGGTCAAGTAACCTGCGTCCGCCGTCTTGAGTGCCGTATCCGCCAAACCCTTCCGCGCACCGTGCGTCGAAATGAAGTACTCGAGAATCGACAGACCTTCCTTGAAGTTCGAAAGGATCGGGTTCTCGATGATGTCCTGACCGCCGGACGCGGAGGACTTTTGTGGTTTGGCCATCAGGCCCCGCATGCCGGAGAGCTGACGAATCTGCTCTTTCGAACCGCGGGCGCCGCTGTGCATCATCATGTAGATCGAGTTGAACCCTTGCTTATCGGATTCAATGCGGTCCATCAGGATGTTCGTCAACCGCGAATTCGTGTGTGTCCAGATGTCGATGATCTGGTTGTAGCGCTCGTTGTTCGTGATGAGACCCATGTTGTAGTTCTCCATCACCTCGGCCACCTGCGCGGTCGCTTCGGCCACGAGCTTGTCCTTCTCCGGTGGGATGATGACGTCGTTCAGGTTGAACGACAGACCGCCCTTGAACGCCATATAGAACCCGAGGTTCTTGATGTCGTCGAGGAATTGGGCTGTGCGCGGAACGCTGGTCGTGTTGAGGACGTGCGAAATGATGCTCCGCAGCGACTTCTTCGTCAGCAATTCGTTGATGTAGCCGGCCTCGCGCGGAACGTACTCGTTGAAGAGGACGCGTCCGCAGGTCGTTTCGATCAGCGAAGTTTCGCCATCGATGTCCGTGAACCGCATCTTGATCGATGCGTGGAGATCGAGGCGGCCTTCTTGGTAAGCAATCCGCACTTCTTCAGGCGAGTAGCACACCATACCCTCACCTTTCACCGGCACCTCGGCGGTCGACTTGCGGACCTTCGTGATGTAGTACAAGCCGAGGACCATGTCCTGGGACGGGACCGCAATGGGCGCTCCGTTCGCCGGGTTCAAGATGTTGTGCGACGCCAGCATCAGGAGCTGCGCCTCGAGGATGGCCGCGCTGCCGAGCGGGAGGTGGACGGCCATTTGGTCACCGTCAAAGTCGGCGTTGAATGCCGTGCAAGAAAGCGGGTGCAACTGGATGGCCTTGCCTTCGATCAGCTTGGGCTGGAAGGCTTGGATGCCCAAACGGTGCAGCGTCGGAGCCCGGTTCAGCAGGACCGGGTGGCCCTTCATCACGTTTTCCAGAATGTCCCACACCACCGGATCCTTCGCGTCGACGATTTTCTTCGCGCTCTTCACCGTCTTCACGATGCCACGCTCGATGAGCTTGCGGATGATGAAGGGC
>JBIIRP010000114.1:0-5554 GCA_044341475.1 Flavobacteriales bacterium | reverse complement strand
AAGAAGATGTTCAGGAATTTCGCGCTGTGCACGAACAGGTGCATCGCCTTGCTCCCGTCGAAAATCGCGCCGGCCATGACCATGCGGTCGATGAGTTCCGGGCGCTCCATGTCGAGCTTTTGGAGGATTACGCTGCCGATGGACAGACTGATGAAGTGCGCCTTCGCGATGCCCTGGTGGTCGATGACCCGCAGGATGTCCTCGACGAGGATGTCAAAGTCGTAGGCCGGGTACTCGGGCAGCACATCCTTCGAGTAGCCGTGGTCGCGCAAGTCGATGAGCAGCAGGCGGTAGTGGGGGGCGAAGGCGTCGATTTGGAACTTCCACGTGCGGATGCTTCCGCCTGCGCCGTGGATGAACACCAGCCACGGAGCATCCGGCCGTTCCGCGACGACCTCGTGGTGGAGCAGTTCCCGGGGCGTTTCCATCGTGACGCGAAGTTCGTTCATTTCTTCCCGGTTCGCTTTTTTCGCGGCAACACGTGGCGCGCTACGATGCGTGCTCCTTCTGCGCGCACGGCTGGCTTCTTGCGCGCGCCCCAAAGCCGTTCCCGCGCCGCCCGCGCCGCCGCCTCGAGCTCGACCAGCGGCGCCGGATACCCCGTGGGTCCGAAGAAGGCCGCCTCCAGCGGCGGCATTTCCCACGGGGCGAACAGGGCAGGCACCGGCACCTCGGCGAGCTCGGGCACCCACCGGCGGATGAACGCGCCGTCCGCATCGTGGTCCTGCGCTTGCTTGACCGGGTTGTAGATGCGCACGGTGGTGACCCCGGTGCAGCCCGCCTGCATCTGCATTTGGGGATAATGAATGCCCGGCTCGAAATCCAGCATGATGCGGGCCAAATGGTCCGCCCCCGCCTGCCACGGTTGCCACAGGTGGTGGGTCAAGTAGCTCACCAGCATCGCGCGCATCCGGAAATTCAGGTACCCGGTCGCGGCCAAACACCGCATGCACGCATCCACCAGCGGCACCCCCGTCCTCCCCTCCTCCCAGGCCCGGACGCGCTCCGGCACCACGACCCGCGGGGCCTCGAACTCGCCGATTGCGCGGTTCACATCCTCGGTTTCCATGCGGCACTCCGATTCGAACTTTTGGATGAAGTGGTCGCGCCAGCGGAGCCGTTCCGCGAAGGCGGCCAGGGCCCGGCGCGGGGCGCCGGGGGCCGCCGCCGCCTGGCGCGCCGCGCCGTACGCCGTCCGCACGCTGAGGTTGCCCCAGGCCAGGTAGGGCGAAATCCGGCTGCAGCCCGTGCGGCTGGCCTCGGGTTTGCTGATGCTGCCGGCGTAGTGGCGGGCCCGGGTGGCGAGGAAGGACCGGAGGTAGGCCTGGGCGGCGGCCTCGCCGCCGGGCTGCCGGCGCGGCGCGCCGGGCGCCTCGGGCGGGAGCTCCGGCCTCCCCCACACCAGGCCCGGCTCCGCCTCGCTCCCGCCCCTTCGGAACGGCTGCAGCCTCCCCCACTCCGGCACCACCTCGGGCGCCGAAACGAAGGCGCGCCACTCTTCGAGCCAGTGCTCCCGGTGGGTGCGTCCGCGCTGCACGCCGCTCCCCACGTGGTCGTGCCAGGCCCAGCCGCGTTCCCGGAACCAACGCGCCATCGCCCGGTCGCGGTCGAAGGTCCAGCGCAGTCCCACTTCCTGGGTGCTGTGCACCGCGATGCCCCCGGGCGGCGCCCACCGCTCGAAGGCCGCGAAGGCGGCGGCGGCCGACCCCGTGCATTCGATCAGCTCGGCGCCGCGCTCCGCAAGGGCGGCCCGCAGGTCGTCCAACGATTCGGCCACAAACCGCGCATGCATCAAGCTCCACGTGGGATGGGCGAACCACTCCGGTTCCCACACATAGAGGAAGGCGTGGGGACCGGGAGCCGCGAGCGCCTCTGCCACCGCCGGAGCATCGCGAAGCCGCAAATCCCGCTTGAACCAAACCAGCTGCATCCCGCGTGAGCTTGTCAGTCCCGTGGAAAGCCGGCGAGGAAATCGGTGGTGCCGGTGGAGGGTCGGTCGGGTTTGGCGTACGCTAACCGCTCGAGCCGCGTGCCCCCGTGGTAGCCGTCCAGCCCGCTGATGGCCACAGTGTCCAGCCCCACCACATCAAGCGCGCCGTCCGCGGCCACGGCGTCCGCCGGCACGCTCAGGCCCGCCACCCGGCCCACGACGAAGGTGCAGCCGTTCGCCGGGATGGTCCAGTGGTCCTCCCACCTCAGCGCCATGCGGACGGGCGATTCCGCCACCGCCGGCGCTCCGAACGGTCCGTCGCTGCCGGCCGGGAAATACCACGGCGTCAAGCCCACCGCCTCGAACTCGCTCGTGCCGTCCGCATACCGCGCGCTCGTGGCGTGGGCCTTCCGGTACCACGCTGTGCTCACGTGGCTGATGGTAAACTCGCCGGTCTCCCGGGCGTTGTGGAAGGTGTGGCTGCCGAGTTCGCGGGGAACGGCGGGCCGGAAAATGCAGCCCACGAGCGCCGGGTCCGAGCCCACGTGGACGACGCTCGACAGGATGGCGAGGTTCGGGGTGCCGTCCGGGCCCCGCGTTCCCAGGAGGTTCGCAGGCTTAAAGCCGGTCGCCGAATTCACGAGCATCGCCCTGAAGGGGGCGGCCAGCGCGGCGAGGGAGGCCGCGTCGTAGAGGAGCTCGCGTGCCATCGATCAGCGCACCGTGCCCAGGCCGGCGTCCAGGGGGAGGATGCGGCCGGTCATGCCGGCGGCCGAGTCGGTGAGGAGCCAAGCGGCGAGGGAGGCCACGTCGTCCGCGGCGTGGACCCGGCGGAGCGGCGTGCGTTCTTCGGCCGCGGCGCGTTTCGTGTCGGAGCCGAGGAGTGCGGAGGCGAGCGGGGTGTCGGTGAGGGACGGGGCGATGGCGTTCACGCGGATGGCCGGGGCCCACTCGGCAGCGAGGGACCGGGTGAGGCCTTCGATGGCGCCCTTGGCCGCGGCGATGCTGGCGTGGAAGGACAGACCGGTGCCCACGGCGACCGTGCTGAACAGAACGACCGAGGCCCCCGTCGACCGCTTGAGCAGCGGCTCGTTTGCCTGCAAGGTCTGCACCGCACCCCACACGTTGATGTCCCAATCCTGCACCCACTGCTCGCGGCGGATCCCGCGAAACGGCTTGAGCGCGATGGTCCCCGGGCAGTAGACGAGACCGTCCAGCACGTCCGTGAATCCTGCGAGGTCGCACGGCGCCGCGACCGCGTCAAACACGAGACTCAGGTAGCCCTCGGCCGGCTCGGCAACCCCCGAGCGCGAAACCCCGATGACGCGGTGGCCCGCAGCGAGGAGCCGCTGGCGGAGTGCCGCCCCGATTCCGCCCGAATCGCCGATGATGGCAATGGTCTTCGTTTCCATGCACCTACGACAACCCGCAGGCACCGAAAGTTCACCCCCACTCCGCGAGTTTGGCGCGCAGGACGTCAAGCTTCGCGGCGGCATCCGCTGCCTTTTTCCGCTCGAGCTCGACCACCGCAGCCGGCGCATTCGCAACGAACTGCGCGTTCGACAGCTTGCCGTTTACACCGCGGATGAACCCCTCGAGGTGGGCGATGTCCTTGTTGAGCTTCGCGCGCTCCGCTTCCACGTCGATGTCCGCATGGAACGGCACGTAGAAACTCGAGGTGCCCACGACGAAGCCGAAGCTCCCGGGCACCTTTTCCTCCGCCGTGCGGACCTCGCCGAGGAAGGCCAAATGCCGCACCACCGCCTCCATCCGCGCCGGATAATCCGCGCCCGGAATGACGTGCAGGACCAGCGGTTCCTTCGGGGCGATGCGGTTGTCGTTGCGGACCGTCCGGACCTCGGCGATGATGCGCTGGGCGAAGGCGAAGTCGGCCAGCAGGCCTGCATCCGGGGTTCCCGCGACCGGCCACGGAGCGATGCACAGGTCGTCTGCCGCCGAATTCCGCTCCGCAATCCAGTGCCAGATCTCCTCGGAAATGAAGGGCATGAAGGGGTGCAGCAGCTTCAGCAATTCGGCAAACAGCCGGCCGGTCGCGGCGTGGGTCACCGCATCGATGGGCTGCCCGTAGGCCGGTTTGGCCAGCTCCAAATACACGCTGCAAAAGTCGTCCCACACGAGCTTGTACGTGGCCATCAGCGCCTCGCTCAGTCGGAATTCCGCGAACAGCGACTCGGTCTCGGCCACCGCCTCGTGCAGGCGGCTCTCCATCCACGCCACGGCAATCCGCGCCGCTTCCGGCTGCGCCAGCCCCGCATCCACCTGCCACCCCGCAGTCAACCGGTAGGCGTTCCAAATCTTGTTCGCGAAGTTCCTTCCCTGCTCACACAGCTTCTCGTCAAACGGCAGGTCGTTGCCCGCCGGCGACGTCAGCAGCATCCCCACCCGCACCCCGTCGGCCCCATACTGCTCCATCAGCACGATGGGATCGGGGCTGTTTCCGAGGGATTTGGACATCTTCCGCCCCTGCTTGTCGCGCACGATGCCGGTGTAGTAGACGTTCTTGAAGGGCTCCCGGCCGCGGTACTCGTATCCGGCCATGATCATCCGGGCCACCCAGAAGAACATGATCTCCGGCGCTGTCACCAGGTCCGCCGTCGGGTAGTAGTAGCTCACCTCGTCTTCGCGGTAGAACCCATCGAACACGGAGATGGGCCAAAGCCACGAACTGAACCACGTATCCAGCACGTCCTCGTCCTGCCGTACCTGCACGTCGCGCCCGGTGCGGGCCTGGGCTGCGGCCCGAGCTTCCTCTTCGGTCTTCGCAATCACGTACTCGTCCGGTCCTTCGCCGTAGTACCACGCCGGAATCCGGTGTCCCCACCAGAGCTGGCGGCTGATGCACCAGTCCTTGATGTTCTCCATCCAGTTCCGGTAGCTGTTCTTGAATTTGGCGGGATAGAACCGGATGGTGTCGTCCATCACATGCTCCAGCGCTGGCCCGGCGAGGTCCGGCATCCGGACGAACCACTGCAGCGACAGACGCGGTTCGATCACCGCATCCGTCCGCTCGCTCCTGCCGACCTTGTTCGTGTAGTCTTCTGCCTTGACCAAATGCCCTGCGGCCTCCAAATCCACCGCAATCCGCTTGCGCACCTCGAAGCGGTCGAGCCCGGCATACGGCGCCGCATTCAACGTGCCATCCGCCTCCAGTACATCGACGGTTTCCAGCCCGTGGGTCTTCCCCAGCTCGTAGTCGTTCGCATCGTGCGCCGGCGTGACCTTGAGGCATCCGGTACCGAACTCGCGGTCCACGTACGCGTCCGCGATCACCGGCACTTCCCTCCCGCACAGCGGCACGATGGCCGTCTTGCCGACGAGGTGCCGGTACCGCTCGTCTTCGGGATGCACGCACAGCGCCGTGTCGCCGAGGATGGTTTCCGGCCGCGTGGTCGCCACGGTCAACCAGGTGTCGTCCATGCCCACCACCCGGTACCGCACATGGTACAACTTGCCGCGCTCCTCCCGGTACAGCACCTCTTCATCGCTCAACGCCGTCAACGCAACCGGGTCCCAGTTGACCATACGCACGCTACGGTAAATCAATCCCTTCGCATGCAAATCGATGAACGTATCGATGACGCTCTCCGAATACGTCTCATCGAG
>JBIIRP010000113.1:0-5560 GCA_044341475.1 Flavobacteriales bacterium | reverse complement strand
TACGGACGCATTGTTTGGCTTATCGAACCGAACGACCCCGAAACGGGCAAGCCTAAGACCGACAAAAATAACCCCGACCCTGCCCTACAAAATGTGCCGCTAAAAGGCTACCGTATGCTCAAGGACTTCGTCTATCAAGAAGATGGAACCTGGTCGGGCGGCACCATCTACGACCCGCTCAACGGCAGCACGTACAGCTGCGTCATCAAGATGAAGGATAAAAACACCCTCGACATACGCGGGTACATCGGCGTGCAAGCGCTCGGCCGCACGGATGTATGGAAACGACTGGCCGTTCCGGGGAAATGAGCAGAGTTTTCTGGCGTTTTAATGTGCTCATACTCGGCTGGGCACTCGCTGGAGCCGTTGCCTCGGCGCAGATAGACACTACAGCCACCGGGGAGGAGGACATCGACTTCGATCTCTACGACAATTTGGGCTTTGCGGACGAGGGGGCCAAACGCTTCTGTAGTCCTAAAATCGAGGGCCTAAGTCCAGCGAAGCTGATTTCAGTGGGTTACGACTTTCAGGGGGGCTACACTCTCTCCGCTGGCGAAATCCTCGATGCAAACGGCCTATCCCTTGCTGCATCTGGGGAAGCTGTGGTGAATTCAACATCTGGTTTGCGTGTCGGGTTCAACATCCCGGTGGTCTCAAAGACCAGCGTGGTTTGGCAAATGGGGGCAAATTTTTGGAATACAACTTACCGATTTGATTCTGCGCCTGATGCCGCAAGCAACCCGCTGCTCCAGTCACTCTCCGAACATGGCCTCCGCACGGCAGGCATCAGCACCACGGTCTTCAAGCCTCTAGATAGCAAGCAGTTCCTACTTTTCCAAGGTTCTGCTGACTTGAGTGGCACGTACGGTCTTGACTTCATGCCGCTGGACTACCTCAAGTACTCCGCAGCACTCGTGTATGGCCGCCGACCCACCGAAAAGAAGCAATGGGGCGTGGGCGTCGCTCGGACCTACCGGGTAGGCGAAATCAACTACATCCCTGTGGTGCTCTACAATGCCACCGATGCCCGCAACAGGTGGGGAACGGAGATTCTCTTCCCAGCACGCGCCCACGTCCGGCGCACCCTGGATTCCCGGAACATGGTCTTCTTCGGCTACGAACTCGAAGGACAATCCTATCGCTTGTGGCGCGACCCGGAGAGCAGCGCGGACTTGCGTTCGCAGGACCTGGAAATCCGACGCGGTGAGGCGCGGATTCGTGCGGTATACGAGTTTTCATTGAAGGATTTTGTCTGGCTTTCCCTTCAAGCGGGCTATCGCTACAACTACCGTTTCGATGTGGATCGCCTCACCGATGGGAACGAAATCTACCGGGCTTTCGGATTGCTACGGGATGACCCGTACGCCCAAACAAACGCTCTCGGGAATCCGATTTACTTCCAGGTGAGTCTGAATTTGGTTAGCCCGTGAAGGACATTCAAGGTGAACGTACTGCCCGCGTAACCAGACGCAGTACGATTTCGCAACAGCAAGAACAAAAAAAAACGCCCGTTGAAGCGGGCGTTTTTCATTTTGCGGAGAGACTGGGACTCGAACCCAGGGACCAAGATACTCGGTCACAGCTTAGCAGGCTGCTGCATTACCACTCTGCCACCTCTCCTTTTCCCAGGCCGCTGCCTGCATCGGGGCGACAAAAATACGGAAACACTTGGCTGAAACAAGGTTTTCTAGTATCTTAAACCCCTGAAATCATCCATCCAGATTAGACATGAAGAAGTTCCTGATTTTGAGCGCTTTCGCGTTCATCGCTTTCGGAGTGAACGCCCAGTCTGACAAGACGCCGAAGCCGGAAAAGGGCACGACGGAGACCGTGGACAAGAAAAAAGAGGAAGCTCCCCAGACGAAATCCGGCGCTGCAACCTCCGACCGGAGCACCCGCGTCGGCCAGGTGAAGGGCGGAAGCGGTGAGTCCACCGAGGGCACCTTGGAAACGAAGAGCGCGGAGACAACGTCGGGCGCATCGTGTGGCAAGAGCCAGCCGGCAGCAGGTTGCTGCAAGGGTGGATCCACCGCAGCTGCTGGGAAGTCCAGCGGATGCTGCAGCGGTGCGTCAGGCGCATCGTGCGGAAAAGGCTCTACGAAGCCCGAGAAGAAGAAGCAATAAGTCCGATGCGGCCCACTCGGGCCACCTCTGGACGGCAATGAATTGCGTAAATCTGCGGGTCCGCCTGTGGATTTAGCTTGCCAGAACCATCGAAAGGCCCTTCAGCATGTGCTGAGGGGCTTTTTGTTTTCGGGCCTCACATGACTGCGAGGTGCATCCCACGTGTCAATGGGGCTGCACGCCGCGCCGATGGGCGAAGCGTTCCGCGTACAGATCCGCGATGTAGTCTCCGATTGCCAGCGATGCCGTGGCTGCAGGCGATGGCGCATTGAGCACGTGGATGCTGTGGTCGGTCGTTTCGATGCGGAAGTCGTCACGGGTATCTCCGTCTGAGGCGAGCAACAACGCCCGTACTCCAGAACGACCCGGCACCAGATCCTCCGACGTAAGCGAAGGAACAAGCCGCTGCAGGGTCTTTAAGAACAACCGCTTCGAAAATGCACGCCGGTATTCGTTGATGCCGAAGGCCATGTTCCCGAAGAACAAACGCCACGTTCCTGCATAGCTGAGCGCGTCCACCGTATCCCGCAGGTCGAAGTCGGTTTTGCCATAGCCCTCCCGCTTGAAGGTGAAGACGGCGTTCGGGCCGCATTCGATTTCGCCGTTCGTCATCCGCGTGAAGTGGACACCGAGGAAGGGAAAGGCCGGGTTCGGGACCGGGTAGATCAGGTGGCGCACCTTGTGGCGCGCCTCGTGGGTCAGTTCGTAGTAGTCGCCCCGGAATCCGACCACCCGCTCCCGCAACGTCACGCCGTCTTTGCGGGCGATACGGTCGGCATGCAAGCCCGCGCAGGCGATGAGCACGCGGGTGCGAAGCGTGGTGCCGCGGGAGGTACGCAAGACGGTGAGGTCGCCATCCCGCTCGATGGACTGCACCTCTTCGCCGAGCCGCAGGGCACTCGCGGGCTGCAGCGATGTTGCGATTTCCACCATGCGCGCAGTGGCGGCCCGGAAGTCGATGATGCCGGTGCAGGCGACGTGCAGGGCAGCGACGCCGCGGCAGTGGGGTTCGATTTGGCGTAGCCCATCTGCATCGATGCGTTCAAGTCCTTCGATGCCATTTGCCTGGCCGATTCCATGGATCTTCTCGAGCATCGGAAGCTCGGAGGCGTCTGCGGCCACGACCACCTTGCCGCACACGTCGTGCGGAATCTTGTGCGCGCGGGCGAAATCGACCAGTGCCCGACGGCCGAGCACGCAGTTCTTCGCCTTCAACGAGCCGGGCGGGTAATACAATCCGCTGTGGATGACTCCGGAGTTGTGGCCGGTTTGGTGGTCCGCCAGGAGGGCTTCTTTTTCGACCAAAACCATGCGGAGGTCGGGATAGCGGGTCTGCAACCGGTACAAGGTCGCTGCCCCCACGATGCCGCCTCCGACCACCGCCACGTCGTAAATCGGTTCCATGCGCAGGCAAAGTTAACCCGCCCCGCTCGGACACGGGCTGTATATTGCCCCCCCATGGAGCATACCCGGGCGGCCGTAGCAGCAGATCCGCGCACCCAGCGCGCGTGGACGATGTACGATTGGGCGAACAGCGTGTACTCGCTGGTCATCACCACCGCCATCTTCCCCATCTTTTACAACGCAGTCACGACCGCGCGCGATGCAAGCGGGACGGTAATCAGTGACCGGGTGGACTTCCTCGGGACGTCGTTCATCAACACCCAGCTGTACAGCTATGTGCTCGCGGCCTCGTTCGTGGTGGTGATCATTCTGAGCCCGCTGTTGAGCGGAATGGCCGACTATGCTGGGAAGAAGTTGCTCTTTATGAAGGTGTTTGCCGTTGTCGGGAGCCTTGCTTGTGCTGGCCTGGCCGCCTTCAATCCGGAGCATCTGGAATGGAGCATGGTCGCCCTCTTTGTGGCGAACATCGGGTTCTGGGGCAGTCTGGGTTTCTACAATGCCTTTTTGCCGGAGATCGCACCGCCGGAAGACCACGATCGGCTGGGGGCCCGGGGCTATGTGATGGGCTACCTCGGAAGCTTGATTCTCCTCCTCGTTTGCCTGGCCATGATCATGGGTATCGGCAAACACACGACCCGCTGGGCCTTCGTGCTGGTCGGGGTGTGGTGGATTGCCTGGGCTCAGCCTGCCTTCAAACGGCTGCCCCGCAACCCCTATGGACGTACTTCAGACGGAAACCTGCTCTTGCACGGGTTCGCAGAGTTGCGCGGCGTCGCCCGGGAACTCCGGGGCCAGCCCGCCCTCAAGCGCTACCTGATGAGCTTCTTCATCGTTTCGATGGCGGTCCAAACCATCATGCTCATGGCCTCCTCCTTCGGGATCAAAGAGGTCAAACTCAGCGACACCCAGCTCATCGTAGCCATCATCGCCGTGCAGCTCCTGGCCATTCCCGGCGCGTTCCTCATGGCCTGGCTCAGCAGCCGCATCGGCAACCTGCGTACGCTCGCCGTCTGCCTCGCCGTATGGGTAGGCGTGTGCATTTATGCCTATGCCTTTGTCACCGATGTCAACGGCTTTTTCGTCGCAGCGGGCATCATCGGATTTATGATGGGGGGAACCCAAAGCATGAACCGATCGACCTATTCAAAGATGCTCCCAGAAACCCAGGACCATGCCTCGTACTTCAGCTTCTACGAGGTTCTTGAGAAAGGTGGGCTCATCATCGGCATGTTCTCGTGGGGCACTATCGAGGGGTTGACGGGGTCGATGCGCACAAGCGTACTGGCCCTGATCTTGTTTTTTGTAGCCGCCCTGGCCGTGCTACTCAGCGTTCCGCGGGAAGGAATGCGTGCTCCAGCACAGTGAACTCGACCCGCCGGTTTTGGCGGCGGCCGTCCTCGGTCGTGTTGTCGGCCGTGGGGGTATGGAATCCGTGCCACGCGAGGCGCAGGCGGTTCGGGTCGATGCCCTTCCAGATGAGGTAATCCATGACGGAACGGGCGCGGCGTTCGCTGAGTTCAAGGTTGTACCCGTCGTCGCCGATGATGTCCGTATGGCCGTTCACTTCGATCACCAGGAACCGGTTTCTGAGCAAGCGATCTGCTACGGTATCCAGTAGGGTCCGAGCCTCCTCTGTCAAATCCGATTGATCAAACTCAAACAACACATTGCGCCAGTCGACCTCTTCGGTCAAGTAGGTTTGCCAAGGGGGATCCGTTACCTCGGCGGCATAGCGCTGGACCAGCCGCGAGCACGCCTCCGGGCCGGTAATCGGCTCGACGCGGATGTCATCCACATAGAGGTAGGCCCAGTCGTTTGACAGCGGACCCCAGTCTTTCCGCTCGAGCACGCGGGTGGCACCCACCTCCCGGAAATTACCCACAGTAACGTAAGCTTCCCCTCCAGATGCCTGAACAGCTTCCGAAAGCTGCAACCAACTGTGGCGGTCGCTGAGGACATGCAGCCGGGGATTGTCGACCTGCGGAACCACGGGCAGCGGGCCCTCGCCCCGGACCGTCAGCGCCTCAGGCGT
>JBIIRP010000111.1:0-5567 GCA_044341475.1 Flavobacteriales bacterium | reverse complement strand
CGGCAGTGGCAAGAACCGCTACGGCCACTCCCGCCCCGATCTCCGCAGGTCCGAACACCGCCGCTGCCACCACGCCCGACCCGATGAGTCCGCCTGCAAAGCCCTCCCAGGTTTTCCCGGGCGAAACGGACGGCATCAACTTGTGCTTTCCCCACAGCCGACCGGTCAGGTAGGCAAAGGTGTCGTTTGCCCACACCATGAGGATCCATCCGGTCACCGCGCGGGCATCGTACCCGGCATCTGAATCCCATGCCGCCCAGCCCATCGACGCCGCGCAGGCCGCCAGCCAAGCCGCGACCAGCACGTGGGTGGAAAAGGAATACGACCCGGCCCGCCGCCACTCGAGGTAACACAGCACACCGACGATCGCCCAAAGCGCCACATTTGCCAGAGGATGCATCCACACCGCCCCCAGAACCACCACCGCAAAGACGGCGCCGGTCAAGGAACGGCGCAACAACTCAGGCATCCGCAGGGGTTTCGGGTGCGGCCGGACCGGCTTCAGACGGGATTTCCGTCGCCGATGCTTCGGGCGGCGTCGATTCCGTCGGCTCGTCGGCAGCAACCGGAGCCACGGGCGCAGGTTCTGCAGCAACCGATTCCGGACGCGGCGCGAAGGGCCGCGGACCCAGAATGCGCTCGACGTCTTCCTTGAAAATCACCTCGTTCGTCAAGAGTGCGTCCGCCAGCGCGGTGAGCTTCTCCTGGTTGTCGTCGAGCAAATTCTTCGCGCGTTCGTAGGCCGATTCGATGAGCTTGCCCACTTCCTCGTCGATGATGCGCGCGGTTTCTTCGCTGTACGGTTTCGTGAAGGTTTGCTCGCCCCGGCTGTCGTAGTAACTGATGTTCCCGAGCCGTTTGTTCAAGCCGTAGACCGTGACCATGGCGTAGGCTTGTTTGGTCACCTTTTCCAAATCGCTCAACGCTCCGGTGGAGATCTTTCCGAACACCAAATCCTCCGCCGCCCGCCCACCGAGCGCGGCGCACATTTCGTCGAAAATCTGCTCTGTGGTCGTGATTTGGCGCTCCTCAGGCAAGTACCAGGCTGCGCCCAGGGACTGGCCCCGTGGCACGATGCTCACCTTGACCAGCGGAGACGCGTGCTCCACAAGCCAACTCACCACGGCATGGCCGGCTTCGTGGAAGGCGATGGTGCGCTTTTCGTCGGCCGAGATGATTTTCGAGCGCTTTTCCAGTCCGCCGATGATGCGGTCCACAGCATCGAGGAAGTCCTGGTGCGTGACCTGGTCGCGGCCTTTCCGGGCGGCGAACAGAGCGGCTTCGTTGCACACGTTCGCGATGTCTGCGCCGCTGAAGCCGGGGGTTTGGCGCGAAAGGAAGTCGACATCCACGCTCTCGTCCGTCTTGATGGGGCGCAGGTGCACCTCGAAGATGGCCTTGCGCTCCGTGAGGTCCGGCATGTCCGCATAGATCTGCCGGTCAAATCGGCCCGCCCGCATCAAGGCCTTGTCGAGGATGTCGGCCCGGTTCGTGGCTGCAAGGATGATTACCCCGCTGTTCGTCCCGAAGCCATCCATCTCGGTAAGGAGCTGGTTCAGCGTGTTTTCACGCTCGTCGTTTGAACCCATATTGAGGTTCTTTCCCCGCGCACGGCCGATGGCGTCGATTTCGTCGATGAAGATGATGGCCGGAGCCTTTTCCTTCGCCTGTTTGAAGAGGTCACGCACCCGCGAGGCGCCCACGCCCACGAACATCTCGACGAAATCCGAGCCGCTCAGAGAGAAAAACGGCACCTGCGCTTCCCCTGCGACGGCCTTCGCCAGCAAGGTCTTTCCGGTGCCGGGAGGTCCCACGAGCAGCGCACCTTTCGGGATTTTCGCCCCGAGGTTCGTGTACTTGTCGGGCGACTTGAGGAAGTCCACGATTTCCTGGAGTTCTTCCTTCGCCCCTTCGAGACCAGCAACGTCTTTGAAGGTCACGTCCGTGCCCTTGCCCTTCTCGAACAGTTGGGCGCGCGACTTGCCGATGTTGAAGATTTGGCCGCCGCCGGGGGCGCCACCGCCCAGGCGGCGCATGACGAACATCCACACCCCGATCATGAGCGCGAAGAAGATGACGTACATCAGGATCTGCTCGCCCCACGCGTTGCGCGGTTCGTACACGAGTTCCACGCTGTAGAGCTCGGTCATCTCCTTGAGGTCCTCGGCGTACGCGTCGCCTGCCGGAATGTCGAGCCAGTAATCGGAAGCGTTGTACACCTGCCGCAGCAGCTGATCGTCGCTTTTGTTCGCCTGCTCGCGCGCGCGCACTTCCTTCTTCAGCTGCACCTTCGCCCGCGTGCCATCGTGGGTAATGCGCTGAACGTCACCGCGTTCGATGCGGTTCTTCAGCTCGCCCCACTGGATTTGCTTGCCGTCCGAGCTGCCGCCGAAGAACAGCATCGACAGCATGACCACCGCGATCAGGCCGTAAATCCAATAAAAATTGATGCCTTTGCGCGATTTGCCGCCGGACTTTTCGTTGCGTTCTTCCATTTCCCTCAATTACCTCACGCCTCGGCAAGTTGTTCGATGGCCGCGTCGCCCCACAGCTCCTCGAGGGCATAGCGGGGACGCACTTCCTGGTGGAATACGTGGACCACGATGTTGCCGTAATCGAGAACTGCCCACTCGCCGTTGCGCAGGCCTTGCTTGTGCCACGCGCGCTCGTCCGCCTCGACGAAGGTGGCTTCTTCCACCGACTGGGCAAGGGCCTCGACGTGGGTGCGGCTGGTACCGTGTGCAATGACGAACCAGTCCGCCACCGCGTGGGGCACTTGTCTCATATCGAGGAGGGTAATTCCCTTCGCCTTGGTGTTCTGGAGGCCATGGATGACCGCCTCCAACAAGGGCTCCGACCCGCGCGATTCCTGTTCCGGCATGCACTGTGTATGGAGGTGCAAGATAGTAATTTTGGCGGATGCGGCCCCCGGATTTTGTGGATGTACAGACGGATTTTGTGCGCGTGACGTGCAGGCACTTCGAAGCCGTGGGGAGCACGAATTCGGAGGCGATGGCGTGGTTGAGGTCGGCCGAGCCGGGGAGTTGGTTCGCCTGCTCGGCCGCGCACCAAACGGCCGGCCGGGGCCGCCTCGGGCGGGAGTGGACGGATGTGGCCGGGGAGGACGTCCTATTGAGTGTGGGCCACCGTTGGAGGCAGAGCCCCGGGCCGGAGCGTTTGGCCGAGCTGAACCTGGGGGTGGCCGTGGTGGTGCGGGAGGCGCTGGCTGCACTGCTTTCGCCGCAAGACGCCGCAGAACTCCGGATCAAGTGGCCGAACGACCTCTTCGCGGGCGAGCGGAAGCTCGCTGGGCTGTTGATGGAAACGTCGTGGCGCGGCGCCGACTGGGGCGGTTGGGTGCTGGGCATCGGGCTCAACGGCGGCCGGCGCGGCGGTTCCGGACCGGCGGGCTGGGGCGATGCGGGGGGGACAGAGGGGGCAGAGGTGCTCCGGACGCGCATTGTACGGGCAGTCGTCGATGCGGTGGAGGCCTGGGAACGAGGGGGTTGGGATGGGCCGGAGGCCGCTGTGGCGCGGTTCGACGCGGTGGCGTTCGGGGCAGGCGAAATGCGCGAGTTCGAGGTCGAGGGACGGACGTGGAGCGGCAAGTTTCTAGGGGTAGAAACGGATGGGCGTGGCCGGTTCGCGTGGGTGCCGGACGGCGATGGAATGCGGCCTCCCGAGCTGTGCGGGTGGGGCGAAGTGGTTTGGCGCCTTAACTGAAGCGGGCGCGCAGGGCCGCCGAAAGGGATTCAATCACCTGATTCAGCGGTTTTTCCACAATCATCCGGGTGAAGGCGTTCACCTCCGCCTCTCCTTCGAGATGGACCTCACACCGGTCTTCTGCCCCGGAGGAAACGGCGTGTACCACGATGAAAAACCGCACGGGCGTGCCTTTTGCGGAATCGTAGCGCACCCCGCCGGGCGGATCTTCGCCCCGCGCAAGCACGACGGGAATCCCCCCACTCAACTTGAACGAGCAGCCATCCGGCCGGGCTTCCGCATCCGAAAATCGGTCCGGCGGGAGCAACTCGATGAGGTGCGCCGGATCTGCTAAAAAGGCCAGAACCTCCTCGGCAGAGGAGGAACACAGCACGGTGGGACTGGTGAATTGCATCAGACGCGGGCTTCTGACCACGCCACCGGATCTGCAGACCAACTCTCCAGCGCGGCCTGGGCAGCACCGTCGATGTAGCCCTCGGCAGTCGCCTGTGCCAGCAAGGTAGGATAGTCCGTCAGGGTATACAGCGGACACGCCGCCGACCGGAAGGCCTCGCGCGCCTCCGGAAACCCGTACGTAAAGATGGCGATCATGCCTTTGACCTCTACTCCAGCCGCCCGAAGTGCAGACACAGCCTTCAAGCTGCTGCCGCCGGTAGAAACCAGATCTTCAATCACGACGCAGTTCGAAAGCACGCTCACATCGCCTTCGATGGTGTTGCCGAGTCCATGGCCTTTCGCTTCCGACCGGACATAGATGAACGGGAGCCCCATCTCCTGCGCAACGAGGGCTCCTAGTGCGATGCCTCCTGTCGCCACGCCCGCGATGCCGGCCGGCTTGCCAAACTGCTTCTCCACCTCCGCCGTGCACACCTGCCGCAGGTAGGTGCGGACCTGGGGATGACTGAGCGTCTTGCGGTTATCGCAATAAATAGGGGACTTCCTGCCACTCGCCCACGTAAACGGACGGTCAGGACTCAGCTGAATCGCTTTGATTCGGAGCAGGAATTCGGCAACTTTGCGATTGCTTTCCACGGTGGAAGAATGACGGCGCGAATGTATGAAGTCTATATCCTGAACCGCCCGGTTCTATTTAAGGAAAGCATCGACCTTCCGCATCCCGGCTTGCACCTGCATGAGCCGGATGCGCACACGCTGTTAGAATTGCCAAAACTGCTGCGTGAGCGTGCTGATATTCAACAAATCACGCTGACCGCTTCGGATGTCGAACAGCTCTGGATTCAATTCTGCCTCGGCTACGACGAGGTGCTTGCCGCGGGCTGTGTAGTCGAGAACCGGGACGGACACGTGTTGTGGATGGAGCGGAACGGACGCTGGGATCTTCCGAAGGGCAAAGTCGAGCCGGGCGAAGCCATCGAAGCTGCGGCCCTGCGCGAAGTCAACGAGGAAACTGGAATCCGCGACCTGCGGCTCGGTGAACTGCTCGGCCCCACCTACCACACGTTCGAAATGGGAGGTCGGGCCAGTTTGAAAACCACGTTTTGGTTCCGCGCCATCCACGAAGGCCACGACACGGCCGGCGCACCCCAAACCGAAGAAGGCATCAGCGTCGTCAAGTGGTTTTCCCGACCCCTGCCGGATTTCCTGCTCGCCTCGACCTACTCGAGTTTGCACAAAATCCTCGACCGCGCGGCCGAGGCTGCAAACGGTACGCTCGACGATTACTAAGTTCAGCGCGGCAGCCGCCCGAGACATTCCTCTAACCCCCGGCTCGGCAGCACGCTGCAGTCCGGATAAAACCTACCGTCCGGTCCGATCATGATGGCCTGCGGAACGGCCGTGAGCCCCAGCCGTCGAAACGCCCGGGGATCGTTGCCCAGCCAGCC
>JBIIRP010000110.1:0-5598 GCA_044341475.1 Flavobacteriales bacterium | reverse complement strand
CGTTCGTGGCCTTGTCTTCGATTTCAATGGCCTCGCCGAAGTTGACGACGAGCGCGTTCGAGATGTTACCGCCGGAGTTCGCCCGGAAGAGCATGCCGATGACACCGTTTGCCGTGGTGGCGGTGTTTCCGATCATCGTCCAGTTCGAAACGGTCGGGGTGGTGTAGGGCTGCTGGTTTGCCGTGGTGTTCGGGTAGTCGTCGCCGTCACCTTCGAGTCCTTTGTCCGCCGTTCCACCTGCCACTGCGTGGATGGAGAACCAGTGGTGACCCGATCCGCGCCATCCCTGATCCCAGTCGAAGCTGTCGTCGCCGGCCCACGCCACTGCGGCGTAGTTCACCGAGACGGTTCCACCGAAGAACTCGATGCCGTCGTCCTCGTTCGCGATGACCTCGATGTGGTCGATGGTGGTTCCTGAACCGACACCGCCGAGGGTGAGGCCATTGATTTCGTTGTTCGCAGCGAGGGTGGTTCCACCGTGGCGGATACTGACGTAGCGGAGGATGCCGGAATTGTCAGCATCGTTCGTTCCGCCGTACTGAGCGCGGTTGTTATCGCTCGGGATGCCTTCGACCTGACCGTTCGGGGTGGAGAGGTTCGTGGAGGCTGCACCGAGGATGATCAAGCCGCCCCACTGGTTCGACAGGTTGTAGGCCACCGAACCGTCCAGCGGATCGGCTTCGTGGGTGAAGACAATCGGACAGTCTGCAGTTCCTTCTGCATAGATTTTACCACCGCGGGCAACGACGAGTGCAGAGGCATCCGCACCATTGCCGGCAGCACCTTTGACCACAGTGCCCGGTTCGATGGTCAGCACCTGGCCGCTGTTCACGAAGACAAAGCCATCAATGATGTAGGTGTTGTTACACGTCCAGGTAGACGTTCCTACGCCTGCACCGCTGTTGTCCGTGATCAGGACCGTCGGACGCTGGCTGAGTGGCGGACAATCACAGGCGGTGCCAGAACCGTCCGACAAGGGAATGTTCGCTGCTCCAGATTCGTCAAGGAAGGACCAGCCAGCAAGCCAGTTGATTCCGTTCGGGTCAAAAGCGCCCATGTACGGGTAAGCTCCCGAGCTGGTCACGCTAGCGGTCGGCACAGGATTGAACGGATTCGTAAACGTTGTTCCCGAAGCATTTGCTGCCCAGTCGGCGTCAATGCCCACGTTTCCGAGGGCGATGTTGTTCGCAGCGGCATAGGTGTCGAGGATGCCATCGGCACCTGCGACAGCTGTTCCGTCGTAGTCGATGATGTCCGTCGAGCCCTGCGCGCGGATGTTGCTCAGCGACAGGTTGCCGGCCACATACATGTCATATGCGTCCTGGCCATTCGTGGCTTTGTCCTCGATTTCGATGGCCTCGCCGAAGTTGACGACGAGTGCGTTCGAGATGTTACCGCCAGAGTTCGCCCGGAAGAGCATGCCGATGACACCGTTTGCCGTGGTGGCGGTGTTTCCGATCATCGTCCAGTTCGAGACGGTAGGAGTGGTGTACGGCTGCTGGTTCGCCGTGGTGTTCGGGTAGTCGTCGCCGTCGCCCTCAAGTCCTTTATCTGCTGTTCCGCCGGCCACTGCGTGGATGGAGAACCAGTGGTGACCCGATCCGCGCCATCCCTGGTCCCAGTCGAAGCTGTCGTCGCCGGCCCACGCCACTGCGGCGTAGTTCACAGATACGGTTCCGCCGAAGAACTCGATGCCGTCGTCTTCGTTCGCGATCACTTCGATGTGGTCGATGGTTGTGCCAGAACCGACACCGGCGAGGGTGAGGCCATTGATTTCGTTGTTCGCAGCGAGGGTGGTTCCACCGTGGCGGATGCTCACGTAGCGGAGGATGCCGGAGTTCGAGGCATCGTTCGTGCCGCCGTACTGGGCACGGTTGTTGTCGCTCGGGATGCCTTCGACCTGGCCGTTCGGGGTGGACAAGTTCGTAGATGCCGAACCGAGGATGATCAGACCGCCCCACTGGTTCGACAGGTTGTACGCCACTGAACCGTCCAGTGGGTCCGCTTCGTGGGTGAAGGTGATCGGACAATCCGCGGTACCGGCAGCATAGATCGAGCCGCCACGTGCGACAACGAGGGCTGAGGCGTCGGCCCCGTTTCCGGCCATCCCTTTGATCACCGTTCCGGGTTGGATGGTGAGCGATTGACCGCTGTTCACGAAGACGAACCCGTCGAGCAGGTAGGTGTTCGCGCAGGTCCACGTGGTGGTGCCGGTTCCGGCACCGCTGTTGTCGGTCACGACGACCGTCGGGCGCTGGTTCACAGGAGGACAGTTGCATTGGGCCTGAGCCTGCTGCACGCCTGCCGCCGCGAAGAGCGCTGATAGAAGGAGCAATCGCTTCATGATGAAGGGTTTGGTGGTTAGATATTTCAATTCGTCGACAAATTTGCGCCGACTGACACTCCGGTTCGGTTGCGCAGGTGTGAAGGTTCAGTGAACCTAATGCGCCCAAAATGTTAGAAAAATGTTATGCAGCAGCGAAGGCGGCCGCGAGCAAGCCTCCCCCTAACGTGGCTTTGAGCCACGCAGAGGTGCCACGGATGTTACCGGTATGCAACGTCCATTGCGCACCGGCGAAGGGGAAGAAGAAGGCAGCGCACCACCCCTTCATGCCCCCGGAAGAAAAGGCCACGCCCAGCAGGGGAATCCAGGTGAGCGCGAAGAGGATCGTCAGGAGCCGCATGGTGGAGTTTGGCCCCCACACCACAGGCAACGTGGAAAAACCAGCCGCAGCATCTCCTTCTCGGTCCTGCAGGTCTTTTACCACCTCGCGGAGGAAGGTTACCCAGGCCGAAAGTCCAGCATAAACAGTGATTTGCGTAGCAATTTCCGGTCGGAGGAGGTCCGGCCCCCAGGCCGTCCAAACAGGCAACACCCCCACCGCAAGCGCGATGATCACATTGCCGCGCAAAAAGCCCCGCTTGAACAGCGGAGAATAGAGGCCCAAGGCCAGCGCAACCGCACACGCGAGCAGGAAGAACCCGGGGGTGTCTTCCCTGAGGGCGACAAGTGCTGCGCATCCTAACCCGATCAGCGTTGTGCCTAGATGAGCAGCAAGCGCAGCCCGTCGGGAAATCACGGTTCCCACGAGTGCAAGCCGCGGCTTGTTGATGTGGTCCTCGCGCACATCGAAGTAATCATTGATTGCATTGCCCCCCGCGGCCAGTAAGGTCAGCGCTCCGGTTGCAAGCCAAAAGCTCTCCACGCTCCTGGCGGGAGCACCGAAAGGGACGATCAATCCATGGCGCACCGCTGCGCATCCCAGCGCAACCATGGCCACGTTAGCCGGCCGGAGGATGCGGATCAGTGCGGTAGTAGGGTTGCGCGTAACCGGAGCATCAGCCATGCGCGGCGTCGATCAGCTGCGACCCGCCGGCCGTGGTGAATGCGTAATTGAACCCCGGGTGAATCGCATGTGCTCCGACTTCGCCCTCCGGGCTCAGTGCCAAATACCCGACCTGCAAGTCATCCACGGGCATGCGGTCCACGATGCGCTCTACCGCCTCACGGCAGGCTTCCGAAGGCGAAGCGCCCTGGCGCATGAGCTCCACGACGAGGAACGAACCGACGGTCCGAAGCACCGCCTCCCCGAGGCCTGTCGCTGTCGCGCCGCCCCACGCTCCATCCACAAACAGCCCCGCGCCGATGACTGGACTGTCGCCCACCCTTCCGTGCATCTTGTAGGCAAGTCCGCTGGTGGTGCATCCACCCGCTAACCGCCCTTCACCATCGAGGGCAAGCAATCCGATGGTGTCGTGGTTCTCGATGTTGATAATCGGCTTGTACTGTGAAGTTGCCTTCCATTCTTCCCATGCTTTCCGGCTGTCTTCGGTGAGCAAATCCACACGCTCCATGCCGCACTGTGCGGCAAACAGCTCGGCCCCAGCCCCTGCCAGCATGACGTGGGGCGTGTCCTGCATGACCCGTCGCGCAAGGGAAAGTGGGTGGAGCACGCCTTGCACGAAGCACACCGAGCCCGCACGGCCGGTGTGGTCCATGATGCACGCATCGAGGGTGACGTGGCCGTCGCGGTCCGGTCGCCCACCGATTCCCACACTCGTGCCCGTGGGGTCAGCTTCGACGATGCGCGCACCGGCCTCGATCATATCAAGCGCATTGCCGCCGCGTGCGAGGGCCCCGAATCCGGCTTCGTTTGCGGCGAGTCCGTGGTTCCAGGTGCTGACCATGGTGGGAACACCAGGGGTGGAGCGTTTGGATCGTTTGCCCGGCTCTGCGGCCTCCAGCCGCACGAGCGCCGGGCCCAAACCCAGTGCCCCCGCCACCCAGCCGACCCGCTTCAAAAAAGTCCGTCGCGTCGCATTCATGCCACCGAAGTTCGGCGCGGACGGTAGAATTTCAACAGCAACCACGGCAGCAGCAGCAAATCCAACGCCACCGCAACTGCCAGTGAGCCTGCAATCGATGCGCCGAGGAAGACAGTGCCTGCGAAATCACTCAGCGTCAGCACACTGAATCCGGCACACAGGATGACGCTGGTCAGGACGATGGCCTTGCCCGTCGACCGGTGCGTCGCCCGCAAGGCAGCCGGAAGAGCGATTCCTCGTGTTAACTCAATCCGCAATCTGCTCAGGAAGTGGATGGTGTCGTCCACTGCGATGCCGAAGGCAATGCAGAACACGATCCCCGTGCTCACTTTGAGGTCGATGTCTGCAAATCCCATCCACCCTGCGATGGCCGCGATGGGAAGCACGTTTACTAAAACGGCGATGATGGCCACAGTCAAGCTGCGGAACATGGCACCCGCGAGCAGTGCAATGACCGCGATGGAGAGTAGGATGCCTCCCGTGAGGTTGCGCGTGAGGTCTGCGTTGTTCAGGTCGATGAGCCGCGCAGTTCCGGTCGGATGGAGCCGCAGCGTGGACCGTGGATAGGCCGTGGCATGCCAAGCGAGGAGCTCAGCTTCCCGCTGGGCGTGGGCGCGCGCGCCGTCGTCGGTGGTTCGCCCCGCGATCCGGATGAGGCCCGCCTCGGGGGCGACGGTCCGTTCGAGCACGTCCCGTCCTGCCCCGCGGTTCACTGAGGCAGCAAGTCGAGCGAGCTCCTCATCGTCCGAAGGCAGCCGTTGGGCAGAGGGCGCATCGCCATTTTTCCAGCGGTTCGCCAAGGCCAGCACCCGGCTAGGCGCCATCACAGCGCCTGCACCGAGCTGTTCTGCTCGGGCAGCGATGGCTTCGGTTTCCCGGAGCACATCCGGGTCGAACACGCTCAATCCGCCGGGTACCTCGACGGCAAGTTCGAACGGTCGGACTCCAGCAAAGTGCGCTTCGAAATAGCTGAATTCCTTCCGCAGGGGGTCGTCTTCCGTCAAGTCCTCGAGCAGGCGTGTGTCTGTGGTGACGCGCAGGGTGCCGGCCACAGAAAACACCGTCAATACGGCAGTTCCGATCGCGATGGCTCGGCCATGCGCGAAGGTCCACCGGAACAACTTCCCGAGGCCGGCATCCCAGGGGCCGTCTCCACCGCTTCTTGCCCGAGGGGCAGGAGGGAAGAGGACGAGAATGGCGGGGAGGACCGTAAATGCGCAGATGTAGGCCACCCCGACCCCGATGGCCGTGTACAGGCCGAAGTTGCGGACC
>JBIIRP010000109.1:0-5640 GCA_044341475.1 Flavobacteriales bacterium | reverse complement strand
TGCCGTCGAAGGCCGCCTCGAAGCGGGTTGTGATGAGGCGGGTCGGGGCTGTTTGGCCGGACCGGTGGTCGCCGCCGCCGTTCTGGTCGCTCCCCAAACCGCGGCCGATTGGATTCACGCTGGCGGACTGGACGACAGCAAAAAACTCAACGAGGCGGCCCGGGAACGGCTCCGCCTCCGCATCGAGTCCGAAGCCATCGCCTGGAGTGTGGCCGCGATAAGCCCGGAAGAAATCGACCGCATCAACATCCTCGAGGCGTCCTTCGCGGCGATGCGCGCGGCCGTGTTCAGTTTGGCCGTCCGACCGGACCACCTGCTCATCGACGGCAACCGCTTCCGCACGGCACCGGGCCTCCCCGACCACACCTGCCACATCGGGGGAGACGGACGGTACGCCTCCATCGCAGCCGCCAGCATCCTCGCAAAGACCCACCGGGACGCCCTGATGCGCGGCCTTCACGCCGACTTTCCCCACTACGGCTGGGACCGCAACGTCGGCTACCCCACCCCCCCCCACCGCCGCGCGCTCGCCGAGTTCGGCCCCTCGCCGCATCACCGGCGCACCTTCCGGTCCGGCCCGCCCGACCTGTTTTCGGAAGTGTAATGTGATAAAGGCGTGTTATTTTGTGGTTAAATACCGACGAGTTTTCGTCTAAATGCGCTGTTCCCCAGGCCCCAGGCCCTATCTTCCGCCCGCAAAACCAAACGCCGCGACCATGAAATTTTTCTCTTGGGCCTTCGTCGGAGCTTTCCTCCTCACCACCACGTTGGGCCTTGCCCAGTGCAGTCTGTTCATCTCCGAGTACGGGGAAGGCTCGAGCAACAACAAGTGGGTGGAAGTTTACAACCCCACCGGTGTACCTGTTGATGTCACGGGGTACAAATTGGAGTTGTACTCGAATGGTTCTGCGGTGGCATCGAATCCTTACACTTTTGCCGGTACGATTGCCGCGGGAGGTACCTTCGTGGTATACAATTCAGGAGCGGTCGCAGGCGTGGCTGCTGCTGGCAATGCCACGTCAAATTTGACGTTCTTCAACGGAGACGATGCCATTTCGCTGAAAGACGCGGCAGGCAATCTCCTCGATGTGTTCGGCACCATCGGTGCGGACCCTGGAACGGGCTGGGCGGTGGCCGGGACGGCAAACGCTACAGTGGACCGCACCCTCGTGCGGAAGCCCGCCGTCACCGCGGGTTCTACGAACTGGGCCGCTCAGGCAGGAACAAATGTGGATGATTCTCAATGGATTATCCATCCGAACAACACCTTTACGTTCATCAACAATCACACCTTTACCGGAAGCTGTGGAGGACCTGTTGCGGGTTGCACGAACGCCCTCGCGTTGAACTACAACCCCGCAGCGACCGTGGATGACGGATCGTGCAACTTCGGCAATGCCTGCAACGTTCCGGGAACGGTCGTCAACGCAAGCGACTTTGCGTTCTCTCCGGCAGCTCTCGACATCGCAGAAGGAGCGACTGTGGTGTTTGTGAATACCGGCGGCACCCACGGCATCAACTTCGGTTCGAACGCAAACACGGGAACCTCCTACGGTAACCCGGCATCGTTCAGCTTCCCGGCAGTGACGGCGACATCAGGAGCCGTTTGCATTGGATCTCACACGTTCACGGTAGCTGGACCTTATACATACGATTCAGGAATTGCCTCGGATGTCGTTGCTGGCATGACCGGGACCATTACGGTCGGTATCGGAGGATGCACGAACCCTGCTGCTCCGAACTACAACCCGGCTGCGGACTGGAACAACGGGTCGTGCTTGCCGGTGACGCTCACGGAAATTTCTGCAATTCAGACGGGATCGGTCGCGGCAGGAGCCACGGTGGTCGTTGAAGGTGTGGTCACGGGGGTGTTTGGTTCACTCGCGACCATCCAAGACGGAACAGGCCCTAACTCTGGAATTTGGGTCTATCAATCGAACATCCCGCTGACGGTAGGCAACGCGGTGGAAGTGACCGGGGTGGTGACCGAGTACTTCGGTCTCACCGAGCTGACGTCGCCGTCGGTGGTGATTACCGCAGTTTCTGCTCCAGTGCCCGCTCCAGAAGTGCTCACGACAGCCGCGGCAGCCGCAGAGCAGTGGGAAGGTGTCCTCGTGCGTGTCACGGGTTCGGTAGCGAATGCGGCCCTGGGCAACAACGAATGGAGCCTCGACGACGGTTCTGGCGCCCTTCGCGTGGATGACCGCGGGTACAATACCCTGCTTACGGGTGCCGTGGTTGCCGGATCGCAGTGGCAGGTCACGGGTCCCCTCGACTTCACCTTCAGCAACTTCAAGGTCCAGCCGCGCGCTGCCACGGACGCATTGCTGTACGGATGCACGAACCCGGAAGCAGACAACTACAACCCACTGGCGGGCATCGACAACGGTCTCTGCGAAGTGCCCGGTGCTGAATGCACGATTTTCTTCTCTGAATACGGCGAAGGCACGGGAAATAACCGCTACCTGGAAATCTTCAACCCGACCTCTGCTCCGGTCTACCTGAGCCAGTACACGCTCGGGAACTGCAGCAACGGATGCGATAGTGTTTCTGCGTCAACGCTCACGGATGTCGTTGACTTTTGGACGTTTAACTTCCCCATCACCGCGGTTCTGAATCCGGGTGAGACCTTTATCGTGGCGCATCCGACCGCTGATCCCACGATTTTGGCAGCAGCAGATATGACGTACAGCTTCTTGTCGACCGGCGACGATGCCTATGTGCTCGTGTCGGTTATCAATGGGGATACGACCTTGATTGACCAAATCGGAGCCCTCGGCCTCGATCCCGGTCAGGGCTGGGCCGTCGCCGGCGACGCCTCTGGCACCTTCGACCGCACCCTAGTCCGGAAGTCCGACGTCCTCGTCGGCAATGCGGGCAACTGGACGGCCTCTGCAGGCACGAACGAGTTCGACTCCGAATGGGTGGTCCTCCCGACGAACACCTGGACGAACCTCGGCGCCCACACCTTCGACGGCGGCTGCGCCGGCACCTCGGGCGGCTGCACCGATCCCTTCGCGGAGAACTACAACGCCGCCGCCACGTACGACAACGGAACGTGCTTCTACATCCCGAACCTGACCATCCAGGAAATCCACAGCACGAACTTCACCGGTCAAGCCCGGACCACCGGTGTTGTGACCGCGGTCTTCGCCGCGAACAGCGCACTTTCAAACGCCGCCTCGTACGTCATCCAGGATGGAACGGGCGCCTACTCCGCGATTTGGTGCATCGGCACAGGCGCAGCGGTCGGCGATGAGGTGCAGGTCTTGGGGAACGTATCGGAGGTGTTCGGTTTGACCCAAATGCTCGGTGCGGCCGCCACGGTGTTGTCCTCGAACAACGCCCTGCCCGCAGCCCAAGTGCTTTCCACGGCCGGCATCAACGACGAGCAGTGGGAGAGCGTCCTGTGCTCGATGACCGGCACGGTTTCGACCATCAACACCACCTACGACGAGTGGACGGTGGACGACGGTTCCGGCAACGGGATGGTGGACGATTTGGGCTTCGACGGCCTGGACGTGACGGTGGTGCCGGCGGGCGGAACGACGGCCCTCCCGATTGTAACGGTCGGGGCGACCCTTCGTGCCGTAGGGCCGAACTTCTATGCTTACGGCCAGTGGCGCATCCTCCCGCGCACAGCGGCGGATGTTGTGCGTTTGGGTTGCACGAATGCTGCGTTTGCGAACTACGATCCGCTGGCTTCGGAGGACAACGGCAGCTGTGCAAACCTCCAGGGCTGCACAAACCCGAACGCGGACAACTACAATCCGGCGGCGACCATCGACAACGGCTCGTGCATCGTTTCCGGTTGCACGGATCCTGCAGCGTTGAACTACAACCCGTCGGCGAACAACCCGGCAAACGGAACGTGCTACTACACATTGCCGGATTTGGTCATCAACGAAATCCACTACAATCCCTGCAGTGCCCAAGGCGATGACCTCGACTACGAATTTGTGGAGATCTACAGTGCGGAGGACATGCCGGTGAACCTGCACGGTCTGCGGGTAGTGAATACTTCCGGTGGCCTCCCGCAAGTCGCCCTTGAATTCCCGGCGGGCGCGACCATTCTGCCCGGAGAGTACATCCTGTGCACGATTAACGCAGCAGGGGCAGCATACTATGCCTCTACCGGTGCGGACATCTACACGTTCACCATCGGCAACTTCTCGAACTCGGGCGAAGCCCTGAGCATCCAGGACAACTTCAACAACGTCATCGACGCGGTCACCTACGGCACGGCTGCTCCGTGGCCCGCTGCCAGTGTCGCTGTTTTAGGCAACAACATCGTCGAATCGCCGAACGGCGGTTGCGCGACGCTGGAACTCGTGGCCACGAACCTCGACAACACGGTGGGATCGAACTGGCAGGCGAGCTGGGTGAGCAACGGTACGCCCGGCGCGGCGAACTCGTCGGTCTTCGGATGTACGGATCCGACGGCCTGCAACTTCTCGGCCACGGCCTTCTTCAACGACGGCACCTGTTCGACGGCATGCTACGGTTGCACGTACGTCGATGCCTTGAACTACAACGCGGCCTCGACGATGGACGATGGGTCGTGCTTCTTTGACTTCAACGATCCGTGCCCGGCGGACATCAACAACGACAGCATCGTTTCGACGGTGGACTTGCTGATGTTCTTGGCTGCGTTCGGCGCTTCGTGCCCGAACTAAGCTCGAACGGACGATCGCTGTGAACGGGCGCCCGGAATGGGCGCCCGTTTGCTATTTTCGACCTCCTGTGCAACCGTTGCATTTCATCCTAACCCTGCTTGGTGGTTTGGGCCTGTTCCTTTTCGGAATGCGGCTCATGAGCGACGGCATCCGGTGGATGGCGGGACCGCAGTTGCGCCGGGTGCTGGGGTCCCTGACGCGCAGCACCGGGAGGGGAATCGTGTCGGGCACGTCGCTGACGGCCCTGCTGCAGTCGAGTTCGGTGGTGACGGTCATGGTCGTGAGTCTCGTGAACGCCGGGATGCTCACGGTACGCGAGTCGGTCGGCCTGATTCTCGGGGCGAACATCGGCACGACCATCACGGCGTGGCTGGTGGTGCTGTCGCTGGGCCGGCTTTCGTTTGTCGACATGGCCTTGCCCATCGTGGGTTTGGCGCTGCCGTTGCTGCTGCTGGAATCGCGCAAGGCGAGAACGTCTGCTCACATTGCCATCGGTTTCGCGCTGCTGTTTCTCGGCCTCGGGGTCTTGAAGGATTCGTTTAGCAATCTCGACGCACTTGCCTGGCTCGAGGGATGGCAACCGGCGGCGACCAGCGGTCAGGCGGTGTTGTGGGGATTTATGCTCTTCGGGGCGCTCATCACCGCCCTGATCCAATCCTCGAGCGCCGCCTCGACCATCACACTCACCGCCGTCCTCTCGGGCGTCATCAGCCTCGAGCAGGGGGCGGCTATGATTCTCGGAGAGAACATCGGCACTACCCTGACGGCGAACCTCGCGGCAGCTGTGGGCAACCGCGATGCACGGGTTGCGGCCCGCGTCCACTTTTTGTTCAATCTGATCGGGGCGCTGTGGGTGATTTGGTTCGTTTCGCCACTCGTCGAAGGACTTCGGTCGTTTTGGGAGGTGAATTCACGGGATTCAGGCATCCTCGATGGCCTGGTGCTGGCGAGTTTCCATACGCTG
>JBIIRP010000159.1:0-4070 GCA_044341475.1 Flavobacteriales bacterium | reverse complement strand
TCAGGCCATTTGGAAATCGGCAAGTGGGTGCTCGGAGCCCAAGAAGCGGACCTCGGGTTCAGCATTTGGGTGCATGCCGCCACGGCGTTGAGCACGTTAACCGTCTTTCGTTCCGAGGTACTCCACCTTCTGCGGGGAACGCTTCGGGCCGAACCGGCTTCACGGAGGATGGTCGGGCTCCTTCTGCTGAGCGCCGTGCCTGCGGGCATCGTGGGATTGGGGTTCAAAGACGCCCTCGAGGCGGGCTTCATCAACCGACCTGACCGGGTGGGGATGGCGCTCCTCGTTACGGCGGCCCTCCTTGCCGCTACCGACATCCACATCCGCCGGACGGCCTACGTGCCCGCGGGGCCATGGGCGGACTTTCCGTGGAGCAAGCGTGTGGGCCAGGTCGTCGCCATCGGACTTGCCCAGGCGTTTGCCATCCTTCCAGGGGTCAGCCGCAGCGGATCGACCATTGCCGCAGCGCTTTGGGTGGGCGTGCCGCGCAGCGAAGCCGCCCGCTTCAGCTTTCTGATGGCCCTAATTCCCATTGCGGGGGCCACCCTGCTCGAAGTCAAAGACCTGCTCGAAGTCAGCGAGCCGCTTACCTCCACGAGTTCGCCCGGAGCCTATGCGGTCGGGGCCATCGCCGCCTACATCAGCGGACTGTTTGCGTGCACGTGGATGATCCGCCTCGTGAGCAACGTCCGTCTCGCGGGCTTTGCCGTGTATTGTGCGATTTTGGGAATTGTGGCCGTGATTTGGGCTTGATCGCATCAGATTTTTGCTGTCCAAACGTTTGCTAACCATGCGCCTCCCCCTCCCCCTCCTGCTCCTGCTCGCCCTCGCCGTCACCGGCTGCACGGATGTGACTTTCCCCGAGCCCATGCCGCTCAAGCGGAATGACCTTACGGCTTTCCCCTCCCGGTGGCAAGGAACGTGGAAGGACGACAAAGGCGAAACCTTTATCATCACCCCGAATACCCTGACCTCAACGGGCGACGGAGAAACCCTGACCATCGGCGAAACCCTGCGCTTGCGCCGCTTCTGGGACGGACTCGTCCTCAACAAAAAACAAGAAGACTCCGGCCGCTGGGAGGTGTTCTTCCTGCGGCGCTCCGGTTCCTCCATCACGGTCCACGGGTTCGTGGCCGATGAGGGTCCCATCGGCGTGTGGAAAGACGTGCTCGGTGAGGCGTGTGTCGCCGGAAACAGCGGAACGGGCGAGCAAAAGACCTACATCCTCGCCCCCGAGAACAACGCCGCCTTCCGCAAACTCGTGCTCAAAGGCGGGACGGTTCCGATGACGACCGTTTACCGGGTGGAGTGAGCGGCACCCCACGCCCGCTCTACCTCATCCCAGTTCAAGCGCCGCACAAACGACGCGATGTAGTCCGCTCGGCGGTTCCGGTAGGTGAGGTAATACGCGTGCTCCCACACGTCGATGCCGATGAGCGGTGTGGCGGCCTCGCCCAACGCCCTTGCCATGAGCGGATTGTCCTGGTTTGCGGTCGTGGTAATCGCAAGGGTTCCGTCCGGCTTCGCAACCAGCCAGGCCCATCCGCTGCCGAACACCTTGGTCGCCGCGGTGGTCAAAGCAGCCAGCATTGCGTCCACCGATCCGAACGAAGCTTCCACCGCCTTCCGCAAGGCCTCAGACGGGGCCGCAGGACCTCCCGGGCGGAGCAACTTCCAGTACAGCGTATGATTCCAGTGTCCTCCCGCGTTGTTCCGCAAGACCGCATCGCCCGGGGCAGACGACACCAGAGCGCAAATCCGGTCTACGCTGATGCCATGGAATTCTGCGCGCTTCTCGACTTCCGCATTGAGGTTCTTCACATACCCGGCGTGGTGCTTCGTATAGTGCAGCTCCACTGTTGCAGCATCGATGTCAGGGGCGAGGGCATCGAAGGCATAGCCCAGCGGCTCGAGCACAAAGGGGTCGAAGGCCACAGCGGTTCCCGTCAAGTCCCGCGTATGCCCGCACGCCCACGCGGGGGCGACCGCGAGCGCGGCTCCCGCCGCACCCGTGAGCTTCAAAAACGTGCGCTTGTCCATGTCCCAAAGTTCGTCCATGCACCCGTCCCCTTCCACTGAGCCGCGCCGCTTCCGTTGGAAAAAAGTCGCCGCATTGACGGTCGGCGGCCTGGTGCTCGTCGTCGGGTCGGGGGCGGTGTGGCTCGCACGCAACGGCGACCTCATCGAGCGTGCGGTCCGGCGCCAACTCGACCGCAGCATGATCACACCGTGGGAAGTGGGGGACATCGAGCTCAGTTGGTGGGCCGGTTTTCCGCGGATCGCCGCTGTGCTCCACGACGTGCAGGTGGCCGGTTCGGGTCCAGCGGGCGATACGCTGCTGCGGGCAGACCGGGTCACCCTTGCCTTCGATGCATGGGGCCTGTTCCGCGGCCGCTATGTCCTGGAGGAAATCGGTCTCGACGGGGGGGAGATTCGGCTCCGGGAACAGCCCGATGGCTCGTGGAACACGGAGGTGTGGCGTGAGGATCCGGAGGCAGAAGCCACGCCTTGGACGGTGGAGTCTCTGGTGGTGAACACGGTACGCCTCGATGTGGAGGGTGCCGTCGTGGACATTCCTGACGCCGAGGCTTCCGGGCGGCTTACCGCCGAGGCGGTAGAGGCCGAAGTGGACGGGGCGCTGCGGCCGGTTGCGGCGTGGTGGGATCCGGAAGGGGAGGCCATTGAGGTGGAGGGGTCTGGGCGCTACGTTTGGGCCAGCGGATACGGGGAAGTGGAGGTGGACGCAATCCGCTTCGGGAAAGCCAGCGCCTCGGGAGCGCTCACGTTCGAGGAATCGCTGGCTACCACCCTTGACTTCGAAGGGGTTACACTCAAGACCCTGACGGCGTATCTGCCTCTTCGAACGGCAGTGCACGGCTGGGAATCGGATGCCCAACTTGCGGGATCTGTGCGCCTTGCCCCGGACGGAAGCATCCACCTCGAAGCGACCTGTCCGCCCGCCTTCTTTCGCAGCACTACCTCTGAATATCAAGGGGTTGAAGGCGATGTGCAAGGGGTGCTTGTGGCCGATTGCCGCCGCGCAACATGGACCTTTTCCGTGCGAGATGCGGCGCTCGATGCGCTGGGCCTTCACTGGGCCGGGACCCTGCGGGGAACCCCCGAAACCGCCACCCTCGAAGGCCAAGCCACCCTCGACCTCAGCTCCTGGGAACGGTGGCCCCTTGCGCCGCCCCTCGCGCCCGAAAGGATGCCCACCGCGGGAACGGCGACCTTTGCCGGCGCCGCCACGTGGAAGGCGGACGGTTGGGACGCTGCGGGCGACTGGACGCTCGTGGATGTTGCGCTGCAGGTGGACGAGCGGCCGGTGCGCTGCACTGCGCGGGGCTCCTTCACCGATGGCCTGCTCACCGTCGCTGAGGCTGACGTAGCGTACGGCGACCTGCGGGTGCGCGGTGCCGGACGCGTGGAGGGGGTGCTCGAAGAGGCCTGGGATGCCGACCTCCAGCTCCACCTCGGACCGGGGGACTATGGCGCCCTGCTCGCCGCCGGGAACGCATCGGGTACCTCTGAAACCGCTTTTCTTCCGCCGGGATGCCGCCTGCGTTTGGACGTCGCGGGGGCTGCGTTCACGTGGGGCGACGTGGTGGGCGACCGTTTCCGCGCCGAGGTCGAGCTCACGGACGATGCGGCGACGGTGCACAAGATGACCTGGAATGCCTGGGGCGGTTCGACGGTCGTGAACGGATCGCTCGTGCCCCGCGCTGGCGGTTGGCTGGCCGAAGGGACCGTGCAGTGGCGCGACATCGCGCTCAAGCCGTTTTTCGAGGCTTTCCGGAATTTTGACCAAACCGTGCTCCGCGCCGACCACCTCGCCGGTCGCCTGTCCGGCACGGCAGACGTGCGCTGCGCCCTAGCATCCGACGGGACCTTTTTGCCCGCCTCAAGCACCATCGATGCCTCCGTTTCGCTCCACAACGGAGCCCTGCACAACCTCGAGGTCTTCCAAGAGATGGTGGACGCCTTGCGCGAGGAGCGCCTCATGGCCCCGTTCATCGACCCCGACCACCTCGCCCGCGAACTTCGACACGTTACCCTGGCCGACCTTTCTA
>JBIIRP010000108.1:0-5712 GCA_044341475.1 Flavobacteriales bacterium | reverse complement strand
CGGCACCCGGGTCGCGTTGAAGCCCGACGCGGCTGGGGGGGGGCGCATCGAGTTGCCGTTTCGCGACAACGACGAGTTAGATCGGTTGCTGGCGCTGCTGGGGCTATGACCGGATGGTGCTGGGGGGTCGTACTGGGTGTCGCGGGGGCAGGCTCTGCTGCCCCGGATTCGGTACCCGAACCGCGCACCCCGCTGGAAGCGAAAATCCACCGGACGACGGTCGCAGCGGCCTGCGTGCCCGGGGCAGGCCAAATCCTCAACCGGCAGCCCTGGAAAACGCCCGTCGTGTGGGCAGCGCTCGGAGCGTGCGCGTGGACGGCTACAGAGCAAGGGGCGGCCTACCGCGCGGATTTGGCTGACCTCGTGGCGGAGACCGACGGCGATCCGGAGACCCTCAACCTGTCTGGACGGAGCGCCACATCGTTGAATGCCACTGCCCTGGAGCACAGGCGGTTGCGCGACATCGGTTGGATGGCCTTCGGTGGAGTCTATCTCCTCCAAGTGCTCGAAGCCCACGTCCAAGCCCACCTCATCCACTTCGACGTCAGCGAAAACCTCAGTGCAGCCGTGGTTCCTGTTCCTGGCGCCGGGTGCGGGGTATACCTGGCCTGGACGCCCCGTTGATGTAATTTGGCCCGCTGATTACGCATCCTACGCTCATGGAGTTGATTCCTTGGATTTTGCTGGGACTTCTGGTCCTGATTCAGGCCGCCACGATGCCCTTTTTGCTGCGGCGTGCAGGCATGCAGGCGTGGTGGGGTGCGGTGCCGCTCGTCAATGCGGTTGTGCTGTTGCGGTTGATCCGTCGCCCGTGGTACTGGGCGTTTGCGCTGCTCGTGCCGGGCATCAACTTGCTCATGCTGACCATCCTGCACGTCGAGTTGGGCATTTGCTTCGGCAAGCGCAGTCCGGCCGACCAGTGGCGTATGGGGGCGTTGCCGTGGTGGGGCCTGATCGATTTGGTCCGCTCGGATGCTGCGTATGTGGGGCCGCGGGATTGGACGAAAACGAAGAAAAGCGGCATCCGGGAGTGGACCGAATCCATCCTCTGGGCCGTCATCGTCGCCAGCTTCGTGCGCACCTTGTTTTTCGAAGCCTTCACGATCCCGACCGGCTCCATGGAAGGGAGCATGCTCGTGGGCGACTACCTCTACGTGAGCAAAACCGCCTACGGTGCGAAACTGCCCCAAACGCCCATGACCATTCCGTTCATGCACAACGTCGTGCCGGGAACCATGGTGCCGAGCTATGTCGAGGCCTTTTCGCTGCCCTTCAGCCGCTTGCCCGGCACGCGGGGCGTGAAGCGCTACGACGCGGTGGTCTTCAACTTCCCCCACGGCGACACCATCGTGGTGGACACGGAGCTTGCCGGTCATGACTACTACGCGATTCTCCGTCGGGAAGGCATCGCCGCTGCAGGGAACGATGTAGAGCTGTATTCCCAAAATCCCGAGCAGTACAACGCCATGGCGCGGGCGGCCTTGAGCGATCGGTTTGGCCTGCGCCAGCGGCCCATCGACAAGGAAGAAAACTACGTCAAGCGGTGCGTCGGACTGCCAGGCGAAACACTCGAAGTACGTGATCGACAAGTGTTTATCGACGGAAAAGCCATCGAGCCTCCTACAGACCTGCAGTTCGAATACGAGGTGACCTTCACGAACCAGATGAATGCCAAACGGGCGGTCGAGGCGCTCGAACTCACCCACGTCGACCTCGGTCCGGCGACCATGAACGGCGACCGGGTCGTGGCGGTCCTCGCCCTGACCGACGCCGAAGTCGGCCAACTCGAAGGTGGCTCGCTGGTCGAGTCCATCCGCCGGGTAGACGTCAGCAGCCGGCGCGGCACCCTCGAAATGTTCCCGAACGTCTCCGACGACGAGTTCAACACCTGGGATCCGGACCACGTCGGCCCCATCCTCATCCCCAAGCGGGGCCTGCAGGTCCGTCTCGACGCCCGCAACCTCGCCCTGTACCGCCGGGCCATCGCCGTCTACGAAGGCCACACCCTCGAACAGCGCCTCGACGGCGTGTACATCGACGGGGTGCGGTCGGACACGTACACGTTCGGCCAAGACTACTACTGGATGATGGGCGACAACCGGCACCGGTCCGCCGATTCCCGGATGTGGGGCTTCGTGCCGGAAACCCACGTGGTGGGGCGGGCGTCGTTCATTTGGTTCTCGCGCATGAACAGCGCCCAGCACGGCGAGTCGAAGATCCGCTGGGACCGGGTCTTCCGGTTCGTGAAATGAGGGAAGCGGCCCTGCCGCTGTGTCCCTTCCCGCCGTTGCATTGGTGGGCACATGCGGCAGCTGGCGGAGTCATCGACGTCCACGAACGGTGGGCGAAGGGCACGGCGCGGAACCGCATTCCGCTGGCGGATGCGCGCGGGCCTTTCGGTCTGACCGTGCCCGTGGTCCATCCAGGCGATGCCCCCCTTTTCGAAGTGCGGATCTCCGGGCACATTCCCGAGGCGAAGCTGTGGCGTGCGGTGGAAACCGCCTACCGCTCGGCGCCTTTTTTTGACCAAATCGAAGGCGAGCTCCGCCCCCGCTGGCGCGAGCACCTGCGCGCAGAAGCGCTCCTCGCCGAGGCCTCGCTGGCCCTGCTCGACTGGACGTCGAGCTGGATCGGTGTTCCCGTGCCGCCGTCGGCCGCCGCGGCGTTGCCGTGGACGTGGGAGGGTCCGGACCTGCGCGGTCGGGCGGCATTGCGGGGCGACGGCATCGCGTTCGTACCGTATCCGCGGGTGTTTATGGACCGCGTACCGTTTCCGCAGGGCCTGTCGGTGCTCGACGCCCTGATGCACCTCGGTCCGGGCGTGCGTGATGTACTTTCGCAGCATGGAGGAAACCCTGACCCCGGCGGCCTTGAAGCAGACGCCGCTGCACGCTGAGCACGTGCGTGCTGGCGCCAAACTGGTGCCGTTTGCCGGCTACGACATGCCCGTCAGCTATGCCGGCCTGGTGGAAGAACACCACGCGGTCCGCAACCGCGTCGGGCTGTTCGACGTGTCGCACATGGGCGAGTTCATCGTGGAAGGCCCGGGCGCTCTCGACCTGCTCCAGTACGCCACCACAAACGACGTGGCCCGGCTGCGTCCCGGACAGGTGCAGTATTCCTGCATGCCAAACGGCCAGAGCGGCATCGTTGACGACGTGCTGGTCTACCGCCTCGAAGAGGAGCGGTTTATGCTGGTGGTCAACGCCTCGAACCGGGAAAAGGACCTGGCCTGGCTGAATGGACTCAACCGCTGGGAAGCCACCGTGACCGACCGGTCCGAGGCGTATGCCCTGCTCGCGCTGCAAGGACCGGGCGCGGCGGAGGTGCTGCGTCCTCTGGCGGATGGACCGGATCCGGCCGAGCTGAAGTACTACACCTTCCGCACCGGCTCGGTGTGCGGCCGGCCGGCCCTGATTTCCGCCACCGGCTACACCGGAGCGGGCGGGTTCGAGCTGTATGTCGCGCCGGAGGATGCGGCGACGGTTTGGCGCGCGCTCCGGGACGCCGGCGTTCCGCCGTGCGGCCTCGGTGCGCGCGATACCCTGCGCCTCGAAGCGGGCTTCTGCCTGTACGGCAACGACATCGACGACTCTACGTCTCCCATCGAAGCGGGACTCGGCTGGATTACGAAATTCACGAAGGAATTCGTCGACCGCGAGCGCTTTCACAGCCAAGTGACCGACGGGACTGCGCGGACGCTGCGCGGACTTCGGCTGCTCGACCGGGGCATCCCGCGGCACGGCTACACCGTCGAAGATGCGGAGGGCAATACCATCGGGGAAGTGACCAGCGGGACGATGTCGCCGACGTTGGGCTACGGGATCGGTTTGGCCTACCTTGCTGCCGAATCTGCGGAACTGGGAAACCACGTCTTCGTGCGGGTGCGCAACAACGCCTTGCGGGCCGAAGTCGTGCGAACGGGGTTCCTTCCGCGGGGCTGACCATTCACCTGCTGCGGTCAACGGCACCTCGGCCTAAATCACGCCTATGCACCGGGTTGAAGTGTGCTTCTCGCCTGCGGACTTTCATCTGTACCAGCAGGATTTCGAGTGTGTGGTGGTCATCGATGTGCTCCGCGCGACGTCTGCCATTTGTGCCGCGTTAGCGCATGGGGTCGCGCGGATCGTGCCGGTGGGAAGTGTCGAAGAAGCGCGCGAATGGCAGGCCCGCGGGGTGTTTGCTGCTGCGGAGCGTGACGGCATGGTTGTGGAGGGTTTTGAGCTGGGAAACAGCCCGTTAGGGTTTATTGCCCGCAAGGACCAGCTTGCGGGCCAAACCGTGGTCCTGACCACCACAAACGGCACGAAAGCCCTTCGACTCGCAGAACACAAGCGCACGGTGGCCGTGGGCTCCCTCCTGAACCTCAGTGCGTTGTGCGATTTCCTGGTTGCCCAGGACGAGCCGGTGCTCATCCTCGGCGCAGGCTGGAAAGACAAATTCAACCTCGAAGACACCATCTGCGGCGGGGCCATCGTGGACCGGCTGCTCGCCACCGGCCGCTTCAAAACCGAAGAAGACAGCTCCGTAGCGGCCAAATTCATCTACCGCTCCGCGCGCGACAACATGTTTGCCTTCCTGCGCGCTTCCTCCCACCGCCGCCGGTTGCGGAAGCTCAATTTGAATGCAGATGTAAAGTACTGCCTCACGCCAGATCAACTCCACGTCATTCCGGTGCTCCGGAACGGTGCGGTGGTGCAATTTGGCGCCGATGAACGCGGCGAGCAGGTGGGATAAGGGAAGGGCATTCGCTGCCCGGTGGGGTGCCAGCGTGGCCGTGGGCGTGCTGTGTGGCGCATGGGGATTTCCAGCACACAAGGCCATCCATGCGGCGGCCATCCACACCCTTCCGCCGCCTCTACACGCATTCTTCAAGCGCCATGCCGCCTATGTCATCGAGCATGCCGTCGACGCAGACCGGCGGAAATTCACAGTGGCCGACGAAGGGCCGCGCCACTACATCGACCTCGACCGCCTGCCCGCTGACCTACCGCACTCCTGGACAACGGCGTGCGCGCGCCTTTCGGAAGACAGCCTGCGCGCCTGCGGCATCGCCCCCTACCATGCTCCGCGGGTCTACCAGCGGCTGGTCGAAGCCTTCGATCGAGGCGACGAGACGGCCATATTGCGGTGTGCGGTGGATTTGGGGCATTACCTTGCTGACATGCATGTGCCCCTGCATACCACCGCGAACCACAACGGCCAACTCACCGGGCAGCGCGGTGTGCACGGCCTGTGGGAAGGCCGGCTCCCGGAAACCTACCTGCCGCAGTACCGTTTGACGGTGGGCAGCGGAACCGTGAGGCGCGCGCAGTACGTCCGGGATTTCCCGACGGTCTGCTGGTCTGCCGTCGCTTCGAGCCATGCAGCGGTGGACAGCGTGTTGCGCCTGGAACGGGAACTGCGGGCCACCATCGGGGAAACGCAGTCGTTCGCTTGGGTGGAACGCGGCAGGGTCCGCGAGCGGTTGCACTCGGACGAATTCGTAGCCGCCTACCATGCCGCCCTGGACGGCCAAGTGGAACGGCGCATGCAGGCCGCCGTGGTCGCCATCGGAGACGCCTGGACGAGTGCGTGGATCGAAGCCGGCAGTCCGCCCCTGCCCTCCCCTCCTGCTACACCGTGGTCCCATCGGCTGCTACATGCAATTTCAGGGCGATGACAGAACGAACGGAGCTTCGCATCGCACTCTTCGATGCCTACCACACGGGA
>JBIIRP010000107.1:0-5785 GCA_044341475.1 Flavobacteriales bacterium | reverse complement strand
AGTCGTGCAGCAGGACCATCGGCGCCCACCCGCGCACTCCACTCGATGCCGGTGTGCACGAGTGGCAGGACGAGGGCGTACCGGTCGGTGACCTCGTGGACCCGGCCCACGGCGGAGCCGAGCGCGATGACCCCTTGGCCCACGGCCACGCCGTCTTCCGTTCCGGCATCAAGAATCAGGTAGTTCGCGGACCGGTCGTCGGAGGCCCGGATGACCCGGGCGGCAAAGACGTTTAGGGGGACTTGGATGCCGCGCGGACCGGGTTCGCGGGCTCCGCTTACGGCCACCCGCACCGTGCCGGTTGAATCGGGGGCCGCCGTCGAATCGGTACGGACGGTATCTGCAGGCGGCGGTTCCCACACCACCCAGCCGGAGGTGTCGGACAAGACAGCTTCCCGCAGCAGCAGGGCCGCCCGAAGTTCGGCGTTTTCGCGCAGCAGGGCATCGTTTGACGACGCCAAATCCCCGATGTGCTTGACCCGCGCCACCCGCTCCATCCACGCTCCATTCGCCGCGAGACTCATCCGAATCCACGCACCGCGGGCATGTCCGTTTGCCGATGCATACCAACCGAGTGCAAGCGCTTCGAGCACCACGAACAGCACGAGCCGGTGGTGGCGGGCGATGAGCTGCAGCAGGTTGCGCATCCTTCAGGGCGCGCTCAGTCGCGCATCAGGAAGGGGAAACGGTCGATGTTCTTGAGCGCGATGGAGGTGCCTTTTGCCACGGCATGCAGCGGATCGTCCGCGATGTGCACGGGCAGGCGGGTCTTCATCTGGATGCGCTTGTCCAGGCCGCGCAGCAGGGCACCTCCGCCAGCGAGGTAAATGCCTGTCTTGTAGATGTCCGCGGAGAGTTCCGGCGGCGTCTGCTCGAGCGCGCTGTGGATGGCTTCCTCGATTTTGCTGATGCTCTTGTCGAGGGCCTGGGCGATTTCGCGGTGGCTCACGAGGATTTCCTTCGGGATGCCCGTCATGAGGTCTCGACCGCGTACCGGATAGTCTGGCGGCGGGTTGTCGAGTTCGGCGAGCGCGGCGCCTACCTCGATTTTAATCTGCTCTGCGGTGCGCTCGCCGACCAAAATGTTGTGCTGGCGCCGCATGTACTCCTCGATGTCGGCAGTGAACTCGTCGCCCGCCACGCGGATGTTTTTGTCCGTGACGATGCCGCCGAGGGCGATGACCGCGATTTCCGAGGTGCCGCCTCCGATGTCGATAATCATGTTGCCCATGGGCTCCTCGACGTCGATGCCGATGCCGATGGCCGCGGCCATGGGTTCGTGGATGAGGTACACGTCTTTGCCGCCGGCATGCTCGGCGCTGTCGCGCACAGCGCGTTTCTCGACCTCCGTGATTCCGGATGGGATGCAGATGACCATGCGAAGCGACGGGTTGAAGAGCCGCTTCTTGTCGTTGATCATCTTGATCATGCCCTTGATCATCTCCTCTGCCGCCTGGAAGTCCGCGATTACGCCGTCCTTCAGCGGGCGGATGGTCTCGATGTTCTTGTGCGTCTTCCCGTGCATTTGCTGGGCGAGTCGGCCTATAGCCACGGTCTTGCCGGTCTGCCGGTCTTTTGCAACGATGGACGGCTCATCCACCACGACTTTGTCGTTGTAGTAGATGATGGTGTTCGCGGTGCCGAGATCGATTGCGATCTCCTGCATGAAGAGGTTGAACATGCCCATAGACGGCCAAAGATATTCGGAAAGCGGGTCGCTGCCGGCAGAGTTTACAATCAGTGTTTGAAGTGACGCACCCCGGTTAGGTACATGGCCATGCCATGTGCGTCACAGTAGGCGATAGAATCGGAATCGCGCACAGATCCACCGGGTTGCACGACCGTCCGAACCCCTGCTTCGTAGGCGAGTTCCACGCAGTCGGCAAAGGGGAAGAACGCATCGGAGGCCATCACGGCACCGTCGAGGGTGAAGCCGAAGGCGTGGGCCTTTGCGACGGCCTGGCGCAGGGCGTCGACGCGGGAAGTTTGGCCGGTCCCGCTGCCGAGGAGCTGCAGATCGCGGGCGAAGACGATGGTGTTCGATCGGGTGTGCTTCGCGATGCGCTGGGCGAAGACGGCATCCGCACATGCGGCAGCGGAGGCCGCGGCGGCAGTCACCTGCTGCAAGTCCTCCACCGATTCCGAACGCACGTCGGGCTCCTGCACGAGCAAGCCCCCGAGCACCGAGCGCACGTGCACCGCCGGCTGCGTAGCGGGCGTGTGGCGCAACAGGATGCGGTTCTTCTTCGTCGACAGCAGTTCGAGCGCTTCTGCCGAGAAGTCCGGGGCGATGGCCACCTCGAAAAACAGCTCGTGCATGGCGGCCGCCGTAGCCGCATCGACCGGACGGTTGAGCGCGATCACGCCGCCGAAGGCACTGACCGGGTCAGCTGCAAGGGCCGCTTCCCATGCTGCATGCAGGGTGGGACGCACGGCGCATCCGCACGCGTTGTTGTGCTTGACAATGCACACGGCGGGGCCGTCGGAGGCGAATTCGTTGAGCAAGGAAGTCGCCGCGTCGATGTCCAGCAAGTTGTTGTACGACAGCTCTTTGCCGTTCAGCTGCTCGAACTGACCTGCCAAATCTCCGATGAACTCGCCCCGCTGGTGGGGGTTTTCGCCGTAGCGCAAAGTGTGGCGGGGACCGGTGGGCGCGGACCAGGCGAGGGCCTGGCCGTCTCCGGCCATCCAGCGGTGGATGGCAGCGTCGTACTCAGCTGTCACGGCGAAGGCGCGGGCGGCCCAGGTGCGGCGCTCAGCAGCCGTGGTGGTGCCGTCGGCATCGCGCAACACGGCGAGCAAGTCGCCGTACGCCGACCGGTCGGGAATGACCACCACGTCGGCGTGGTTCTTTGCCGCAGCGCGGATGAGGGAGATGCCTCCGATGTCGATTTGTTCCGTGATGGTGTCTTCATCGGCCCCCGAGGCCACCGTCTCCGCGAATGGGTAGAGGTCCACCACGACGAGGTCGATGGGGGGGAGCTCGTACTCTTCCATCGTGGCCGTGTCGCTTGCGGACGAGCGGCGTCCGAGGATGCCGCCGAACACCTTCGGGTGCAGCGTTTTCACCCGCCCGCCGAGGATGGAGGGGTAGGCCGTGAGGGCTTCGACCGGAACGACCTCGGCCCCGAGCCGCTCGAGTTCCGTTTGGGTCCCGCCTGTCGAGTAAACAGTGATTCCTAACCGATTGATTTCCTGAACGATGGAGTCAAGTCCATCCTTGCAGTACACCGAGATGAGGGCGGACCGGATGGCCCGTGTTCCGGAGGGGTTCGAAAGGGTGTCGCGCATCGCGGCGCGAAAGTACGTTAGCTTTGGGAGGATGCTTTGGCTCAGATTGCTCCGGGAGAGCTTCTTGTTCGCGTGGTCGGCCATCTGGGTCAACAAGTTGCGCACGTTCTTGTCGCTGCTCGGCGTCATGGTGGGCATCTTCATGATTTCTGCGGTGTTTGCCGTGGTCGATTCGCTGGAGGACAACCTGCGCGGCACGTTCGATATCCTCGATGGGGATGTGCTTTTTGTCCAAAAATGGCCCTGGGCCTCGGGCGACGACTACCCCTGGTGGACCTACATCCAGCGCCCAGAAGCTTCGTTGCGGGAGGCCGAAGCGCTGGAGGACCGGCTCGTGTCTGCCGGGGCCATCTCCTTCCAGCGCACGGCAAACGTCACTCCCGAAGCGGACGGCAACTTCCTCGAAGGGGTCGAGCTGGTGGCGGTCACCCACGGCTACGACCGGGTCATCCACCTCGACCTCGCCCAAGGCCGGTACTTCACGGAGCCGGAAAGCGATGCCGCTCGGGCTGTGGCGGTCATCGGAGACGATGTCGCCCAGGTTCTGTTCGGGCGATCGGATGCGGTCGGGAAGAAGTTTAAAGTCCGGGGTGTCGTGGCCGAGGTGGTGGGGGTGTTCCGCAAGGAGGGCCAGTCGCTGTTTGGGAACGGCATGGACCGGCTGATCCTCGTTCCGGCGGGCTTCGGCGACCGGCTCATCGACGTAGACAACGGATCGGAGATCTTGATCAAGTGTGCACCGGGGGTGACGAATGCGGAGCTGCGTGCGGAGGTGACGCGGCACATGCGGGCGTTGCGGGGTTTGGCGCCCGCCGAGGAAGACAACTTCGCGATCAACGAAATGGACATGCTCACGGGCATTCTTGACGCCATTTTCGTGCAGGTCGAAGTCGGCGGATGGTTCATCGGTCTGTTCGCGATTCTGGTCGGCTGTTTCTCCATCGCGAACATCATGTTCGTGTCGGTGCGCGAACGGACGCGCATCATTGGGATCCAAAAAGCGATCGGAGCCCGGTCGCGCTTCATTCTCTTGCAGTTCCTCTTCGAAGCCATCGCGTTGTGTCTGTTCGGAGCGGTGTTCGCGCTCGCCGCGATCGGGGCGCTGGTGGCGGGCATCAATGCCGCGGATTTGGGCATGCAGCTCTCGTTGCACCCGTCGCGGATCCTGATGGCCCTCGGGGTGGCGGTCGTTTCCGGGTTGCTCGCGGGGGTTGCTCCTGCCCGCGCCGCCGCCCGCATGGAGCCGGTGGAGGCGATGCGCCAGGGCGGCTGACCTACCTTCGGCCCGTGCGCACGCTCCTCGTTACCGGCGCGGCAGGCCAACTCGGCCACCGCGTGCTCGCCTCGGCCGCTCGCCGGCCCCACCTGGCCGTCGTCGGCTGCACCCGGGCCGACCTCGACATCACAGACCCGGATTCGGTTGCACACGCCTTCGATCGGCACCGGCCCGACGTGGTGCTGCATGCCGCCGCTTGGACCGCGGTCGACGCGGCCGAGTCCCACCGGGACGAGGCCTTTGCCGCAAATGCCGACGGTGCCGCCCACGTGGCGAGGGCCGCAGCCGCGCGCGGTCTGCCCCTGCTCCACATCTCCACCGACTACGTCTTCGACGGCACCTCCGCGCGCGGCTACCTCCCCGGCGACCCCCCGGCCCCGCTGGGCGTCTACGGCGCCTCCAAACGCGCCGGGGAGGAGGCCGTCCTCACGGCGGCCCCGGCCCTCGCCCGCATCTTCCGGGTCGCCTGGCTCTACGACCGCGAGGGCCGCAACTTCCTGAATACCATGCTCCGCGCCGCAGACGCAGGCACCTCTCTCCGGGTCGTCGACGACCAAACCGGCACCCCGACCCACGCCGGCCACTTCGCCGAGCTCCTCCTCGACATCGCCGAAGCTCCGGACCGCTTGCCGTCCGGGATTTGGCATTACGGCCACCGAGGCACCACCACCTGGTTCGGCTTCGCCCAAGCCATCTTCGCCCTCACCGGCCGTACCCCCGTCCTCGCCCCGTGCTCCACCGCGGAGTACCCCACGCCGGCGAAGCGCCCGCGCTACTCACACCTCGACCCCGAACCGTTGCACCGTGCACTCGGTAGGGAGCCGGTGGACTGGCGGGTGGCGTTGGAGGAGTGTGTGAGAGGACGAGGTTGAGGTTGAGGTTGAGGTTGAGGTTGAGGACGGGCGCGGCTGCGCCGCGCAGAACGAGAAGGGGCGGCATTTCATGCCGCGGCCCTAGGAATGGGGGCTTTCCGGCATTCGAGGATTCATCGGTTGGAATCAGTATTCTTGCGGAATCATGGAGGCGTTCGTGCACAGGCCGCAAGCATGTGTAGCATTCGCCCTGGATGTAGGATTTTGCTGAGATTTAGAACTGCGTAGGGTGTTGTTTTGGAAACCGGGTAACCTGCTGAACGATGAACGAAACGCATTTTGAATTGCCCTTCTTCACGAATCTCCTCATCCTGTTGGTGGCGGCGAGGATTTTCGGCGAAGTATT
>JBIIRP010000106.1:0-5802 GCA_044341475.1 Flavobacteriales bacterium | reverse complement strand
CAGCAGCACCCAGTCCACCGGCTCACCCGCCGTATGCGCGGCACCCAGCCGGACCGCCTCGGCCGTGCACGGCTGCACCCCCTCCACCTCACCGCCAGGCCACGGACGGCCGGAGCGGTCGAGGACGCGAGAAGGTTGAGGTTGAGGGCGAGGTTGAGGTTGGGGTTGAGAGCGAGGTTGAGGTTGGGGGCGGGAGAGGGTGAGGACGAGGCGGAGGGTGTGGACGCGGTGGGGATCCGCCGAGTAGAACGGGCGCTCGAATTGGTACCCGGTGGTCAGCGCCATGCGGGATGGCAGGTCGAAATCGAGGTCTGCCCGCAGGCGGAGGTCCGTGAGGCCCCACCGGACCGTCCCGGGAGCAACGTCCACCGGCCGGCCGAAGCACTCCGCCGAAATTCCCGGACGCCACCCGGCCGGCCGGCGGGCCCCGACCGCGCCCAGCCGCAGCCGCACCGCCTCGCGGGCCAAATCCGCCGCCGCCCCTTCACCCCACACCGTTCCCGAACTCGACCGCTGGTAGCCCACTCGGGCCGTGAGCTTGCCGCCCGAGGGCAGCGGAAGGCTCGTGGCGATGCGCAGGGTGCCGCGCGTGGTGAGCAGCGCATCGCCCGGTGCGCCATCGACGCGGCAGGAGGTCGAGAGGTCCCAGCGGCCCCACTCGCGCTGGAGCGCACCTTCGAAGAGCACGGCGTCGAGTTGTGGAGCGGTGAGGTCCAACCGGGCTTCGCCGGTGAGCGAGCAGGAGAGGCGGGGGGAGAGGGTTTGGTCCACGCCGAAGGACGTCCACGTGCCAGAAGTCGACCACTGGCCCGAGGCGTGGCCGGCCCCTATACAAAGTGCCGCAAGCAGCAGGATCCTCACCATTCCTCCACCACGAGGAATACCCCGGCATCCGCTTCCCGCTCCCGCCGAGCAATCTCGATTGTCCGCTTCACCGCCACCTCCGGCGCATTGCTCCCCGCGAGCGTATCCCCGCTGTACACATAGAGCGTGTACGTGCCCGGCCGCAACCCGTCGATGGCGAACTCGCCCTCGGGGTTTGTCCACACCCGGTCGTCCGGACCTACCCGGTCGCCGTAGGTGATGAACACGTCTCGGTCCGCGCCTGCGACCGTATCGACCGCACTGGCCGGATTCGTCAGCACGATGCGGCGTTCCACTTCCACCTGGCCCACGATGCGTGCGACCCCGCCCTCACCCGGCGTCGTGCCGCACCCGGCGATAATTGCTGCTCCGGCGACGAACGCCCCTAGGATTCCTGTGCGCATGGCCACGAATGTAGGCAGCGACGTACCTTCGGCAGCGTGACCCCCGTTCCGCACGAAGACCACGCCCCGTTGCAGCACACCGGCCTCGGCGAAGGCCGCATCGAGGTGATTTGTGGCCCCATGTTTTCGGGCAAAACGGAGGAGCTCCTGCGCCGCATCCGCCGCGCACGCATTGCCCACCAGCCCACCCTCATTTTCAAGCATTCCGTGGACGTGCGCTACAATGCGGATGCCGTGACGTCGCACGACGCGAACGCGTTGCCGTCGGTCGCCGTCGCTTCGAGTGAGGCCTTGCGCGCGCACCTCGCGGGCCTGCAATCGCCCGTGACCATCGTGGCCATCGATGAAGTGCAGTTCTTCGATGATGCCTTGCCTGGACTGTGCGCGGAACTCGCGGACAGCGGAATCCGTGTGATTGCCGCCGGGCTCGACCTCGATTTTGCCGGGCGTCCGTTCGGGTGCATGCCGGAACTGCTCGCTCGGGCGGAGGAGGTGACCAAACTCCACGCCGTCTGCGTGGAGACCGGACGGCCAGCCCACTTTTCACACCGGATCGCCGGAGGAGACGATACGGTAGAAATCGGCGAAAAAGACCGGTACATCCCGCTCACCCGACAGGCCTTCGTCGAGGCGCGCCGCCGCGCCGCACGCTCCGGCGGAACGGCGGGATGAGCCCGGAAGTGTGGCGCCAGTGGGCCGCCCGTTGTGGCGGACGCCTGGACGGTCCCGCTGCGGGCGGACATCTTGAGCTCGTCTTCGATACCCGAACGCTTGAAGCCCGGTCCACAACGATCGATGCCGTGTTTCTCGCCATCCGCGGGACCTGGCACGACGGCCACGACCACCTCACCGAAGCCCACGCCGCAGGAATCCGCCGGTTCATCGTCGCCCAAGACCCCGGTCCGCAGCACCTGCCGGATTCCGATGTGGTTGTTGCTGCCGATCCCATCGCCGCAGCGCAGGCCTGTGCCTCGGTTTGGCGCGACGCCGCAGGCGTGCCGGTGCTCGCGCTGACCGGCAGCAACGGCAAAACGGTGGTCAAGGAGTGGCTCGCCCACCTGCTCGGCGACGGCATCCACCGCAGCCCGCGCAGCTTCAACAGCCAAATCGGTGTCCCGGTCGCCCTCTTCGGCATCCGCCCCCACCACCGCTGGGCCCTCATCGAAGTCGGTATTTCCCACCCCGGCGAAATGGCCCGACTGGCCGACTGTGTGCGGCCTGACATCGGCTGCCTGACCCACCTCGGCGATGCGCACCTGGAGCATTTTGCCAGTTCCGAGGCGCTGCACCTCGAAAAGGTGCGCCTGTTCCGGGGATGCCTGGAGGTGGTGATGCCGGGGGATTTGGCGGCCGGGCGGGCGTTGTGCGGGGAGGCGGGGGTGGCTGTGGTGACGTGGGGCGGGATGGGGTCGGGGGCCGAGCTGCAGGCCGACGTGCTGGCGATGCCGGACGGGGCCACGGGACTGCGGCTGGTCTGGGGGGACGAGGAAGCGGTGGCGACCCTGCCGATTCCCGGGGAGCTCGCCGTCCGGAACGCGTTGACGGCGGCGCTCTGTGCGCTGCGGTTAGGCGAGCCGTTGCCGAGGGTGGCGGCCCGTTTGGCCGGTCTCACGCCCGTCGACTTGCGGATGCAGCGGCTGCGCACCCCAGGCGGAACCTGGGTCATCTCGGACGCCTACACGAACGATTGGAGTGCACTTGAATGGGCGCTGAACGACCTGTGCCGACTGCCCGGGGACGCGCCGCGTTCCGCCATCATCGGTCCCATTCCCGGCTCGTCTGGACCCGAGGCAACCGAGCGCCTGCTGGCCCTTGCCGCTTCTGCAGGCCTGTCCCGCCTTTGGCACATCACCTCGTCCTCAACCTCAACCCCAACCTCGTCCTCGCCCTCAACCTCCTTCTTCCCTTCCACCGAAACCGCCCTCATCGCGCTCCAAACCGACAACCCCTTCCTCGGCCACCACGTGCTCGTGAAAGGTCCGCGGGCGGATCGGTTTGAGCGGTTCCTCGATCCGTTGCTCAGGCGCGGAAATGTGACCGTGCTCGAGCTGGACCTGGAGGCGATTGCCACGAACCTCAGCCTGGTGCGCGGACACCTCCGGCGGGTCGCCGGCTTGCATACCGGGCTGATTGCCGTCATCAAGGCGTCGGGATATGGAGTGGGTGGGGCGGATTTGGCGCGACTGCTGACCTACCACGGCACCGAAATTCTCGCGGTGGCCTGTACGGAGGAAGGGGTCGAGCTGCGGCAGGCGGGCATCGAGGCGCGCATCCTCGTCTTCAATCCCGATCCGGCGACCTTCGGCGCATTGATTGCGCATCACCTTGAACCTGAGCTTTATAGCCCGGGTCATGCAGCGGCTTTTGCCCATGCCGTCGAGGAACTCGCCCCGCAGCGCCCGTGGCCTGTCCACCTCAAAGTAGACACCGGCATGCACCGGCTGGGCTTTTCCGAATCGGACCTCGAGGGTCTGTGCACGTGGCTGCAGTCGGCGGGGCACCTCGTCCGGGTCGAGACGGTGTTCTCGCATTTGGCGTCCGCCGACGACCCCCAGCACGATGCCTTCACCCGCCTCCAAATCCAGCGATTCGAGGCCGCCTGGACCCAGCTCCGCGCATCTGACCCCACCGGCCAGCACCCACTGAAACGCCACCTGCTCAACACCGCCGGCCTCCTTCGCTTTCCGGAAGCGGCCTTCGATTACGTCCGCCTCGGCATCGGCCTGTTCGGCATCGGCGGCACCGGCCTGCCCTGGACCTGGTCGCCCGCAGTGACGTTTCGCACGTCGATTTCGCTCGTGCGGCGGGTTCCGGCGGGCGAAGGAGTCGGCTACGGCTGCACCGATGCCGCCGACCACGAGCGCCAAATCGCGGTCATCCCCGTCGGTTACGCCGACGGCTACCCCCGCCACCTCTCAAACGGCCGCGGCCACGTCTCCATCCGCGGCCTCCTCGCCCCCGTCGTAGGCCGGGTCTGCATGGACATGACCCTCGTCGACGTCACCTACATCCCCCATGCCGCTGCCGGCGACGAAGCCACCCTCTTCGGCGCATCACCCCGCATCGAAGACGTCGCCGCCGCCGCCGACACCATCCCCTACGAACTCCTCACCCGCATCCCCGCCCGGGTCCAGAGGGTGCAGAGGGGAGGGTAAGGGGGCGGCTGCGCCGCAGAACGAGAGCGAGTGCGGCTGCGCCGCACAGAACGAGGTTGAGGTTGAGGACGAGGTTGAGGACGAGGACGAGGACGAGGACGAGGTTGAGGTTGGGGTTGGGGTTGAGAGCGAGGTTGAGGTTGAGAGCGAGGTTTCGTCTGGGTGGACTAGTTCGAAACGCAAACTCAAACTCAAACTAGCGGCGCAGCCGCGAAAACTCAAACTCCAAACTAGCCGCGCAGCCGCGAAAACTCAAACTCCAAACTAGCGGCGCAGCCGCGAAAACTCAAACTCCAAACTAGCCGCGCAGCGGCGGAAACTCAAACTAGCCGCGCAGCGGCGGAAACTCAAACTAGCCGCGCAGCGGCGAAAACTCAAACTGAAACTCAAACTGTAAACTCGCGGCGCAGCCGCGCAGCGGCGCAGCCGCGAAAACTCAAACCCCCTCCTTCCACAGGTACTTATACTTCATCCGCAGCATCCACCAGTACATCACCGGTACGATGACGAGCGTGAGGAAGGTGGCGAAGGTGAGGCCATAGATGATGGCCCAGCTCATCGGCTTCCAGAAGACGTTGTTGTCTCCGCCCATGTAGATGTTCGCATCGTACTCAGAGATCAGCGTAAAGAAGTCGATGTTGAAGCCCACCGCAAGCGGGTAGAGACCTAGGACCGTCGTGATGGCGGTGAGCAAGACCGGACGCAAGCGCGTTTTTCCGCCCTCGATGATGGCGCGGGTCACCTCCGCGAAAGGAATGCGCTCGACTCCCCGTTCGGTGGCCGCCCGGGTGGTGACGAGGTCCGTGTAGTCGATGAGCACGATGGCATTGTTCACCACCACGCCCGCGAGCGAAATGATGCCGATCATGGTCATGATGATGACGAAATCCATGCGGAAGATGACCAAACCGAGCAACACCCCGATCAAGCTGAATACCACGCTGAATCCGATGATAAAGGGCCGGGAAACCGAGTTGAATTGGGCTACGATGATGAGGAAGATGAGGAAGAGTGCTGCGAGCAAGGCTTTCGAAAGGAATGCAAGCTCTTTTGCTTGCTCTTCTTGCTGGCCGGTGAATGTCCAAGAAACGCCTTCGGGCACCTGGTAGTCCGCCAACTTCTCCTTCATCAGACCGACAATCTCATTCGCGTTGGCCCCCTCAAGCACGTTCGAGCTCAGTGTGATGACCCGGTCCAGGTCCTTCCGTTTCACGGCGCTGAAGGTCGTTCCGCGGGCCGGCGTGGCCACGGCACTGATGGGGACTTCCTTGATTTGGCCATCGCTCGGGCTGCGGAAGATGATTTTTTGGTTCATCAACGCATCGACATCGTAGCGGGCTTCTTCTGCAAATCGGAGGTTGATCGGATAATCGTCCTCC
>JBIIRP010000153.1:0-4153 GCA_044341475.1 Flavobacteriales bacterium | reverse complement strand
CCATGAAGGCAGCACCTCCCTCGATGAAGTAACGCTTCACCGTTTGGTGGAAGCTGAGCACTTCCTTTTCGCCTTCTGCAGGGGCAGTCGCCGCGGCATCACCTGCAGCTTCTGTGGCGGTAGTATCCGCTGCAACCGAAGAATCGGCCGGAGCCGCCTGCTCTGTGGCAGGATCCTGTGCAACAACCGGCGCAGCCGACTGCACGAGCACCATCCCGGCGATGGCGAGAAGGGCAAACAACTTATTCATTTGGAGCAATTTGTGTGATTTCGATTTCAAAGCTTGCTTCCATCCTGCGACAGAATCGGCGCAAATGTAGTTCCCGACCGCACTTCTGCAAGGAGGCCGGGCATTGTGTTCCGTTGAATTTTCGGGCATCCCTTCCGAACCTCTACCTTGGCACCCGAAATCACCCTACCGATGAAATTCCCGACCCTCCTCGTACTCGCGGTCCTGTGTGCAACGGGCTGCAAGCAAAGCGTCAGCGAAATCCACGTCGAAGACCTCCACGACGCCTGCGATTGCCTCGAAGCTTCAGAAATCGTCTTCGCCACGTATGCCGACTTGCTCGAAGAACACAAAGAGACCATCGACGCGTACATGGAAGCGATGCGGTCAGGCGTCGAGCCTTCCCCGGAAATCCAGGAGAAGTTTGACAACGAAGTGACGGCAGCGTTTGCGGAGATTGACGAGAAAGGGCCGGCCATCGGCGAAGTCTGCGACCCCATCGTAAATGTCCAAGCCGTGATCATGGGCGTCGATTCTGTGGATTGTCCGAACGTCGAAAGCCTGCGCAAGGCCTTCGAACGGGCCACGTCCTCCGTGGAGTAACTCCATGGTCACCGCCTACAGCCGCTCGGAAGACCGGCTTGTCGCAGACCCCAGCGGCAACCGGGCCGACTGGAAAGGGGCGGTCTGGCTCGATCTGCTCGCGGCCTCGGACGCCGAAGTCCACGGGGTGGAGGAGGTCTGCGGAGTGCGGCTGTTTTCTGCTCCCCACCGGCGGGAAATCGAGTCGAGTTCCCGGTTCTTCGAGGGGAGCGATGAAATCGGGATCAACCTGAACTTCATTCGGCCTGAAGGCACGACGTACAGCTCGGAGCCGGTGTCGTTCAAGCTGCGTGGGAGTACCCTGTTCTCCCAGCGCAACCGGGCCTACCGTTCGTTTGAGGACACCATCCGCCGGATCGAATCCGGCGGTTTGGCCGTAGGCGACGACATCCTCCTTGCCATCCTGGAAGCCCGCATCGACATCGACGCGGACCTCATCGAGCACATGTCGGATTCCATTTCCGTAATCCACACCCGGCTTGCGGAGAAGCGCGTCACGGACCGCGAGTTGCTCATCGAGGTGGCCCACCTGCAGCAATGGACCATTGCCTTGCGGGAGAACATTGCCGAAAAGCTTCGGATCATCAGCGGTTTGCAGCGGTCCCACCTCTTTCCGAGGACGCATTTGGACACCCTGCGCGTCATGCACGAGGACGTGGAATCCCTCGTCGACCACTGCGCGTTCAATTTCCAGCGGCTCGAATTCCTCCAAAACACCTTCCTCGGCATCGTCAACATGGAGCAAAACCGCGTCATCCGGATCTTCACCGTGGTGACCGTGCTGTTCATGCCGCCGACCCTGATTGCCTCGGTGTATGGCATGAATTTCAAGAACATGCCCGAAACGGACTGGACGTACGGCTATGTGTTTGGGGTGGGCCTGATGGTCGTTTCGTCGCTGGTCACGTGGGCGTTTTTCCGCTGGCGGAAGTGGCTGTGATGCCGGCCGATTCAGTCGTCGAGATGGCCAAACCGCCCGGCCTGAAAATCCGTGAAGGCCTCGAGCAGCTGCGCCCGGGTGTTCATCACGAAGGGCCCATGTGCCGCGATGGGCTCACGGAGCGGCTCGCCCGCGAGAACAAGCACCGTCGCTCCCTCCTCCCCCGCTATCAGCTCCACCTCGGTCCCCTGCGCGCGGAAGACCCCGAAGTGGTCCTGGGGAATTTCGACACCGCCTGAAGCCTCGACTGCCCCGCGGGCGATGAGCGCCGCCACCGTCCACTCCGCGGGACGCGAGAAACGAATCTGACCGTGGGGAGCGAGTTCCACGCGCCACAGGTCCGCCGGGCTGAAGGTTGACGCGGCGCCTGCGACCCCGGCGAAATCCCCCGCAATCACGGCCACCGTGCCACCGCCATCGGGCAGGGTGACCACGGGGATGTCGTGCGCGTCGAGCGCTTGGTAGCGCGGCGCCGTCATCTTCTGGGCCGCGGGAAGGTTCACCCACAGCTGGATCATGTGAAACTCCCCGCCGGACCGGGCGAAGTCGGCCGCGTGGTATTCCTTGTGCAGCACCCCGCTGCCCGCCGTCATCCACTGCACCCCACCTTCGCCGATGGTCCCGCCACCGCCCGCACTGTCGTGGTGGGCGATGCGACCGCGGAGCGCCACCGTCACCGTTTCGAACCCCCGGTGCGGATGCACGCCTACCCCGCGCGGCACTTCCGTCGGCGGGAAGTAGTGCAAGGGATTGTAGTCCAGCATGATGAAGGGGTCCAGCCGCTCCATTTCGAGGCCCGGGCCGCCGGGAATGAAGGTGTGCACGCGGAATCCATCGCCCACGAAATGCGGCGTTCCAGGCGCGACAATGCGCTCGAGCAGTCGGGTTTCCATGGGTGCGAAGGTCTGGGGTTCTTGCGTTCGCCGCTTCGCGCCGGACGCGCCAAATTCTGCAAACCCACGCACGACCCCGCCCCGATTTCGCGTTGTAACCAGGGCGCCCGATCGTGTCCCGACCCGCACATGCACTCCGAACGTCCCGTCGCCGTCCCCGGCAGCACCATCGTCGTCCACGTCCGCGCGCAAGGCGGGGCCGGTTACCGAATTTGGCCCACCACCACCATCCACTGCACCACCACGGGCGCCACCGGTCGCTTGCTCAGCATCCACAATGTCGCGGCCTACCCGGACTGGCACCACTTCCCCGAGCCCGGCTGGTACTCCCTTGTTTTCGAGACCCTTCCGGCCGAATGCACGCACTTCACCGTCTTCGAGGACATTCCCGAAAGCGGCGGCCTGCACCTGCAGAACTGCCCGCGCCTTTCCGACGACACCGTGTGGCTCGACCCTACCCGGTCGTGGGCTTAAGGTCGGCCGGCGCGCCGCGGAGCCGCGAGCCGCGGGTCAGTCAGGTAGGTGCTGTCGGTGAGGGTGTGCAGGAAGGCGATGAGGTCGGTTTGATCGCGCTCGGAAAGTTCGATGACGGCCGGCATGCGCGCATTCAACCGTCCGTTGTCCACGACGTCGTGGACGTAGAAGGCCATCACCTCCTCGAGGGTCGCAAACCGCCCGTCGTGCATGTAAGGCGCTGATGCAGCGACATTCCGGAGGCTCGGGATGCGGACGGAGCCGCTGTCCTTCGGATTGCCTGTCACGTCGGCGAGCAGGGGGTCGGCCTCGTGGCGGTCCAGCCCGATGTTGACGAAGGTGAAATCGGTCATCACCGGCTCTTCGTGGCACCGGTGGCAGTGGATGCCGAAGAGCTCGTAACCGCGGGCTTCCGGCTCAGAAAACCGCAGTTCGCCGCGCAGCATGCGGTCGAACGGCGCATCGGCCGAGATGAGGGTGGTTTGGAACGCGGCGAGCGCGACCAGGACGCGCGCGCCCGTCACCCCGCCCTTGCCGAACGCCTTGCGAAACGCCCGCACCATCTCCGGTCGCGCGGCCAAACGCGCTGCGATCGCCCCCGTATCCGACGCCATCTCGAAATCCGCTTCGATGGGCGCAAGCGGCATGGCCACGAGGTCGTCCAGGCGGCCGTCCCACATAAAGGTGTGGTGCCAGGCCACATTCGACAAGGCCGGTGTGTGGCGGGTCCCTAGTTTTCCGTGGATGCCTGCACTCAGCCGGTTGCCACCGTCTGAGAAGCCAAACGCCTGCCGGTGGCACGACGCGCACGCCACCGATCCATCGGCCGACAGGTCTGTGTCGTAGAAGAGAAGGCGTCCGAGCTCGATTTGGTCCGCGGCACGCGGACCCGACGCCAGCGGAAACACCGGCGCAGGAAAATGCCCCGGCTGCACCACCGCCTGCTGCGCACATCCCACCACGAGGACAGCAGCACCCAGCACGGCCCACCGCCGCTGGAACCACCTTTTCGTC
>JBIIRP010000105.1:0-5818 GCA_044341475.1 Flavobacteriales bacterium | reverse complement strand
AGCGTCATGCGCGCCAGGCCGAGCGCCTCGCCGCCCGCCCGCACGATGGCCTGCTCGTAGCGGCCGGCGCCCACGACCGCCAGGAGGGCCGCCAGCGCCATCGCGTTTGCGTACATCCCGAAGTCTTCCGGGGTGAAAAGGCGCGTCAGGACGGGGGCGGCGGCGATTTGGAGGGCGAACGCGGCGCAGTTGCCTCCGAGGAGGGTCGCGAAATGGCGGCGGAAGGCATGCTCAGGCACGGGCGTAAATGTAGGCGCCCCGGCCGTGGGGACCGGGGCGCGTCTGCGAGCGGGAAACGGGATTCGAACCCGCGACCTCAACCTTGGGAGAGTTGCGCTCTACCAACTGAGCTATTCCCGCAGGGTCTGCAAAGATAGAACCCGCGGGACAGGATTTCATCCGTGCACCCGGCTGTGCAGCCAGTCCGCATCGAGTCGGGTGAACCCGGGACGTAGCAGAAGCGCGGTGGAGTGGGCGTCGCCATGGGCCGAGTTTTGGTGGCGCCAGTGGTGGGCCAGGGTTGCCGTCCGGGACATGCCGGGGAAGTTTGCGCCCACACCTTGGCCACTCGGGGTGAGCAGGTGACCTGACTGAATGCCCGGGCGAAGCCCCCGTACCACAGCCTGCCACGCGGTGAGCAAGGCAGGCACCTGCTGGAACCGCGTGGTGGCATAGACAAACCGGATGCTCGGGGTGGCTTCCAGGTAGTTCAGGATGGTCTGGGTGTTTGGCTTTGCCTGACCTGCGCGGAGAAACGCATCGACCTGACGGTCAGAAAAATCGCGGACCGGCGCATCGATGGACTCGACGAGGTCCGCAAATGTGAGGCGGAACTGGGTGCACAGCCCGAGCACCCCCGGCCACGGGCCGGAAGCAGAGAGCGGCAGGCGGTCGAGTCGGTGGCGCCGCATCCCGCCTTCCGCCACAGCGTTTCCATCGTGGTCAGCGTGGCCTCCGAGGTGGCCCCAAACCGGCCAGAAGTAGTTGCGCCCGTAGAAGAAATCGGCAGGATTGTAAAGTTCAGCCTGTGGTGCCGGATTGAACGTGCCGATGATCAGCACTTCAGGGGCATAGGGAGTGCGGGAAAGCAGGGCGTGCTCTGCGGCAAAGCCGTTTGCGAAAGCGGTGAGGGGGGCGAAAAGGTGGTTAGGCATGGGAATTGGAATGTGCGGGTGAAAGAAAAAACGAAGAGGTACTGGGACGCGGTCGGCGAACGAGTTGGAACCGCGTCAGCAGCGAGGCGGGAATGTGCTGGGGCGTGCAGACATAAGCGATGCCGGGAGCATCCCGGCGGAAGTCCATCTCCCCGATGAGGTCCACAAACCAGGGTGCGGAAAGTCCTTCGGTGGAGATGCGCCAAAAGTCGTACGCCTCAGCCACCAGCTCGGGCGTGGCCAGTTCGCAGGTGAGGTAGCGCGGCACGGCGTGCGGTTGCACTTCGACGAGGCATTCTCCGAGGCATAGGGGGTACCACGTCCAGCACAAGGGAGCGCCCTCGGAAATGCACATCGCGTAGACCAGGGGAGGTGATTTCCCGTGCACCGTGATGGCTGTGTGGGGGCGAAGGCCTTCCCGGGCGATGCGGCTGCGGTTGAATCGTGGACTCGCGTGGAAAACGTAGCGGGGCGGATGGCAGGTCGGGAAGCGTTCAGCGATCGACCTCATTGTGCGGGTGTGGTGTAGCCGATGGGGGAGTAGGCAGGGTTCCACCCGCGGATTTCGGTGGAAAGCAGCGACTCGAGCCGGCCGAAGTCGTTGCGTGCGATGCCGTGCATGTGGGCTTTGATGCAGAGGTTCTGCACTTGGGCACCGGTGAAACTCCAGGCCGAAGCCAGGTGGCGAAGTTCCCGCTGTCTCCAGCGGGGAAACCGCTGCCGAAGCATGCGGAATCGGGCATCCCGATCGGGGTGCGGAAAGGCGACCCGCACGGGAAAGCGCCGTTCGAAGGCAGCGTCCAAATGGTCCGTGTGGTTGCACGTGGCAAAGGCAATGCCCGTAAAGCGCTGGAGCTCTTTCAGGAAGATGGTTTTCATGTTTGTTTCAGTGGAGGTTTCACTGCCCGCATGGCCGCGGCGGTGGCTGAAAAACCCGTCGGCTTCGTCGAACAGCACGACCGGTGCGCGCTCGTGCGCCTTCGCGGCCTCTTCCAGGGCTCGGAAGAGGGTGAAAACGAGCTGTTCGGACTGCCCGAGGTACATGTCGCGCAATCCGCTGAGCTCGATTTCCACCAAAGGCCGTCCGGTGGAGCGTGCGATTTGGCGCACCCACTCCGTCTTTCCGGTGCCCGGCCCGCCGTAGAGCATCCCTAAAAATGCAGGCGAGCTGCGGGATGCGCGCATGCGGGCGCAAAAGCGGGCGAAGGCACGCGGCTGCAGGGTTGCAGCATAGGTGGCGAGTTCGGCGTGCAGCGCGGCGGGGAAGTCGAGCTGGATTTCTGCAATGTCCTGCGGGCGAGTCACGTGCAGCGCGGGATGGTGCTGGTGGGAGGCCGGCGGCGCGGGCAGCTGCAGGGCGGCGGCGATGGGCTGCGCGAGCCGGACCTTTTCGACCTGGCCTTGCGCATCGAGAAAGGAATCGAGGAGGCCGGTGGTGTAGAAGGGATGGGTGGGGCTGCGGATGGTTTGGGCTGCCGGGTGGCGCACGAGGACGCGCGTTTCCACCTTCGCCAGGGCGCGGTCGAGGTGAAAGGGGGCGGGCGACAGGAGCCAGTACCCGGCAGCGGCCAAAAGGAGTTTCTGCTCAATCTCCACCTCAGAGCAGGAACGCACAAAGTCCACCCGCGGGTCGTCTTTTCGCTGGTGGAGTGCGGCGGCATACTCCTCGCCCGGGTGCGGATCGTAGCGCTCGCGGCTCGCCCATTCGTGCAGCAAATCCGGGAGTTCCTTCTCCGGGTGTGCGCGCTTCGCCCATTCCATGACGTCGTGGAGGTGCAGTGCGTCGATGGCTGCCTTCCCGAGTGCGACATGGCTGATTTCCGCGTCTTTCCAAACGGCAGGGGAGAGCCAGCCCGAGCCGTAGAGGGGATGGGTGTGGGATTCCAGGGCGAACCGGGTGGGCCAGGCGTTGATGTCGTTTGAGGCTGTGCATGCTGCGAGTTTGGCGCAGGGCACCTGCGCATTCCTGCTGAACAGCGCAGCGCACATCAAGCCGACCAGTGTGCTGAATTCGCGTTCACACCCGGCGGTGGCCAGGGAGAGTAAAAACGGATCGGAGCTGCGGTCTGCTTCCGGCAGTTCGGCCACGGGAACAGTCGGGTCGGACGCATAGGCAGTGCGGCAGGCAGCCACGAAGGCACTGGAGGACAAAGGCAGAAGCACAGCAGCGTGTTTGCGCATGGAAATGGGTTTTTAAGATGACGAAAACAGCAGGCGGCACCCGGAATGGCGGATGCCGCATGGGGAACGATGCACAACGAAAGTGACCCACCCGCGAGGTGCAGGGCGAGTGCGTACCCGAGGAACAAGGAGTTCCTGCGGTGTTTGCCTAAAGGCCTGGATTGCGAAGGCCCTGGGGGCCGCGAATCCTATATTTTTTTACGTCCGAACCTGCAAAAATATTGCCTTCAGAAATCAAAGTCAAGTTTTTTTCGAAAAAAGTTGGCCGAAAACTTGACTTTCTCAAAATCTTGTTTTTTCTTTGTGCCCTCGATGGATGAATTGCCGTAGCGCGAAGCCTACGGAACGACCTGCCACAGCGCAGAGGACCCTACCGATCGGCACTACCATGGAGGTAGTGTGTCTAAACCGTAGGTCCTATGTCATTTTCTTTCAAGCAAGGGGGGGCATCCTTCCCCCAGAGTGCGGGTTTTCAAGCAATTGAAATCCTGGAGTGGAACACCATCCTGGCCTCAACCACCTCCCGTTCGGGAGGGGCTCGTGCGCGCCTGTTCACGAGCGTACAAAAGCGCGCTGCATTCCAGCGGGATTGCGCGCGCTTTCAAGTGGAGTACCAAAACTGGCTGGAAGGCATCGCGTGCCGTCCGGGCACGCTGGAAATCTGTGTCCGTGTCCAAGGGAAGCACCACTTCGTGGGCTACATCATGGACGCAGCGAACCTGCGTGCAGCGTTTCACACCTCTGCATGGGGCTGGTTTTACGTGCTCGGACTGCGCTCAAACTGCTCCTCTGGAGAGGTGCGTGTGCGCGTCCGTTACTGAGGGCGTTCACCGGGGCCGGCTGCGGCCGGCTCCGGTGCCCCGTGGCGTTCGAGGGTGATGACCACGAATTTGGAGGTCGGTGTGTTGCTCCGTTCTGCGACAGAATCGATGGGAACGAGCACGTTCGCCTCGGGGTAGTACGTCGCGCAGCAGCCGCGCGGGATGTCGTACGGGATGGCGAGGAAGTTGCGCGCGATGCGCCGTACGCCGCCGTGGGCGTTGACGAGGTCCACGGCATCCCCCTCCGAGAGGCCGCGCTCTGCCGCGTCGTCGGGATGGAGGAACAGCACGCGCCGTTCCGAGCGGATGCCGCGGTACCGGTCGTCGAGTCCGTAGATGGTGGTGTTGAATTGGTCGTGGCTGCGCAGCGACATCATGACCAGTTCGCCCGGCGCCAGCGGGTGCTGCTCGACGGTCGAGCGCGTGAATTGCGCGCGTCCGGTGGGCGTGGGGTAGGCGTTTTCGCGCGCGGAGTTTGGCAGGTAGAAGCCGCCGCGCACCTGGGCCCGCTCGGAGTACCGGTCGAAGCCGGGGATGACCTGTTCGATGTCCGCTCGGATGTGGTCGTAGTGGGCCAAATACCGACGCCACGGCAGTCTCCCCCCCGGCGATTCTGGCGGGAACAGCGCGAGCGCCAGTCGGCAGACGATGGCCGGCTCGCTGAGCAAATCTCCCGAAACCGGCCGCAGGTTGCCCCGCGAGGCCTGCACCACCCCCATCGAATTCTCGGTCGTCACGAACTGCAGCTCGCCCCCGGTGTCGTCCCGGTCCGTCCGCGCCAGACACGGCAGGATCAGGGCTTCTTCCCCGGTAATCAGGTGGCTGCGGTTGAGCTTCGTCGAGACGTGGACGGTGAGCCGGGTGCGCCGCAGCGCCTCCGCCGTAAAGTGCGTGTCCGGGCTGGCGGACAGGAAGTTGCCGCCCATCGCAAAGAAGACCCCGATGCGGCCTACGTGCATGGCGCGGATCCCGTCGACCACGTCGAGGCCGTGGGCCCGCGGCGGCTCGAAGCCGAAGTGCGCCCCGAGCCGGTCGAGGAAGGCCGGGGACGGCTTTTCGTAGATGCCCATCGTCCGGTCGCCCTGCACGTTCGAATGGCCGCGCACGGGACAGGTCCCCGCGCCGGGTTTGCCGATGCTGCCCTTTGCCAGCAGCAGGTTGACCACTTCCTGGATGGTGACGACCGCGTTGTGGTGCTGGGTGAGGCCCATGGCCCAGCAGGCGATGATTTTGCGCCGGGTCCGCAGCAATTCGGCGCCCTGGCGGACGACCTCCTCGGGCACCCCGGAGGCCGCAATCAACGCGTCTAAATCCAGGGCCGACACGTGCGCTTTCCACGCCTCGAACCCGTCGGTGTGGGCCGCGATGAAGTCCGCGTCCAGCGCCGTTCCGGGGTTCTCGCGTTCTGCCTGCAGGAGCAGGTGGGCCCACGCTTGCAACAGCGCGAGGTCCCCGTTGATCCGCACCTGCACGTAGAGGTCGGTGAGCGCGGTTTTGCGGCCGAGCGCGCCGGAGAGCTGCTGGGGATTTTTGAAGGCCACGAGGCCCGCTTCCTTGAGGGGATTGACGGACAGGATGACGGCGCCGTTTGCTTTGGCCCGCTGGAGGGCGCTGAGCATGCGGGGGTGGTTCGTTCCGGGATTCTGACCGAGGATCACGATG